>NZ_JBSGAW010000051.1:0-28155 GCF_053600955.1 Streptomyces sp. NPDC004838 | reverse complement strand
CGTCCGGGAACAGGGGCTCTGCGGCTGCCCCCGGGGAGGTGCCGCCGGAACAACTCCCGTACCCCGTCCGGCGCCAGACGCCCGGCCACCGGCACACAGCTAGGCCACCGGTGCCTTGGAAGGTCGCCACGTTTTGTGGCCGGAGATCGGGCGGGGCGGGTTGCCCGTGGCGGGTTACCCGTCGTCGTGGGCGGTGGCCGCGGACTTCTCGCGCCAAGGGGCGAGGTCGTCCTGGATCTGCCGGAGCTTGACCTGGAGGCGGTCGAGGGTGTCGCGGCCCAGGTAGAGGTGGGTGGGCAGCTTGTCGCCCGAGGCGACTTCGACGATGAGGGCGCCGCCCTTGACCGGGTCGCCGAGCTGGGCGTGGTTGGCTTTGTCGATCCAGTCCAGCGTGACGTGGGCGGGGGTGCCGTCGTAGTCGGGGATACGGGTGGCGGCTACGGACAGGGAACTGGCGTCGAGGAAGTCGGTGCGGAACACGCCCGGTTCGACGACCATCGACTGGATGCCGAACGGCGCCAGTTCGGCCGACAGGGCCTCGCTGATACCGGCGACGGCGAATTTCGACGCGGAGTACATGCTGACGCCGGGCTCGCCCTCGAAGCCGGAGCGGGAGCC
Source organism: Streptomyces sp. NPDC004838 (assembly GCF_053600955.1). Classification (NCBI taxonomy): domain Bacteria; kingdom Bacillati; phylum Actinomycetota; class Actinomycetes; order Kitasatosporales; family Streptomycetaceae; genus Streptomyces; species Streptomyces sp. NPDC004838. The sequence continues at coordinate 27,537 of NZ_JBSGAW010000051.1, read as the reverse complement.
GATGTGGACGAGCCTGCCGGAGTTCCGCTCGCGCGTGACGGGCAGCACGGCGCGGGTGACGTTGATGAGACCGAAGACGTTGAGGTCGAAGAGGGAGCGGGCCTCGGCGTCCGTGATCTCCTCCAGAGCGCCCAGCAGGCCGCGGCCGGCGTTGTTCACCAGGACGTCGATACCGCCGAAGCGGTCCACGGCCGCCTGGACGGCCCGCGGGATGCCGGCGCCGTCGGTCACGTCCAGTGCGACGGCGAGCACCCGGTCGGAGTTCTTGAACTCCTCCGGAACACGGTCCGGGTCGCGGACCGCCGCCACGACGTCGTCGCCCTGGGCGAGCGCGGCTCGGGCGATCTCCGCACCGAGTCCGCGGGCGGCGCCGGTGATGAACCAAGTAGCCATGGGTGATCCCTTCTTCCGCTCTTCCGCGTTTCCCGTTCACTCCCTGAAGGGAAGTCAGCGGACGGCGTCGACGACGGCGGCGGCGGCGGTGGTGGTCGGCGCGTTCTCGCTCTCCCCCGCCTGGGCGAGGTCGATCCCCAGCGTCTCGGGCAGGTATCGCAGCAGCACTACCGTGGCGACGGCGGCCACGGCCACCACGTAGAAGGCGGGGGAAACCCAGATGCCCGTACCTGTCACCAGGGCCGCCGCGATGAGCGGGCCGGGGCCGCCGATGACGGCCTGGGCGAGGTTGAAGCCGATGGAGGCCCCGCTCACGCGGGTGTGCGCGGGGAACAGCTCCACGAGCAGCACACCGAGCATGACGTTCACGAGGGCCTCGAAGACGGCGAACACGGCCAGTCCCGCCAGGGCGAGCCAGACGTTCCCCGTGCCGATCAGCAGGAAGCTCGGTACGGCCACCAGACCCAGTCCCACACCGCCCGCGATGGTGGTGCGCCGGCGGCCGAAACGGTCTCCGACCATGCCGGCGAGCGGGCAGAGAATCGAGTACAGCGTGAGGCCGGCGATGGTGACGAGCAGGGCGTCGGTCTTGTCCCAGCCGACCACGGTGTCGAGGTGCGTGACGACGTAGACGGCGAGGTAGTAGAAGCCGAGACCCGCGATGGCGGTGGCCGCGAACACCAGCGCGATACGGGAGGCGCCATGGCGGCCGAGCCGGCGCAGGGGGTCGCTCGCCACCTGGTGGTTCTGTTCGAGCTCCCGGAACACGGGGGTGTCCTCCAGCTTGAGCCGCATGTACAGACCCACCACCGAGAGGGGGGCGGCCAGCAGGAACGGGACACGCCAGCCCCATGAGGCCACCTGGTCCCCGGACAGCCACGCGGAGACCGCCAGCGCCGTGAGACCGGCCAGCAGGACGCCGAGTGCGGCTGTCGCCGAGATGACACTGCTCCACAGTCCTCGGCGCGTCCGCGGGGCGTACTCGATGAGGAACGCGGCCGCGCCGGCGTACTCGCCGCCCGCCGAGAAACCCTGGACGCAGCGCAGCAGCACGATCAGGACCGGTGCCGCGATCCCGATCGTCTCGTAGGTGGGAACACAGGCGATGAGCGTGGTGGACGCGCCCATCAGCAGGACCGACAGGGTCAGCGCGGGCCTGCGTCCCACCCGGTCGGCGAACCGGCCGAGGACGAAGCCGCCGGCGGGCCGCACGACGAAGGCGACGCCGAACACCGCCAGAGCGGCCATCAGGGAACTCGTGGTGGAGCCCGTGGGGAAATAGAGCTCACCGATGGTGACGGCGAAGAAACCGTAGATGGCGAAGTCGAACCATTCGAGCAGGTTCCCCGCCGCCGACGCGGCGATGATTCTTCGTTCGGTGCCTTTGGGGACGGCGCTCTCGGAGGCACCGGGCATGGAACTCATCGTTGACATCCCTTTCGCAGATGCACGGATCAGTCGTACGCGGTAGCTGGGGGTGCTACAGCCGGGATGGGGACGCCCGTCAACCCATCCACGAAAACCAGAAGTGAATTTGTACGTACGTTTTGAGACTGTAGAGATGCTTCGAAGTCGACGTCAACAGTCGTACGCGCATGAATGTGACGTAGATCTTCGTGGTCCTGGCATCCATGCTTGTCGATTGGTCCGTACAACATTATTCTCGGGAGGGCAGGCCCAGGACGGCCCGGCGGAAGCGCGGGGCCCCGGACGGGACGGGACCCCCGATGACGGATCAAGATCAGCCCGCTGCCACCCCTCGCAGGCCGGCGGCATACCGCGTACTCGCCGACGCGTTGCGCACGGACATCGACACCGGCGTGTACAGCGAGGGGGGCAAGATGCCCACCGAGGAGGTGTTGCAGGCCACGTACAAGGTGAGCCGGCACACCGTCCGCCAGGCGCTCCAGACACTGCTGTCGGAGGGGCGCATCTACCGGGTGCAGGGCAGCGGCACCTTCGTCAGCGGGCGCCGGCTCACCGGCCGGTACATGCGCTCGATCGGGTCGCTCGACGACATCGTGGTCTGGCCCGATACCGATACCGAGGTTCTCCAGCAGTTCGCCCAACAGACCGATCCGGCGATCGCCACCCGCCTCGAGCTGCCCTACATCGAGGTGAGCATGGCGCTGGTCCGGCGGTTCATCAAGGGGCTGCCCTTCGTCGTCACCCGCCACTACGTCGCCCCGGACCTCGGGGAGACGCTGCGCGAGAACGGCATCCCGGCCCGCGGGGAGGGCACGGTCATCGGGTCGGCCGAGCCCTTCCTGAAGCACCCGGTCGCGGGGGTGCGGCAGGACATCACCGCGATGAACGCCCCCGAGAAGGAGGCCGCGCTGATCGGCTGCGAACCGGGAGACGCCATCCTGCTGATCGAGCGCCTGTATTACGACACCGCCGGAAGCCTCGTCGAGTTCACGACGTCGCACTTCAATCCGCGGCGCTACGGCTACCGCATGGAGCTTCGCCGCTCGCACTGATCCGCCGCCCGCACTGATCCATCGGCGGGACTCACCGGGCGCGCTGGTTCACCGGGCGCGCTGGTTCGCCGGGCGCGCCGAGGAGAGCGGGCCGGGGCCGACGGTGGCCGGCCCCGGCCGTCTCACCGCTGCATGACCACTGTCGTGACGGACGCGCCGTCCGTACCGCTGACGGAACCGCCCTTGCAGTAGGCGAGGCCCGTGCGCGCGCCGTCGACCTGCCTGCCGCCGGCGCGGTCGGTCAACTGCCAGAACAGCTCGCACACCTGTGCCACCCCGGTGGCTCCCACGGGGTGCCCGCGGGACAGCAGCCCGCCGCTGGGGTTCACCGGGAGCCGCCCCCCGAGGCTGGTGTGACCGGCCTCGGTCAGTCGCGCTCCCTCCCCCCTCGGCAGCAGTCCGAGCCCTTCCAGCCGGACGATCTCGGCGATGGTGAAGCAGTCGTGCATCTCGACGAAGTCGACGTCCTCGGCTCCCACGCCGGAGAGGCGGTACGCCTCCTGCCCCGCGCGCCGCGAGACGTCCTCCTCGTTCACATCGGTGAGCCCGCCCTGAACCGTGCCGCTCACCAGAGCGCAGGCGGCCAGCTTCGGCGCCGCACCGGCCCTGAGCCTCCTCAGCCCCGCCGGACTGGCGACCACCACGGCGGCCGCGCCGTCGCTGATCGGGGAGCAGTCGAGGAGTCCCAGGGGCTCCGCGATGGAGCGGGCGGCCAGGACTTCCTCGAGTGCGACGGGCTTGTGGTAGTGGGCGTAGGGGTTCATGACCGAGTGGGCGTGGTTCTTCACCGCGACCATGGCGATCTGCTCGCGGGTCGCACCGTAGTCGGCCATGTAGCGGCGGGCGCTGAGGGCGTGCCCGGCGGCGAAGATGAATCCCGAGGCGGCGTCGAGGTCGTCCGGGTCCGGCCGGACACCCCCCTTGATCCTGTCGGTCATCTTCTCCACGCCGACGACGAGCACGAGGTCGTACAGGCCGGCGCCGACGGCGATCCATGCTTCGCGCAGCGCGGTCGCACCGCTGGAGCAGTAGTTCTCGTGGTTGCTCACGGGCTTGCCGGCCAGGCCGATACGGGCGCCGATCCGCTGTCCCGCGACGGGCCCGCCGAAGACGTGCCCGACGTACAGGGCCTCGATGCCGGCCGGTCCGACGCCCGCGTCGGCCATCGCCTCGCGCGCGGCTTTCGCGCCCATCGCCTCGAGGGTCACCTCGCGCGGGTGCTTGCCGAACCGGACCATGCCGGCGGCCGCGATGTGCACCGGTGACAGGGTCATGACGGCTCCTCGTCGGGCAGAAAGGCGAACATGAGGGACTCGTCGTCCCCGTCGGCGGGGCGTGTTCCCAGCCGTACGGCCGCCCCGATGCGGACCGCGTCCGGATCGAAGCCCTCCAGCCGTGACATCACCCGGACGCCGTCCCCGGGCAGATCGACGTAGGCGAGGACGTAGGGGACGGGGAGGCCGGGCGGCGCCTGCCGCACCACGGTGTACGAGTAGATCTCTCCTGCGCGCGACAGCGCGGTCCGTTCCTCGGTCGCGTCGCCGCACGAGGGGCAGGCGTCCCTGGGGGGGAACGCCGTGGCTTGGCAGGCGCGGCAGTGCGAGGCGAGGAGCGTGGGCGGGTCCGCCGTGAAGACGTCGGGCCGTGAAGAGGCCAGGGGTGGGGTCATGAGTGGTCTGCCTTCGCTTTCCTGCGACCGCTTTCCTACGACCGCTTCCACACGGTCGTTCATACGGCTGTTCATACGGTCGCTTTCATATGACGCCGGCTCGGCGCCAGCGCGTGAGGTCCTGGGGTGTGGCATCGCCCAGCCCGCGGAACACGTCCTCGTTGTCCGCGCCCAGTTGGGGGGCGGACGCGGGCGGGGGCAGGTCGTAGCCTTCGAGGAGCACCGGCGTCCGGATCATGCGCCGGCGTCCCGCGTGGGCGTCCTCGATGTCGAGGAACATCTCGCGCGCCGCCAGGTGCGGACAGTCGTAGATCTCGGGGATCGTCTGCACCACACCGGCCGGGAGCCCGCATTCGGCGAACCGGGAGACGATCTCGGCGCGGGTCCGGGCGCGGGTCCAGCGCTCGGCCTCGGGCCTGATCACCGTCGTGAAGTTCTCGGCCCGTGCCGGTACGGAATCGAGCAGGGGATGGCCGAGCAGATCCTCGCGGTCGATGGCCTTGCACATCCGGCGCCACATCTCGTCGGTCGGGACGATCAGGGCGATGTGTCCGTCGACGGCCTCCAGGGAGCCCAGCGGGGCGTAGCCGTCCACGCCGCGGCGGCGCTCCTGGCGGGTGAAGTCCCAGAGCATCAGCTCTCGTTCGAGCAGGGAGGCGGTCGAGTCGTACATGCTCTGGTCGACGAAGGTGCCGTGTCCGGTGCGGGCCCTGCCCTGCAGGGCCGCGAGGACCGAGAAGGCGGCGTGCACGGCGGTGAACAGGTCGGCGAAGCCGGTGACGGTGGGCAGGGGCGGCCCCCCGGGCTCGCCGGTGACGGCCATCATGCCGCCCATCGCCTGGATGGCGGTGTCGAAGGCGGGCCGGTCCGCGTAGACGCCGCGGTGGCCGGGGGAACGTCCGTAGCCGCTGATGGCGCAGTAGATCAGCCGCCGGTTGTCCCGGCTGAGTACGTCGTACCCGACGCCGAGCCGGTCGACCGCGCCGGGGCGCAGGTTCTCCACGATGACGTCGGCCTTGGCGGCGATCCGCCGGTAGAGGTCCCGGCCTTCTTCGGCGGAGAGGTCGAGGGTGATCGACCGCTTGTTCCGGTTGTAGCTCAGGAAGCCGCCGCTGAGCCGGCCTCCGCCGTCCGAGATCAGGGGGTCGTAGGACCGTCGCGGGTCACCGGTGCCGGGGCGCTCGACCTTGATGACGTCGGCGCCGAGGTCGGCGAGCATCATCGCGCAGTACGGTGCCGCGATGTACTGGCCCATCTCCAGGACGACGAGCCCGTCCAGCGGCCTCATGACGGCTCCGGTGCGGCGGTGGCGTGCGGCACGATGACCGGCTTGATGTCCTGCTGCGCCCGCATCCGGGTCAGGGCTTCGGTGGCCCGCTCCAGGGGGTAGCGGTGGGGCACGAGGGTGCCGAAGTCGTAGCGGTGGCGGCTGTTCTTCATGAACTGCAGCGCCTTGCGGTACTCGGCGATGTGTCCGGACCAGGTGCCCATGATGGTCAGTTGCCGCCGGGTGATGAACCCCGGGCTGACGGGGACTTCCTTGCCCGGTCCGTCGATCTGGCCGGTCACCATGTAGCGGCCGCCTTCTTTGATCATGCCGAGCCCTTCGGTGAACGCGGTCCGCGCTCCGGAGAACTCGAAGACCACGTCGGCGCCACGGCCGCCGAGGAGTTCCCGCACGGCGTCGACGCGGTCCTGTGCCTCGGGGGCGTCGGCCAGGGACACGGTGTCCGTGGCGCCGAAGGCGGTCGCGATCTTCAGCCGGTCGTCGGGGGCGCCGATGGTGATGATCCGCTCCGCGCCCAGACGGTCGGCGAGTGCGGTGGCGAACAGGCCCAGGGGCCCGGAGCCCTGGATGACGACCGATTCCCAGGGGTTGACGCGGCCGATGCGGTCGAAGGAGTGCACCACGGTGCGCAGGGCGCAACTGGCGGCCGATGCCCAGTCGGTGGGCACCTCGTCCGGCACCTTGACCCGGCCCGAGTCGGGGAAGACGTAGCAGTACTCGGCGAAGCCTCCGACGAGATACGGGGTCTCGGCGCAGGTGGTGAACATGTAGTACTGCCGGTTGGCGCAGAGGGTGGGCTGGTTGTGGAGGCGGCAGTTCTCGCACTGGTTGCACGAGGCGTGGGTGAAGCAGATGCGGTCGCCCGGCTCCAGCGGGGTGCCGAAGGTGTCGCGCCCGGCTCCTTCGCCGATCCGGACGACGGAGCCGACCATTTCGTGCCCGGGGATCACGGGCAGGGCCAGGGCCTGGCTGCCTGCCAGCGATCCGTCCCACAGATGCAGGTCGGATCCGCAGACGGTGGCGGCTTCGATTCTGACGAGCAGGGCTCCGGGCTCCAGCTCGCCGGGGACGGGGAGTTCTCGCACGTCGAGGGGTTCGCCGTGCGCGGTGAGGACCGCGGCCCGGCTGGTCTTGGGGATGTCGATCGTCATTTCCGGCATGTCCCTGTCTCCTTGGTCGGATGCTCCTATAGACGTCAAGCGGCAGGAGCAAGGTCGTTTTGACTGTTTCGTTCGGTTGGTGTGCAGGTCAGGGCGCGGTAGACCTCACGGGCGACGAATCGCTTGAGGCAGCGCATGATGTCCTTCTTCGAGAGCCCTTCCCTGGTGCGGCGTTCGACGTATGCGCGGGTGCGTTCGTCGAAGCGCATGCGGACCAGGACGATGGTGTGCAGAGCGTTGTTCGCGGCCCGGTCGCCGCCGCGGTTGAGGCGGTGGCGGTGGGTGCGGCCGGAGGACGCGGGAATCGGGGCGACCCCGGCCAGATGGGCGAACGCGGCCTCCGAACGCATGCGCTCGGGGTTGTCCCCGGCCGAGGCCAGGAGCTGGCCGGCGGTCTCGGGACCGACACCGAACAGCCCCAGCAGAACCGGGGCCGCCCGGGAGACGAGCGGGCCGATCTCCGCGTCGAGCTCGGTGATCTCGGCGTCCACCGCTTGGTGGCGACGAGCCAGACGCCGCAGAGCCGCACGGGTCGCGGCCAGGGGCCGGGACAGGTCGTCACCTGGCCGCAGCCGGGCCAGGGTCCGTATCAGCGCGGCACGGTCCAGGCCCGCGACCTGCTCGCGGAGCATTGCGGGAGCCGAGACCAGCAGGCCGCGGATCTGGTTCATCGCCTGGGTGCGGGCCTTGACCGCGCTTCGGCGGGCGATCCGCAGCACCCGCACCGCCTCGACCACGCCGTCCCGGCTCTTGGGGATGCCGGTGGCGCGTCCGGAGAGCACGGCCGTCGCGGCGGCGTAGGCGTCGACCGGGTCGGACTTGCCCCTCATCCGCCGCGTCTTGCGGTCGGGACGGTCCACATCGACGACCGTGACGCCGGCGGCGGTCAGGACCCGGGCGAGCTCGGCACCGTAGGCGCCGGTGCCCTCCACCCCGGCCGCAACGAGCTCGCCGTGCGAGCGCATCCACGCCAGCAGGTCCCGGTAGCCGCGGACGGTGGCGGGGAACTCCCGGTCGGCCAGGTGCCGGCCGACCTGGTCGACCACGGCCGCGTGGTGCGTCAGACCGTGGGTGTCGACTCCACCGGTGATCCGCGGGCTGTCGTACGTCATGCTGGTCATGTCCGTCCTTGTGGCGTGTCCGTTCCGAGGGCGGCACGCGCCGGTCGGGCGGGTGGACAAGACAGTGACGGGGCTTCTGCGACAAGCTCCTATGAAGTCACAGACGCCCGTCCGGCCGCGTGCGTGATGACGCCCGGCGAGCCGACAAATCCCAAACAGGACAGTCGAGACGTCAGTCAGCCGAGGGGTCAGACCCGCCAACGGCGTCACCACGAACATCATCACTGTCAGCCGAGCTTGAACGGGTCACGGCTCGCGCCGGTCAGCTCCACCCAGACCGACTTCGTCTGGAGGTACGCGTCCAGGCCCTCGAGGCCGTTCTCCCGTCCGATGCCGCTGCGCCGGAAGCCGCCGTAGGGCACGTTGTAGGCGAGGACGCGGTAGGAGTTGATCCAGACGGAGCCGGCGTCGAGCACATGGGCGACGCGGTGGGCGCGCTGGACGTCGCGGGTCCACACGGCGGCGGCGAGGCCGTAGGGGGTGTCGTTGGCGATCCGTACGGCCTCCTCTTCGCCGTCGAAGGGGATCACCGAGAGGACCGGGCCGAAGATCTCCTCGCGGGCGACGCGCATGCCGTTGTGCACGCCGGTGAGGATCGTGGGTTCGAAGAAGTAGCCGTCGCCCAGTGCTTCCCCGGTGGGGCGGTCGCCGCCGGCCGCCAGCGTCGCCCCTTCGTCCAGTCCGATCTCCACATACGAGCGGACCTTGGCGAGTTGTTCGCCGAAGGCGATGGGGCCGACCTCGGTGGCCATGTCCAGCGGGTCGCCGAGCTTGATGGTCCTGACGCGTTCCGTCAGACGGCCGACGAGTTCGTCGTGGATCTCCCTGGCGACGAGCAGCCGGCTGCCGGCGATGCAGGTCTGGCCCGTCGCCGCGAAGATCCCGGCCATGACCCCGTTCATCGCGCCGTCGATGTCGGCGTCGGCGAAGACGATGTTGGGGGACTTGCCGCCGAGTTCCAGGGTCACGTCGGCGATGTGCTCGGCGGCCGCCTTCATCACGGCCGTGCCGGTGGCGGTGGAGCCGGTGAAGGTGATCTTCGCGACCCCCGGGTCGGCCGACAGCGCGGCCCCGGTCTCCCCCGCGCCGGTGACGACGTTGAAGACGCCGTCCGGGAAGCCCGCCTCGGCGACGAGCTCGGCGAACCTCAGCGTCGACATCGGGGTCTGCTCGGCCGGTTTCGCCACAAACGTACAGCCGGCGGCGAGTGCCGGGGCGAGCTTGCCGGCCAGCAGGTACAGCGGGCTGTTCCAGGGCAGGATGGCCGCGACGACGCCGATCGGCTCGCGGCGGGTGTAGGTGAAGAAGTTGGTGTGCGGTGAGGGGATCGTGGCGCCCTGGATCTTGTCGGCGGCCCCCGCGAAGTACTCGTAGGTGGCCCGGAGCCCCGCCATCTGACCGCGGGTCTCGCGGATGACCTTGCCGTTGTCCGTGGTCTCCAGGGCGGCCAGTTCGTCGGTGTGCTCGCAGACGAGCCGCCCCAGACGCCGGATCAGATCGCCCCTCGCCGAGGCGGACAGGGCGCCCCACGGACCGTTCAGGGCACCGGCCGCCGCCCGCACCGCCTCGCGTACGTCGGCGGGTCCGCCGAGCGGGACCCTTGCCCACTCGCGTCCCGTGAAGGGGTCGACCGTGCCGAACGTCTCCCCGCTCCCGGCGTCCACCCACTTCCCGCCGATGTACATCTGCCGGTACCGGATACCGTCCGCTCGGTTGCGAGACATCCCAGGATCCACCTTTCCGCGGCATGACCCGCGCTTGTGCTGTCAGTGAGCGGCCCGCCCGCCGGACGCGGCCCCGGCGGCGGGTGCGGGGGTCCCGCACCCGCCGCCGGTACGCGGTCCGCCGCGGCGCGACGGCCAAAGCTCCCCGCTCCCGTGGCGGGAGGGCGCCGTACGGGCCCGCGGGGCACAGGGGCCGTCCTGTGCTGCCAGACCACAGCCCCCAAATTCGTACGTACAAATAAAACGTTATGGACCGGCGTACCGAAAGTCAACCTTTCCGGCGGCGGCGGATCGCCCGCCCCGTCGTCGATTTGTACGGACGCATCAGCGGCCTGGGAGGGCGGCCGTGAGGAGTCCGCCCAGATCGCGGGCCTCCGCAAGCGCGTCGACCGCCGCGAACAGCGCCTCCAGTGCCTCCTCGGAGAAATGCGTCTCGGGGCGCAGCCTCCTGGCGTTGTCCCGCACGGCTTCCGAGTCCCAGGAGAGGTCCTTCGAGGAGTCCTCGATCGCCGACTCGACCCGCCGGCCGTCGGCGAGGGTGAGCGTCGCGGCGGCGGTCTTGGGCGGCCGGCCCGGTTCCGGTACGACGTCGATCCTCCCGACCAGGTCGCGCAGGACCGGGTCGTCGAACCGGGTCAGCGACGCGTAGTCGACACGCCCCTGAGCCAGAGCCACCGCGACGGAGAACCGCACGCTCATGAGCGTCTGCGCCACCTCGCCGAACGGGCCGCCGGACCCCACGCCGGGATAGGCGGCCTCGCGTTCGTTCATCCGCACGCTCACCGAGACCACCTCCGCGGGCCTGACGCCGTGGGCGGCGGCGAGCCGGGCGGCGACCAGCGCGGGAGCCTGGTTGAACGCGCAGATCGGATAGGGCTTGAAGGTGACGTCCAGCAGCCGCCACCGGTCGCCGAGGCCGGTCGCCAGTCCGTCCGGCCGCGGGGCCCGTCCGCGCACGAAGCAGTCGAGGAACCCCGACTCCCCCTCGACCGCCAGCGGTGAACCCTTGGCCCCCGCCGCGGCCAGCCGGGCGGCGAGCAGCCCGTTCGAGGCGGCCACACCGGACTGGTAGTGCCACTCGTCGGTGCCGGCGGCGAACGTCTCGCTGCCGCCCCCGGCGAACGCGCACGCCAGGCCCAGTGCCGATGCCAGCCGGGGGGCGTCGAGTCCGAGGACCCGTCCGGCCGCCGCGGCGGCGGCCAGGGGGCCGTAGAGGCCGGTCGCCCGGAACGGCGGCGTCGTCAGCTCGGTCAGCGGATCCGAAACCGCCGTGCCCACCTCGTACCCGGCCACCACCGCCGTCAGGAAAGCGGCCCCGTCCGCACCCTCCGCCTCGGCGGCCGCGAGGGCCGCGGGGATCACCGTGACACCCGGGTGGAAGGTGCCGTGCGTGTCCTCCTGGGCGCGGGCGTGCATCAGGGCGCTGTTGGCGAAGGCGGCGAGGTGCGGGGACGCCGTGCGGCCGGACCCCAGCAGATGCGCACCGCCCCCCGCGTCCCCCAGGGCCGCATCGGCCGCCTCGCCGAACCCCACACCCCTCCCGGCCGCCCCGACGACCAGACCGTGCACAACACAGTCCTTGGCACGGGTCACGACCGCCGACGGCAGACGGCCGAACTCAAGCCCGGCGGCGAAGGCGCCCAACCGCTCCACCACACCCGTCATCCCACACCGCCCCTGGCCGAAAAGCCGCCGCATCGCAAGCACCGCATAGCAGATCCCTTCTCCGGAGAAACACTGTCCGCCGTCCCGTCCCGACCAAACCCCGGCCCGGCTCCGCCCGCCGGGGGCACAAGACGCCGACCGCCCGCCCGGACACCGCCCGCGACCCGGTCCGGGACTGACGCGCGGCGGATTCCGGGACGGGCAGCAGCCCGGGCCGAACACCGACGACCGCCTCCACGACCGCCTCCACGACCGCCTTCGCAGCAGCCTTCGCGCCGGCCCTCACAACACCGTCGCGACATCGGGCCGACACCCACGGCAGACGCACAGGACCCGGCCGCGCCGTCGCCGCGGACGGCAGCGAAGGCACCACCCCGGAACTATTTGTACGGATGAATTTGCGTCATGCGGCCCGAGGCTGTCAACCCTCCGGCGCAAGGGGCCGCCTGCCGCATCGCCGTCACGCCGAGGCGAGACGTGCCGGGAAGACCAGACCCGAGGCAGAGAATGCTGTACGTACGAGGCGGCGCCGCGGTGGACCGTCGGCCCCGGCATCGCCGCGGCGATCGTGCTCCACATGGCCGTCGCGACGACATCGGGGCGCGAGACCAACAGGAAAGACCGGCGCGACCGCGGGATCAGCCGGTTCGGCGGGAACGCGGGGCAGCCGTTCGCCGCCATCGGCGAACTCGCGGCACTGGCACCGGCGACGGCCGGGGCGGATCACCTCCGGATCCCGAAAACCGTGCCGTGTACCCCGCGTTCATCCTCTCCACCGCGCTCAGGACCGTCGCCAAGATCGCCGCGTACCGCCGGGAGCCGCCCGCACGGTGAAACCGACCCACGTCACGAACCCAGGTGAACACCACGCCGCACCACCGGACCACGGCCACCGCCCGCCCGACACACGCCGCCACTCCCCCGCCCGGCACGCGCCATGGCACGGCCCGCCCCCGGCACCAAAACCCCCAACCCGCTCCTCGCCGGCTCAGACCAGGTGGCCGGACCTGAAGGCCGCCTTCCCGGGGACAGGCGGCCGTGACCGCGTGCCCCACGACGGCAGAGCCGGCAAGGGCGGGATGCGTGCGGAGGAAGTCTCCGGCGCAGGCGAGGAAGTCATCGGTGTCCTCGGTGGGGTGCCAGGCATCTGGGCATGTGCTTCGTGATCCCGCATACACCCCAAGCCGGGGAGCCGATACCTGAAGATGACTCCCCGCCATACCCCTTACACACAGCCGACGTTGTCGAGAGGCCGTTGTTCAACCGATCCTGGAGCATGGCGGTCGAACTGGGTTCCTGGTCGGGTGCTCTCCGGCCGGTGGCGTGTGCGTAGCGCAGCCGCTCCCCCCTATGCCTGAAAGCTCGTACGCAGTTCATGCGAAGTACGGGCATCCTCGTTTCCCGGTGGAATCCTCCTGAACAGCGTCGTGACTGCGCCGTACGCGGGGGAGGGCTCATGCGGATCCAGCCACGGACACTGGCCCGGACTGCCGTTGCCGTGACGCTGCTGGTGCTCGGCGCGTCAGGGTGCGGTGGCCCTGGAGCCGACCCTTCGCCTGTCCCCCGGAAGCCGTCCTCGGCGTCCGGTGCGGGCTCGTCAGCCACTGCTCAAAAGTCCAGTCAGGACACCGGGAGCGGTTCCCGGGTGACGGGCACACAGTCCAGTCAGGGCATCGGGAGCGGACCCCGGGTGACGGGCACACAGTCCAGTGGCGAGGACGGAGATGACATCAGCCCAGTGGCGCCCCCGCCGACCGACACAGGAGTCACCCCGGACCCTTCCCCCGAGCTCACTGACCCACCCTCACAGACGTCCTGCGAGGGCGTTCCCACACCGGCCGGGACCTGCGCATCCTCTCGGGAAGTGACCCACACCCCACTGCCCGGTGAGTCCTGAAGGGACCGATGAACAGCACAGGCACACCAGACGCGCCAGGTGACTCGACCCGTTCCCCGTCCCGTGGCCGACGTCGTAGACAACGCAGGAACACCGCGCGACGGGCCCGTCCCGCGCCTGAGCCGGACGCCCGTGTATCTCGGGGTCCGGCGCCGCACCGCCGTCCGCGAAGGCTTCGGCGGCAGAGTGCTCCACCGGCCTCTGCAGAGCAGGGCGGAAGGGCCACCCAGATCGCCAACTCCGTCTTCGGCGCCGGCTCGTTCATCCTCGCGCTGATGCTCTACACAGGGTTCGTCCACAGCCGTTCCTACTACGCCTACTTCCGTCTTGATGTCTTTGCCGTGGGCTTCGACCCGATCGAAATGGCACTGCGCAGTCTTCGACTCGCCACGTTCCCGGTCCTCATCACCCTGAGCCTGGTCGGTGTTCTCCCCCGCCTCCCCCAGGTACTGCCCTCGCTCGGCGTGCCCAACCGCATCGTGCGGCGCGTCAGCCGGGCATCCCACGCAGTGGCCCGGGCCCACTTCGCGTTCGTCGTGGCGGGGGTGATCCTGATGCTGTCGTGGCGCTTCGGCCAGCCCTGGTCGTTCCGGTGGGCCGCCCCTCTGCTGGTGGCCGTCGGACTCCTCCTGGGACAGAGCAGCGCCGCAGGACCTGCCGTCGGCCACCGGAGCCGACCGTGGCATCGTGCCGTTCCCATCGCCACCGCGGGCCTGTTCCTGATGTGGGTCGTAGCCCTTGCAGCCGGGCAGTCAGGCCGACTCGACGCACGCCAGGATGCCGATCAGCTTGTACCGCGCGTTTCCGTGGTGGTGCTCAGCACTGAGCAATTAAGCATGAGAGGCCCTGGCCTGAAGGCTGAAGATCTGGGAGAAGGCAGACATTTCCGGTACCGGTACAGCGGATTGCGCCTGCTGGTGGAACGAGATCGCCGATACTATCTGCTGCCGTTGGGCTGGAATCACGACACGGATGCCACTTATGTCATCGCGGACGACGACAGCATCCGGATAGATCTCTACCCCGGGACCCAGCCACGCCGCTGACAACCCCAGGGTTGATCCCACTCCGGACCGCCGACCGTGAACTCCCCGTCGGAGTACCTGGCTACCGGCCCCATGGGCAACCACCCCCCTGCCCAACCGCCACAGTGACCGCCCGCCCCGGCCACCGCGGAGGCCCTGAGCCACCACCGGGTCACCACCGCCAAGCCGGCCTCCGAGGCCCGAGACACCTGGATCCGTTACACCCCCGGCGACCACAGCCGGTGAACGCTACAGATCTCCGGTCTCGCCCGATTCCACGAAAAGGACGACGCAGCGGCGGACGTGCTCAAGAAACCGCGGCAGATTGTCGGCGACCTTGTCGAACTCCGCACCGTCCAGGGACGCGGTCCGAGACCGGTGGATCGCGCCGCCCCGGTCGGCAACATAGAAGATGCCCCCACCGTTTGATGCGATCACCATCCCGTGAGGGTCGTCCGCTTCCGGGACGAAGACCGGCCCTTCCTCCGCAAGCCGGTGCAGGACATCGCACGCCGAGTGGACGAAGAAGCCGTTGCCCACGTCCGGCAGCACGACCTCCCCGATCGACTCGTAGAACGTCAACAGATCCCCGAATTCCTGAAGCTCCCGACGATCGTCATGGACAGCTCGACGAGCCTCTTTGCCGGCGATCCGGACCTCATTCGTGCCCGGCCCGTAGCCGTTCGTCTCCTCGAACGTCAAGACCATGGAGCTCACCGCATCCGTGATCTCGTCACGCCACCGTGACAGCCATGCAGCCGAGTACGAAAGCTGATCCATGGCCCGGATCATGCCACCGTCGGCTACAACGCGGACCCAGGAACCTCGCATGGGTGGTCGACGCCTCGGACAGTGCGGGGAAGGAGCGGAGTCAAGTCGAGATGATGCCGAGAAGCCTCCGCGGGGCCGACAGGTCAGCCAGGGCGGGATGCGATCTGCCGACGGGCAGGACCCCAGACTTCCTCGAACTCCTCGGAGGTAAGTTGCTCGGGGCCGTGGCCTTCCCATTCCGAGACGGGCAGCTCCGCTGTGATCCCGAACCTGCTGTCGTACTCGTCAAGGCGGCCTGCGTCGTAGGCCCGCTGCCACTCGGTGAGGGAGGCAGCCGCGATCGGGGTCAGCTCAGGCCCCTCGAGTTCCACCTGCCGGATCACCCAACCTTCGGCGTCGACCTCGAAGTAGAACCAGGTGTCTTCCTCGCCCCAGTAGCAGCGCATCCATGTCGTCATCTGGTCATGATGGCGAAGGCGGCTGACAGACGAGCGCGGAGGCTGCGACAGCCGGGGCCGCGTTCGGCTCTCCCTGCTCCATCAGCTTGAGGAACGCGCGTCGGGCACACTCGATGTCGTACTCCAGCGACGCACGGGTGTCGGCTGCGACGACAGCGATGTCGCCCGGGGCGTCCAGGTCGGCGGATCAGGCGGTCGCGCGGTCGTCCCGGCCTCCACCATGAGCGCCCCGGTCCGATGTGGTGAGCCGTACGCCTCACACAGCCCGGCCGATCGCTGCTGCTCGCAGTCCTCGCACGGCAGGGCGCAGGGCGAAGGGGTCCGGCTGGGGAACCGCCCTCGCCGCGGGCTTCGGAAGCGGAGCCCGCCCGGAACAACTGAGGTGCCGCGCCCGCCCAAGCGGTTGGCGGTGATCTCCTGCCACCGGTCGGCCACACGTCCAGCTCGGCCGAGCCATGGTCCGGCGGGTCACAGCCCCCGCCGTACCGGTCCCGGGACATCAAGGTCCGCACCAGCCAGAGCAACCGGTCCTGAACGGCCATCCGCTCGACCGCCGACGGTTCCCAACCGGCTTGACGTATTCCGATATGGGAATACGATGGCCGCCATGGCACGAGCAGCGACGACGTCGGACGCGTTCAACGCGATCGCAGAGCCGCAGCGCCGGGACATCCTGGCGCTGCTGCGGGCGGGTGAGCGACCGGTGACCGACCTGGCCCAGGAGCTGGGGATGAGCCAGCCGCAGGCGTCCAAGCACCTGCGGGTACTCCGGGAGGTGGGGCTGGTACGGGTCCGTGGGGCGGGCAAGCAGCGCCTCTACGGCCTGGACGCCCGCGGACTGCGGCCGATCCACGAGTGGGTCGGCGGATTCGAGCGGTTCTGGAACGAGAGTTTCGACCGGCTGGACACCTACGTGCAGGACCTCAAGCAGACACAGCAGGAGGAATAGCCGATGGCAGGAGCAAGGCGAGAAACGCGGGCGGAGCCGGCGGCGGCCGATCGGGAGATCGTGATCTCCCGGATCATCGACGCCTCGCGGGAGCTGGTGTTCGAGGCGTTCACCGAGGTCCGGCACCTGTCGCGGTGGTGGGGTCCGGAGGGGTTCACCACCACCACGCGGTCCTTCGAGTTCCGCGAGGGCGGAGAGTGGGTCTTCGTGCTGCACGGGCCGGACGGGACCGACTACTCGGAGTGGATCCGCTGGCTGCGGATCGCCCCGCCGGAGCGGATCGAGCTGCTGCACGGTGAGTCCCGTGACGATCCGAATGCCTTCGAGTCGGTCCTGACCTTCGCGCCGGACGGCGCGGCGACCCGGATCGAGATGCGCACGGTGTTCCCCACCATGGAACTGCGCGACGAGGCGGTCGAGAAGTACCACGCGATCGAGGGTGGCCGGCAGACCCTGAGCAGCCTGGCGGCCTACGTCACCGACCTCGCGCCGAAGGGGACGGAGGGCTGATGGTCGGGAAGGTGTTCTTCAGCGTGACGATGTCCCTGGACGGCTTCGTCGCGCCCGAGTCCGTGCCAGTTGACGACTTCTTCGCGCCCGATATGCAGGACGACCCGGACGTTCGTCGCTGGAAGGGGCAGTGGACGGAGTTGCAGCAGTGGCTGTTTCCGCTGCGGTTCATCCGGGAGAACCTGAAGCTCGGCGAGGGCGGCGAGGAGGGCCGCGACGACGACATCGCGCGGGAGGCGTTCGAGCGCACCGGCGCGAGCGTCATGGGCAAGCGCATGTTCGACCTCGGCGAGCAGGCATGGACGATCCTGGAGCATCTGAACGCCGGCCTGGTCGACGAGTTCTCGATCACGCTGTCACCCGTGCTGTTCGGCGCCGGCACCCGCCTGTTCGAGGGCGTGGACGCGTCCAGGGTCGCGCTGGAGCCGGTCCGTTCGGAGCCGTCGTCGCGGGTGACGCACCTGACCTACGCCGTGCACCCACGCTAGCCGCGCCACCACTCCACCCTGGCGACCCGAGCACCCACGGCGCACACGCTTGGATCAGCAGGCCACCACGGCCGACTGCGAGTAACCGCCAAGGTCCGCCCTCGTGCCGTTGGAGTCTCCGACTGACGACCAGGCCGAGGCGTACGGGACGTTCACTGTGGTGCCCACACGTCCGGAGTCGGAGCGGTTCTTCTTCCTCGACGATGACGACCGCGAGGTGATTGCGCTGTGGCGTGCGGACGTGCACCGGCCCGGGATGGCGGTGCAGATCTGCACCGTCCGCTGCATCGGGCTGGGACCGCAAGAGCGAGCGCCACCGCTGCGCGACCAGCGGCGTCGAGAAGCCGCTGACCGACCTCGGCCAGCCGCTCTACGACCCGACCGAGACTCTGGAGAAGGGCAGTGCTGATCAGCGAGTCGGGAAGGAAGTCAGAGCAAGGTCCCATTGATCAGCCGCGTGAAGCAGCGCAGCCGTGTCCATTCGCACCTCCACGGCGTACTGGTAGATGTCCGCTCGGTCATCGCCCTGCTGCCATGGGGGTGCCGCCTCCAAGGACAGGTGAACGCGAATCACCGTTTCGCTGTCGCCTCGATCGGCGAGGCTGACGGCCAGGACCGGCTCGACGAACCACATGTCCGGGGACAACGAGCCTTCAGCATCAGGTCCAATCACGGCCACCGTCCCCACAGCCACCGTCCCCACGGCCACCGCGCGCAACCAGGCGGAAACCTCACCGGCTTCATGGGTCAGCAGACACGGATCGGCAAAGGACCAGCTGCCCTCGGGAGTCGTCACCGCTCCACCGACGACCAGCCAGTTGTCGTCGTAGGAGTCGCCCCGAACCTCGGGGAACTGGTACCGCAGCAGGCGGAGTTCGACACTGCTCGCGTGATCGCTCAGAAGCACTGCCGCAGGATGTCACAGGTCCTCCCGGCTCTGCGCAGCGCAGGTGATCACCTCAGTTGCGCACCACAGGGCCCGGCCGCCCGCCCGGTCAATCGCAGGCCGGCTGAGAGAGACTGGAGGGAGTGGCCGGCTCGACCCGCTCAAGCACCGCAACCTCAACGTCCTCAACCGCTACGGCTTCACCGCCTCGACCACGGCCGCCGGCGCACCGCGCCCGCTGCGCGACCCGGACACGCCGGGGCTGGACGAGGACAACAACGGCGCTGAACCGCCCTTACCGTGCGTTGGGAGGAGACGCGGCCCTATCGGGCGGCCGGAGGCTCGGGAAAAGGACAAGCGCGGGCGACGCGGCCCGTGTCAGGCTGCCGGGTATGTCTGATCGCGGCTTGAGCTTCGGAGCGGTGGCGGAGTCGTACGAACGGTTCCGGCCGGGATATCCCGCGGAGCTCTTCGACCTGGTGGTGACGTACGCGGGTCGTCCGGTTCGGACTGCCCTGGAGATTGGTGCGGGGACGGGCAAGGCAACCCGCCTGTTCGCCCGACAGGGGGTCGCCGTCACTGCCACCGATCCCGATGCGGCCATGCTGACCGAGTTGCGCAGGCGCGTACCGGCGGACGTCCGCACAGTACTGGCGGCTTTCGAGGATCTGCGACCGGGCGAGGTGTACGGGCTGGTCTATGCGGCAGCCTCGTTGCACTGGACCAGGCCGGACGGCCGGTGGGAGCGCATGGCCGCGCTGCTGGAGCCCGGTGGTGTCTTCGCCTCGTTCGGCGGGCCCCTGCGATTGGCTGACCCGGCTGTCGAGGAAGCGGTGCGGGCGATGCGGGCACCGTTCCTGGAAAGTGATGACGTCCCGTCACCGGACGGAACGCCTCCGGAGCATGACATGCAGTGGCCGGGTACGGAACTCCAACGGTCGACGTGGTTCACCGACGTTCGGCAGGTTGTCGTCCGACGGCGTTTGACGATGAGTCCTCGCGACTACGTTGGCCACCTTTCCACCGTCTCGGCCTATCTCGTACTCCCACCCTCGGAGCGAGAACAGGTGTTCAGCCGGATCAGGCAGGCGTTGCCCGAGAAAGTCGAGATGGCCGCCGACATCACCGCTCATCTCGCCCGTCGGCGCTACGAGCAGTAGCGCTTCGATGCCCTGCTCCGAAGGGTGTCCCGTGCGCTCTTTCCCCTACGGCTGGTGGCCCGCCCCCACGAGGAGGATGGGCCACCGGACACGCGGAGCGGCGGTCAGGAACGAGCCTCCACCCGACGGTTCTCCGTGGCGCCGGTGTCGCCCTCGGCGACGGTGATGCCGAAGACCCGGGCCATGCCCGCCAGGACGAGGGCGGTGGCGACGAGTACGGCGCTCACCACCAGAGGCGAGCTGTGGCCGAGTCCGGCGCCCAGGGCGAGGCCGCCCAGGGCGGGTCCGGAAGCGGCGCCGACGTTCAGCGCGGCGGTGGCGAAGCCGCCGGCCAGTGTGGGGGCGTCCGACGCCGTGTAGAGGGCCCGCGCGATCAGCGTGGAGCCCACGCCGAACGAGAGCGCCCCCTGGACGAAGACGAGGATCAGCGCCACGACCGGGTTCGCGGCCGTGAGGGCGAAGATCAGCCAGCCCGCCAGCAGCGCCGCACCACCGACCGCCAGTACCCGGCCGGGACGGCTGTCAGCCAGCCGGCCGCCCACGTTGACCCCGACGAAGGACCCGACGCCGAACAGCGCCAGTGTGGCGGGCACCCAACCTGAGCTCAGATCCGTCACGTTGGTGATGACGGGCGCGAGGTACGTGAACGAGCAGAACGTCGCTCCGTTGACCAGCGCCCCCAGCACGAGCGTCATGATCAGCCGGGGTGTGCGGAGCGCCCGCAGCTCGTGGCGGACGCTGGGAGCCGCAGGGTCGACGGGCGTCGCCGGCACGGACCACAGCACCGCGAGGACCGCGGGGGTGGAGATGATCGCGACGCCCCAGAAGGCCGAGCGCCAGCCCCAGACCTCGCTCAGTGCGGCGCCGAGGGGGACGCCCGCGATGCAGGCGAGGGTGACTCCGCTCAGGAGCACCGAGGTCGCCCGGCCCTTGGCCTGGGGTCCGGCCAAGCTCGCCGCGGTCGCGAGGCCGACGGCAAGGAAGCCCGCGTTGGACAGTGCGGCAATCACCCGCGTGACGAAGAGGACCTCGAAGCTGTGGGTGAGGGCGCCCATGACGTGGGCGAGGAGGAAAGTGACGAGGAAGACGAGCAGCGCCCGGCGGCCCTGCCATCGCAGGCTCAGCATCGCGACCAGCGGCGCGCCGACGATCATGCCGATGGCGAAGGCCGAGGTGAGCGAGCCGACGGCCGGGAGGGACACGCCGAAGTCGGCGGCCATGTCCTCGACGAGCCCGGACAGCATGAACTCCGATGTCCCCTGGGCGAATACGGCCAGCCCGAGAACGTAGATGGCGAATGGCATGGAAAAGCTCCGACTACATCGCAGAATGGGGGAAGACGCGACGCACGGACGAGAAGTCAATGCTGTCGCGTGGGAGACGTCCCGGGAGTTCCGGGCACGATCCCGCGATGCGGTTGATCCGTGGCGGATGCGCGACGCACTGCTCGGCGACGGGGCCGGAGAGAGCAGGGTCGTCAGAGGGTTACGCGATCAGCCACCGGACAACCGGTGGCCCGCTTCTTTCCGCCTCAGGACTCGACATGCCTCTCAATGTAGCAGTGCACGGATCGAGGACGAGGGCACCGGGGCGTCGAAGGAGACGCCCTTGAGCCGGAGCCGGACCATGTGGCGGTCATGGGTCGCGGCCGTTCTCACTCGCTGCCAGAAGAGGGCGAGCTTTCCCTCCAGGGCGGCTCACGCTGCCTGCAGCACCGGATTCCGGGCGGTGGCGGGCAGCCCGGCGAGGTTGTGGTCCAGCAGCGTCTGCGGCATCTCCGACAGCGCCCCGATCCCGGCGGTCACGCCGGGGATGAGTTGCATGGCGGGCCACGGTGGCGGGTCATGTGGCGGGCGCCGCCGTCACGGCGGTGATCCTGCGGTCGTGACGGCGGAGCCACAGCCGACTGAGGTACGTTCGGCTCGTGACGCACTTCACGGAATCCGCCCCCGGTGGCCCAGCGAGCGGCTGGTGGACCCGCCTGGAGGATCGGACCCGTGGAGAGGTCGACGCGCACGTGTGGAACGATCGTCGGCTTACGGCGGTCAAGGCCGTGTGGGAGGCGCTGCGGCCGTTGGGCCTTGGCCTTCGTGAGGCGGAGCAGGTGGTCCACGCGCGATACGAGGTCCTCGGCGACCGAGTGCGGTACACGCGGCCTGATCCGCTCGATGTCTCCTCACTCGCTGCCCGAGCCGCAGCCCATCCGGGCCGGGTGGCCGCGGTTGAGGCTCTCTGGGACGGCGACACCGTCCATGACTGGTTCGTGCTCCTGATCGCGGTCCTGGACGACCCATCCGGGGAAGGCCACTTGGCGACCGTCCGCCACCGCACCGGCGAGCCCCCGCCGGGCACCGCTGCCGCCGACGCAGGACGGGCCTTGGCCCACTACCTCGGGGTGCCGTTCCACTTCTACTCCCCGGACGTCCCCGACGACGAGGCCCCACGCTGGCGAACCGTCCCGCGTGGGGCCGAAGGTCCGTGACCGGCCAGATCGCCCAGGTTCGCATCGCGCACCGCGGCCACTACGGCCCTCTTCTCGTACTCGCTACGGCGAACGGACATGTAGCGCTGTGCGAGGGGCACGTAGGGGACCGTGCCGAGAGTGCGGTTCGGTGTCATGTGATGTGACGCCGGAGTGGAAAGGGCACGGACTGCCTAGCACTCCGGAGGCGGCTCGCCCGTCGTCGCGGTCATGAGTTGGCGAACTCAGAACTCCACAGGGTTTCAAGATCATCTCGTTGCCCCTTCGGCGCGTATCCCGGTCGCACCCCCTGATGGGCCCCGGCCCGCCGACCGGGCCGGTTCACGAACCCCGGTGCGGCCCGGCGCAGCCCGGCTGAGCACCCGGGGCCCGCGACCGCGAGGGGCCCGGACCGCTCAGGCCGGTCGCACGCTCCGTGCCTCCACTTCGGCCAGCACCCGGTCGATCCGGCGCGACCTGCGCAGCAGGCCCGGCGCCTTCGCCCCGCCCAGGGCGAGTAGGGCGACGGGGAGCGGGCGGCCGGCCAGTACGGCCAGGGCGACGGTCCAGGGCGGTATCCCGGCGAGCGCGCACACCACCACGGCGGTCCGGGGCGTGAAAGGCAGCAGCGCGAGAGCGGCCAGCGCCCACGCGCCGTAGCGCTCCACCTGCCCGGCGACCTCCCGCAGTTCGGCCCGGCCGGGCGCGACCGCGCCCACGGTCTCCAGCAGCCAGGGCCCGGCCGCGCTGACGGCCGTCGCGGCCAGGAAGGCTCCCAGCACCGACGCGGTGACGAAGGTCAGGGCGATCGCCCGCCAGCGCCGGGGATGGAGCGCCGACAACCCCATGAGCAGCATCTGGTTGGGAAGGACCGGCAGTGCGTAGTCGCTCACCGGGAAGACGGCGAGTGTCGGCAGGAACCACCGGCGGTCCGAGGCCCGGTCGAGCCGGAGCAGCAGCCGTGCGGTGCGGGTGGGGGCGGTTTCCCCGGGAGCGGTTTCCCCAAAGGGGGTTTCCCCCGTAGCGGGGGCGGGGGCCTCAGCCATGACGCAGGGCCCGGTATCCGAGCGACGGCGAGAGGCGCATCAGGGAGGGCAGGAGGCGCGCCTTGCCGATGTAGATCTCCGCCCGGTCCCGGCGGATGCCCTCGATCACCGCGTGCGCCGCCTGGGCCGGGCTGATCTTGCCCCGGCCCCGGCCGCGCGTCATATCGGTGTCGACGAGCGGGAGGATCGCGTCGATCACCCGGATGTGCGGTGCGCCGTCCTCGCACTGGTAGCGCAGTGACCGGGTGAAGGTCCGGACCGCCGACTTGGCCGCGCAGTACACAGGTGCCGAGGGCTTGGGAACGATGGCCAGTCCGCTGGTGATGTTCACGATCGCGGCCGAGGAACGGCTGCTGAGATGAGGGAGCAGCCCGGTGGAGAGGGAGATGACGGCGTCCAGATTGACCGCCAGCTCCCGCCGGAGCACCGGTCGCGAGTCGTGCGGATCGGCGGTGAGGAAGTCGCTGAGATTCTGCACTCCGGCGTTGTTGATGACGACCGAGAGTCCGGGGTGGCGGCCGGGCAGTTCATCGCCGAAGGCGTCGACGGCGTCCGGGTCGGAGAGATCGACGGCCTCCGTGGAGACCCTGTCGCCGTACTCGTCCTGAAGGGCGGCGAGCGGGCCGGGCGCGCGGCCCACGGCCACCACGTGCGCGCCGAGCCCGACCAGCTGCCGGGTCATCTCCCGGCCTATGCCGCGGGCCCCGCCGGTGACGAGCACCGTTGTGCCGGTGAGTTTCATGCGGTCCTTCTCCTCGCTGGTTCATCGGTACGGGCCGCCCGCGTATCCGGGGCGGTCCGCTCATGCGGGTCGGGAACGTCGTCCGTGTCGGGCCGCTCGTTCGGGCCGGGCCGCTGGAACGCCGACCTGTAGGCGGCCGGTGTCATCGCGGTACGGAGCCTGAAGTGGCGGGTGAAGTGCGGCTGGTCGGCGTAGCCGCAGGCGAATCCGATGACGCCGATGCCGTGGGCGCTCCGCAGGAGCAGTGCCGCGGCGGCCTCCGTCCGCAGCTCGCCGAGGAGTCCGCTGAAGCCGCCCTCGCGCGCCAGCCGCCGCTGGAGGCTCCGCACCGGCAGGCCCAGTTCGGTGGCGAGACCGGCGAGTGTCCAGCGTCGGGCGAGATCGGCGCCGAGCAGTGCCCGGGTGCGCGCGACCGCGTCCGTGCCGGATTCCGCCGTGCACGGGTGTACGGGTGGTGCGGTGCCGGACCAGGTGAACCGCCAGAGCCCGCTGCCGTGATCAGGCGGTGCCCCCGTGACGGCGCCGTCGGCGAACACGGTGGACGGCTCCCCGTGCCCGGCGCCGACGGTGATGTCCCGTGCGCCGGTCAGCGGCAGCAGCGCGGTCAGTACGCCGAGAACCAGGGCGTCCTCGGCGGGTTCGGGCGGTTCCGTGGGCGGTCCCAGATGCTCGGCGACGAGATGTCCCGGACCGGATTCCCGTACCACCACCCGGTGCCGTGAGTGGGTGAACCGCTCCAGCCGCTGCCACCGCGCGAACAGGTCCCTGGGGCCGACCGCGCTCAGCAGCGCCGATACGGCCGGGTCGGACGGGTTGGCCGGTATCAGCGAGCCGGCCCGCAGCAACGGCAGCAGCCCGTGATCGCGCGCCACGTCCCTCAGGAACCGCCGCTTCGCCTCGAACGGCAGCAGCGCCCCGCCGGCCGTCGGCGCGACGACCCGGATCCCCTCACCGGCCAGGGCCCGCTGGACCAGCGCCACCAGTCTGGCGCTCGCGAATTCGTCCATGTCCAGCGCCCCTTCCGTCGTCGCGTCTTCCGGACACGTTAGGCCGGTTCGCAGGGGGTGTCTTGAACGATCGCGCCACCGCGTCGGTGGACAGTCGGCGCTCTCAGACGCCGAGCGCCCAGTGCCACGTGCCGCCCCGGCAGGAGAGGACGATCCCGTTCTCCCGTACGTGGAGGACGTCGTCCGCCTCCGCCCATTCCATGCGCAACGCCTCGTCCCGCGGGTCGCTGCCGAGCACCCGCTTCCACAGCGGGCCCCCGGGGACCCCCTGTGTGCCGAGTTCGACGGACTCCACGTCCTCCAGCACCAGCGTGACGGGGCCGAGTCCGCGGTACGGCTCGGTCTCCGACTCCGTGTACGCGCGGGCGAAGGACAGTTCCACCCGCACCGTGGCGCCGGACGGCGACACGGTCAGCCCGAAGCCCTCGGACTCGACGTCCAGCTCACCGACGCCCGGCACACGCCAGCCGGTGATCTCCCGCCCCGACCGGACCGGCTCCTCGTCGAGGACCGGAATGCAGCCTTTCCACATGGGGTGTTCGCCCTTTCACCAGAACGGAACGCACGTCGGGGGAACGCCGTCGGTGACGGTCCCTGCGGCCAAGTGTCGTACCAGGTCGTCCCCGCGGCTCTGGTCAACGTGCTTACGCCGGCGTGAAGGCAGGCGTGCCACCGGCGAGCGTGGGCGGGGGCCCCGAGTGCCGTGTTCCGCTCGGAACCGGACGGGAACCCGGCCACGGCGCGCTCACCGCCGAGCAGGTCGCCGAACGGCTGAACGTCGGCGGCGGCGAGACCGCGACTTCCTCGCCACCGAATCCGCGACCGTCGCCGGGGGTCTCAACCGCGCACGGACGGCGCTGGTGGAAGGTGCCGGGTGACGGCGGATGCGTCAGCGGCCGTCTTCTCCCGTTGTTTCATATGGGGTGATCTGGCTCACGTACTGTCACAGAGATCGAGTACGCGGTGTCTTGAGGGCGAGCCCTCGAAACGAAGGAGACACCGTGACCGGGAACACCGATGTGGTCGTGATCGGCGGCGGATACGCCGGTGCCTTGGCGGCCAATCGCCTGACACAACGCGATGACGTGACCGTGACGCTGATCAACCCGCGTTCGAGCTTTGTCGAGCGGATCCGCCTGCACCAGTTGGTGGGCGGGTCCCACCCGGCGGTCGTCGACTACCGGGAGGTTCTGGGTGAGCGTGTCCGGCTGGTGGTGGACACCGCGACACGGATCGACGCCCCCGGACGCAGTGTGACGTTGGCGAGCGGCGGCACGGTCTGCTACGACTATCTGATCTACGCGGTGGGCAGTGGCAGCGCCGACCCGAGCGTGCCCGGAGCGGCCGAGTTCGCCTACCCGATCGCCACCCTGGAGGAAGCGCAGCGGCTGCGGGCAGTCGTCGACGCAGCGCCGGCGACGGCCGAGGTGACGGTGGTGGGAGCCGGTGCGACCGGTATCGAGACCGCCGCCGAGTTGGCGGAGGCGGGCCGCCGGGTGACCCTGGTGTGCGGCGGAGTGCTCGGACCTTATCTGCATCCGCGGGTCCGGCGCTCGGTGGCCAAGCGGCTCGTCGGGCTCGGTGTGACCGTGCTCGATGGCCCCGATACGAAGGTGACGGCCGTGGAGCGCGACGCCGTGCGGCTCAGTGGGGGCCGCGGGTTGCCGAGCGAGGTGACCGTCTGGACCGCCGGGTTCGGCGTGCCGGACCTGGCCAAGCGCAGCGGGCTGAGCACCGACTCCTCGGGCCGCCTGCTCACCGACGAGACGCTGACGAGCATGGACGACGAGCGCATCGTCGCGGCCGGGGACGCGGCGGCACCGTCGGACCTGCCGCTGCGGATGAGCTGCCAGACCGCGCGTCCGCTGGGAGCGCACGCTGCCGACACGGTGCTGGGCCGGATCTCGGGTGCGCTGCCCGCGGTCATCACGGTGGGTGTCTTCGGCCAGTGCATCGGCCTGGGCCGTCGCGCCGGCGCTGTACAGCTCGCCTCCAAGGACGACACCGCGAATCGGTACCACATCGGCGGTCGTCTTGCCGCGGGGATCAAGGAGCGCGCTTGCAAGGACGTCGTCAAGGACATGGCGGACGAGGCGCGCAAGCCTGGTTCGTTCACCTGGGGATTCAAGGATGACAAGCGCCGGGAACTGCTGCGGGCCAAGCGCGGCGAGGCGCCGGCCGCCCGCTGAACGGGCAGCCCGGCCAGGCATTCACAGCCGGGCCCGGTCGGCCGAGCGGATCCGGACCGCTTGCCCGAGGCCGCGCCCCCGTCGGGTGCGGTGCCGCACTCACGTATCCGACGGGGGTTCAGGCGCGATGGACCGTGGTCGACGTCACGTCGTGTCCCAGCCGTGCGCCGGGCGGAATCCCCTCGACCGAACGGGACGGGTGGGGTGGGGTCGAACCGCTACCGAGAACATCACCGAGGAGAAGGGACCAACTAACCGTGAACGCACGCTTGACGGGCTTCGCCGACCCGAGTAGGCCGCGAAACAGAGAGGCCGGGACATGAGTGACCACGCCGCTGATCCGGCGACCGATACGTTCGTCGCCTACCGCAGTCTGCTCTTCACCGTCGCGTACGAGATCCTCGGATCGGCGGCCGACGCGGAGGACGTCCTCCAGGAGACCTGGCTC
>NZ_JBSGAW010000050.1:0-28511 GCF_053600955.1 Streptomyces sp. NPDC004838 | reverse complement strand
CGGAAGCTGCTCACCCCTCCTCATGTGAGGGCTAACGCACCATCAGGAACCAGTATTCCAAGGCGAGAAACGCCATTCTGTTAGGAGTTCTTAGCAGCTTCGAAGGGGGTTCGATGGAAGCAGAGTTGATGGCACTCGCCGCCGCAGGCGCCACGGCGTTGATTCAGCAGATGGCGGTGGACTCCTGGACGCAAGCTCGTGACCGAATGGTCTCGTTCTTCTCGCGCCGCGGTGGTGGCAGGGAAGACGTGATTGCGGGAGAGTTGGAGACCTCGCGCGGACAACTAGCATCAGCGATGCAGGCTGGCGACGAGCAGACCGCCTTGGACATCGAAGCGGAGTGGCGTACGAGATTGCGCCGCACTTTGCTGTCAAATCCGGCTGCATCTGCCGAACTGCGGGCAATGCTTGCTGAATTGGCTGTCACTGGGAATGGCCAACAGGCCGCGGACGTTCACAATACGATCAGCGGGGGCGTGCAGCGCGGCCCAGTGATTCAGGCTGGCAACGTGGGCTCGCTGAGTTTCGGGACACCTTTCGGTCAGACCTGAACTGCGCACACCTCGATGGCCAAGGGGGTGGCCTCTGCCGGTATGGCGAGCAGGAGGCACCCACCCCTAGGCTGCGCACCACATCGTAGTGCGGGGCCCACGTAGGCGTTGGCTGATGACTTGCTCGGCCAACGCATACGCAGGGGCAAGGCTGGCGTATCTTCCGACTCATGAGCGAACAGCCGTCTATGCGAAATGAGTTGAGCGGCACCATCGGGGGGCATGCCGTGCAGGCGGGGACGATCCATGGAGATGTGGTGTTGTCTCCGTCCCCTCTGCTGAGCGCTGAACAAGCCGAGTTCGAGGCACGGTGGCGGGCACGTGCTAAGGCTCAGCTGGATGCCGAGGATGCGGAGCACCTGGCGGCAGAGCTGGCATACGCGAAGTACCTCGCGCGAGAACGCCGCTGGTTCTACTTCTCTGTCTTCCTTGTCCTGCTGGGCTTGGCGCTTCTGCTTGCCACGATGCTCAACATTGTGTGGTTTCGACTTCTGTATCCCGCTCTCGTACTGCTTGGTCTCTATTGGGGAGTGCCGGGTGGGTACCTCCTGTATCGCGCGAAACGGTAGATCGCTGAGGGGTGAGCTGCTTTGTTAGGTGAGCAGGCGACGCCCTTCGTGTGTGATGTGTGAGATGGAGTGCACGATCTACCGCAACCCGTTCGCGCTGTGGTTATCGATCTGTGAGGGAAGCCCCTGCCGCCCTTTGTCACCCGAGTACCAGGCCCAGATGGTGATCACCGAGGTGTTGGGCGTACCTTCCGACACATGAGTCAACAGGGGGATACACGCAACAATTTGAGCGGCAACGTTGAGGGACCTGCCGTGATGGCACGCGACATCTATGGAGGCGTGGTCTTCTCGGGCGCGCCCTCCCTCACCAGCGCGGTCCAGACCGCGAAAGATCAGCGCAGG
Source organism: Streptomyces sp. NPDC004838 (assembly GCF_053600955.1). Classification (NCBI taxonomy): domain Bacteria; kingdom Bacillati; phylum Actinomycetota; class Actinomycetes; order Kitasatosporales; family Streptomycetaceae; genus Streptomyces; species Streptomyces sp. NPDC004838. The sequence goes on along the minus strand of NZ_JBSGAW010000050.1, from coordinate 27,046 downwards.
TTCAGCCAGTACGTGCGTGTTCAGCGGTGGCGGCGCCGTCTGGCGGTCCTGCTCCTGCTGGTCGGCGGAGCAACTGTCGTGTGGGAGCAGATGCACGGATGGACACTGCCTGGGAGGCAACAGTTCGTTGCGCTCTTCACTCTCTTCGCGGGGGGCGTTGGCGCAATTACTTGGGCGCGGTGCACATGGATCATCAAGCGAGCGGAAACGGGAAGGACGATCAAGATTCCGCATTCCCGGTTGCACTGGTGAGTAGTTAGGGTGGCGGCGGCCGTGGCAAGCGGCTCTGATCCACTTCTTGTGGGGCGGTGACGCGGCGTCACAATGGGCTGGCAGGATGACTGCCCGTGTGATTGCAGCGTGTTCTCGATGTTCTCCATGGCGTTCTCCCACCTGTCCTCCGTGGTGGTGGACGAGGTCAGAACGGACGGCGGCTGGATATCCCTCACGGCGCGGACGGTGACGCGCGAGGCGGCGTGGCCGGACTGCGCCGGGGTGTCCGGTCGTGTCCATGGTGGTTACCGGCGGCGCCTTGCCGACCTCGCGGCGGTCGGGCAACGGTTCGTGATCGACTTGCAGGTGCGGCGGTTCCTCTGCCCGGTGGCCGCGTGCGGTCGCCGCACATTCGTCGAGCAAGTCGACGGGCTCACCGAGCGATTCGCGCGGCGCACACCGCTCCTGCGCCGCTCGCTGGAGAAGATCGCCCTGGCGCTCGCCGGACGTCCGGGTGCCCGGCTGGCCGCGCACCTGTCCATCCCGACGAGTGCGAACTCCCTGCTCAGACTCGTACGCAGGCTGCCGGACAAGCATGTCGGTGCCGCACCGCGTGTGCTGGGCATCGATGATTTCGCCCTGAAGAAGGGGCACGTCTACGGAACGATCATCCTGGACGTGGAGACCGGCGAACGCGTCGATGTCCTGCCCGACCGCACAGCGGACACCCTCACCGCGTGGCTGCGCGCACACCCTGGAGCGGAGATCGTCTGCCGGGACCGGGCCAGTGCCTACGCCGAGGCTGTACGCACCGCCTGTCCTGGCGCGATCCAAGTCGCAGACCGCTTCCATTTGTGGAAGAACCTGTGCGAAGCGGTCGAGAAGTGCGTTGCCGCGTACCGCAGTTGCCTCGCGGAGCCTACCGAGGACACACCTGCTGACGCCACCGCCGAGGAGGTATCGGGGCGGCCGGAGAGGATGCGCGTGATCCGGCGCCGCGAGCGACACGCCGCCGTGCACACCCTCTACGACAAGGGCGTCCCGATCCAGGCGATCTCCGAGACCCTCGGGCTGGACCGCAAGACGGTACGCCGCTACGCGCATGCGGCCACGCCCGAGGAGGCGTCGCTGGGCACCGGATCGCGCTGCTACGGCCAGGTCCACGCCTACTCGTCCTACCTCCACCGGCGTTGGAACGAGGGCTGCACGATCTCCGCACGACTCCACGCCTTCTCCGCCCTACGTTCGGCTGCTTCGGCATCCGCCTTGCGCTGGAGCGGGATCAGCTTGGCAGTGGCCTCGGCGGCGTTCTTGCCGACGTGGGGGAGGACGCTCTGGTAGATGTCCCGCGTGATCCGAGAGCCGCGTTGCTGCAGGGTAACTGGTCGTGAACGTCTTGCGCTTCGATGGCGGCGTCGGGGACTTCAGCCTTGAAGCCCATGAGGAGAGCGTCGAGCTACTCAATGGCCTTGCGCTTCAAGCCGACCACGACAGTGCTGTGAACTGCTGCCTCTGCCTTCAGGTACGGCGCGGACGAGCAGTCCGCATGCCGGAGCCCCGGTCAGATTGCCGCTGACCAGGGCTCCTTTCTTTCGCTCACTCAGGCAGAGCGTTCCTCGGCCGACTCCTTGCTCTTCCGAGGAGGGGTCATCCTCGGAAGAGTAACGGCGGCCTCGGTGTCCTTGACTACTGTGAGGGGCTTCCGGGCCCGAGGCACGAGTTGCACGACCTTCTCTGCGGCGTCGCGGGCGAGGTCGTCCAGGACGGCCTGGTAGATGTCTCGGGTGACCCGGGTGTCCGAGTGGCCGAGGGTCTCGGAGACGACCTTGATGTCGACTCCGGCCGCCAGCATGAGGGTCGCGGCGACATGGCGGAGGTCGTGGAGGCGAATCGGAGGGAGCCCGGCGGCTTGTACGAGGCGTTCGAAGAGGTCGGAGACCTTGCCCGGGTGGAGGATCGAGCCGTCCTCCTGGGTGAAGATACGGCCGGTGTCGACCCAGCCCTGCCCCCACTCGATCCGTTCCTGCTGCTGGCGGGTCTTGTGGGTGAGGAGAAGCTGGTCGGTCTCGTCGTCCAGGGCGATCAGGCGGATTCCAGAATCGGTCTTGGGGACTCCTTCGTGGATCTCCCAGCCGTCCTGGACGAGCTGGGTGGCGATGGCGAGGGTCTTCGCGGCGGCTGAGTGGTCGACCCACCGGAGACCGCACGACTCGCCCCGGCGGGTGCCACGGAAGGCGATCAGCCGCCAGAACGGGTACAGGCGGTCCTCGGCAACGTAGTCGAGGAAGAGGCCGGTCTGCTCGGGGGTCCAGACCATGACCGGCGAGGGTCGCTTGCCGTTCTCCTTCCAGCGTTCGATGCGCTCGTCGCTCCAGATGATCGCCTTCGGTTTGGTGCCGGGCAGCAGCTCGACGTGCGCGGCCGGGTTGAAGGCGGGCATGACCTGCTGGGCGATGGCGACATTGAGCGCGGCCCGCAGGGTGTCGCGGATATGCGGCTGGGTGTTGAGGCCGGTGATCCGACGGAACGGCGGCATCGCGTCGAGCTGGGCCCGCAGCCAGGCGCGGCGGGTGCGGTTCTCGGCACCCTTGTTCGGCGTGGACTTGAGCTCGTCGCGCACCGCACGCCGCTGGGCGTTCTGCTCCTGGATCTCGATGTTGCGCTCGTTGATGGCGTCGAACATCGCGTCGATGTGGTGGACCCGGAGCTTGTCCAAGCGCAGGTGGCCCAGGTGCGGTTTGAGGCGGACGCGGATGTCGCACGCGTAGCGGGCCGCGCCTCCCCGGCGGAGACGCTTGCGTCCGGCGAGCCACGTGTCGACCCGCTCGCGCAGATCTGCCCCGAGGGCGGCACCGTCCTCGACCCGTTCACGGGCAGCGGCTCCACGGGCGTTGCCGCCCTGCGGGAGGGACGACGGTTCGTAGGGGTCGAGCTGTCGCCGCACTACGCGGAAGTGGCCGAACGACGGCTCCGGGCGGAGCTGGCTCAGGACGACGTCGTGTTGGCAGGGCCGGAAGCGTGAGTGTGAGCACCTCCAACATTACAAGGCAATACATCTGCCTTGTTTCAGGAGTTCAGTGGTCAAGTGAGGACGATGTCTTCAAGGTTGCGAGTTCGGGGTGGTGGGGGTAGTCGTCAAGGCCCCGTGCATGTCGGCCCGGGGAATTGTGCAATGTTCCACAGGTCGACAGCGATGTTGGCTCAGCGCCTGTCCGCGGTCAGCGCTTCCGACACCGTTGCTTGCCAATGAAGACAGAAGGGCCCCTCCTGTCAGGTCAAGCCACCAGTGTTGAGCAACTCACTCATCGCGTCCTCCTCACGACGGAGGACAATGCGACCGTCGCCGACGCTGTAGGCGACGATTCGGCTTCCCGGGGCCAGGCCTGCTTCTGCGAGGACGCCGAGCGGCAGCTCCACGCGGCCGTCGTCCCCGATGGTCAGTTGTGCGGGTTCACGCAGCATGTCGGCCACCTTCTCATGGCCTGTGGTCCATTCGGCCAGGTCCGGACCGCCGCCATTGATCACTGCCGACATAGCTCTCGAGCCAAGCTGCACGGGAGAGGAACCATTTTCGCTCTGGCTCGGAGCCGGGGTACCTCTCGCTGACATCGAAGATCGCGCGCAGGGCACCTGGAACCAATGCGGCCGCTGGTTTCGGAATGTGCCCCGTGGCCAGAATGGTCTCGATGCCAGTCTCGCGCTCGCGTGACAAGCCGGCCTACCCTCGGATCCGCGACTCAAGATCATGCGTAAGGTTGAAGGGGCGGATGGGGATCATGTCCACTACGGGGACTATCCAGGCCGAGAGCTCGACAGCGCTAGAGAAATGTCTCACCTCGCTTGAGGTCTGTGCGGGTGCGGGCGGTCTCGCTCTCGGGCTGGAAGAGGCTGGCTTCGACCCCGTGCTTCTGCTGGACAACCGCAAGGTCGCGTGTGAGACATTGCGCGCGAATCGTCCCACCTGGAACGTCCTCGAAGGAGATCTGCTCGACTTCGACCCCGTCGACCACCAGGAGGTCTACGACGTGGACCTCTTGTCGGCGGGGCTGCCCCGAGTGAAGGCCACGGCGGCGATCAACCGCGATCGCGGTAGTGATCTCGAGCTGGAGGTCCTCAAGGCCACCGTCATGCTGGTGCACGGAGTGCAGCCACGTGCCCTTCTGATCGAGAACGTGCCGGACTTGGCGACGAAGGACGCGTACGTGCCGATACGGGAGTTTGTTGCCGAGGAGCTGGGCCACCTCGGCTACCGGTATGAGTGGTTTGTTCTGAATGCGGCCGACTACCGCGTTCCGCAGGACCGGAAGCAAGGGATCCTGGTGGCCTTCAAGGGCGACGTGATGGACTCCTTCGAAGTGCCACCCCGTGTGCTGGAGCCGCCGATCACGGTGGGGGATGCACTGGGTGAGTCGATGGGTGCGCGTGGATGGTCTGGAGTCGCCGAGTGGGCGGCGCAGGCGAACCGGATAGCGCCGACACTCGTCGGTGGTTCCTGGGAGCGAGGAGGCGCTGATCTCGGACCGACCGGGTCGAAGAACGCTTGGGCGAAGATAGGCGTGGACGGCGCCACGGTTGCCGATCAGGTTCCCGGACCCGACTTCCACTGGGACCCTGCCTTGGGGCGTTCCGGAATGATGGCACTGACGGTGGAACAGGCTGCCTGTCTCCAGGGGTTCCCGGCGGACTGGCATTTCGCGGGTCGTAAGACCGCCCGGTACCGCCAGGTCGGGCACGCTTCACCACCACCGGTGGGGCGCGCTTTGGGATCGGCCATACGTGCGGCCCTGGGGGTGTGATGATGACATCCGGGGATGGCAGTGCCCAGGACGTTATAAAATCGCGCCTCATGACCCGCGTACAGCCACAGGCATCCCGACCTGCGCAGATCCACATGGTGGACCTATTTGCCGGGCCTGGCGGGCTGGACGTCGCTGCGCACTGGCTTGGGTTGGACGTGTCGGGGATCGAGTGGGACGCGAACGCGTGTGATACCCGCGCCGCCGCCGGGCTCCGCACCACATCGGACGACGTACGCGCCTACGGACCGACTGACTTCCCCGAGGCCACCGTCCTTGCCGGTGGGCCGCCCTGCCAGACGTACACGGTCGCCGGATTCGGTGCCGGACGCCGCGCGCTGGACCAAGTGCTCCGCTTCGTCAAAGACATGGCCGCCGGCGAGGACGTCAGAGCGCGACTGGCGCTGCTGGACGACGAGCGTACGGGGCTGGTCGTGGAGCCGTTGCGATGGGCGCTTGAGGCGGTCAAAGCGGGCAGACCCTACGACGCCATCATCCTGGAACAGGTGCCCGCCGTCCTTCCCGTCTGGTATGCGGTGGGCGAGGCTCTTGAGGGGGTTGGTTACAAAGTCGACTGCGACGTTCTGCACGCGGAGGAGTTCGGAGTTCCGCAGACCCGCCGCCGGGCTATCTTGATCGCTCGTTTCGAGCAGGAAGCGAAGCTTCCCAAGCCGACCCACCGCCGCTACCGCAAGGGCGTTTCGCGCGCGACAGGGGATTCTCAGCTGTTTCCGTGGAAGACGATGGGCAGAGCGCTCAAGCGGTCGGATCCGTTCGTCGTGATCTCCAACTACGGCACAGGCGGTGACCCCAAGGCCCGCGGCCGACGCAGGTCCGACGAGCCGGCTGCCACGGTCACCGGGAAGATCTCCCGCAATCGCCTGGTCACACCCGATGGTGCGGAACTCGATCGGTTCAGCCTCGGCGACGCGGGCCGACTGCAGACTTTCCCTGCCGACTATCCGTGGACCGGGAACGACGTTGCTCAGCAGATCGGCAACGCCATCCCTCCGCGGCTGGCCGCCCACGTTCTCGCCGCCGCGCTCGGCCTTGAACTCGACGAGAAGTCCCTCGATGCAGCTGTCGAAGGCCTGTGGAAGGTGACCAAGGACAGCACCCCCCTGGTCACCGGCGAGGAATGAACAGAGTCCCTTGAAGACTCATGCCTTGACGACAGCCGTCTTCCTCGGACGTTGCCGAACCGGAGCCTGTGCCAGCAGATCCTCGAACAGTGGCAGAAGGGCGTCGACTGCGCGCCGGCTCACAGCACCGTCGTGCGGGCCGTCCGGAAGGCGGTCCCAGGGAACGGGCGGCATGTCGGCGGATTGGGTGATCCAGTCGTGGAGGGCGTCGTAGTCGGCGGGTTCGTCAGGGGCCAGGACGTCGTACACAATGGTGCTGCCCGCGGCATTGATCGCGGATGACAACGCGTTCACATGGTCGCCCGGTCGTGGAGTTCCGGCGCTCACGAGGCGTGCCAGCACGCGCAGGATCGCCTGAGCGGTCGGGCGATGGTCGATGACATCCAGGCGCATGGTGGTGTTGAGGACGTCCTGTACTTGGCAGGCAGTCCCCACGGGGCGGTAGTCCTTGCCATCGCGGAAGAGCTCGGCGGCCCACCACAGGCGAGCGAAGGCCTGGATGTAGTGCGGGCCGTTGAAGCGGGCGGTGGTGGCCGTTTCAGCTCCCTTGTGGCGCCAGACGACATAGTCGGGGGCGACGAGCATCGCGAGGTGATTCCACATATGGTTGTCGGCCGCCTCGGCACGGGTCATGCGCACCGTTGCGTGCAGGCGCGGGGCGAGCCAGCCGTCCGCGGCCGCACGATTGTCGGCGAAGCGGCGCATGGCCTCGTCGAGCAGCTCGCGCACGGGGGCGGTGCGCCAGCGTGCGTCGACCTCGGAGAGACTGGTGGAAGCCTTGCGGAGCGCGACCTGAGGCGGGTTCTCCTGGCCTGCTTGCATGCCTCGGGTGAGGAACTTGGCAACCGCCGCGTCAGGCAGGAGTCCGAGCACGGCCGGGATGTCGTCGGTGGTTGTGATCGCGCGGGGCATCAGCTCGCGCTCCTCTCGGCGCGGTCGACGGACCGTACCGCGTTGGTCAGTTTCCGGGTGATCTGGCTTCGCTTGCCGGCGGCGTACTGGACGTTCGTTTGAAGTTCGGACCAGCCGAAGCCCTGGGTACGGCGCTCGTTGATGTCGTACAGCGCGTCGGTGAGCTGACGTCCCGGGAGGACGTCTGGAAGCATCATGCGAAGGACGGGCTCGCGCCAGCCGCCGGGCATGACAGGTGAGCCGTCCCCGTCGATGTCGAGATCGCTGATGGCCGTGTGGAACATGGCGGTCCAGGCATCCTGGGCGATTTGGCTTGCCGTCATGTCGCGGAGCAACTTCTCCGCCGGGTTACCGCCGGTGCTGCCGAGGACGTCCATCAGACCCTCCACGGCAGTGGTGTTGAGGTACACGGTGGGGATGTCGCCGGTGGTCTCGACGATCCATGAGGACTCCTTGAAAGGAAGGAGCCAGTCGAGGGGGCCTTCACGGAAGTCGACCTCGACGATTTCGATCTCGCGCTGTCGCACGGGGGCGGTGACCTTGAGGTCGACGTACCAGTCCAGGTCCGTCGTGCCGATGACGCGGCCCGCCACGTCACCCACTGTCGCCACCACGGTCAAGCCAAGAACGGCCCGGTTTAGGTGAACAGCCCGGGCGAGATCGATAGTTCCTTGCCAGCTACCGTCACGGGCGCGCGTGAGGCGTGCGGTAGTGCGGGCGTTCGTCGCCTTCTCGGACAGGACGGCCAGGCACACGATGTCGGACCAGGTATTGTCGGCCAGCTCCTGGTCGGGCAGTGTGGCCTTCAGCCGGAGCGTGGCCTGGTCCCACTTCTCGCGGCCGGTCTGGTGCAGGGCGACTGTCCGTTCGGTCTTGGAGACGTTCGAGTATGGGAGCTGCGCGTCGTCCATTGTGACAGACATGACCTCGAGGTCGACGTCCCCGAAGAGTGTCGGGTACGGGAACACGGGCTTCACGCCGCACCTCCGCGAGCTTTCTGGACGTCCACGGCGAGCCGGGCGAAGCCGGCCTGAACAGGATGGGTCGAGGGATCGGTGACGCCGGTGAACACGGCCGCACGCACTCCCGGCTCGATGACGAGGTTGCCGTCGTCGATACGGCAGTTGTCGGATGCGGCGAGCAGAGCCCAGCCCACGGCGGGCCTGCCTCCGGAACGTACGTCGAACTTCGCGACCGGTGTGAGCAGCCACGGATCCTCGGCATCGGGCAGCCTGAGATTGACCGTGACGTGCCAGGCACCGGTGTCCTCGACGTGCGCGTTGATGCTGCGCACCGTGGGGAATCCCGGGGCGCGGCGGGCACCGGCCGATCCGGCGCTGTCGAGTTTCAGCAACTCGCGCAGGACTGAAGGGCCTCCCGTGGGGGCGACCTCCCGGCGCCCGACGAGACCGCGGATGGTCTTGTCGATGTCGTCGCGGAACTCCTTGAGACGGCTGAGCGCGCCCCGCTCGTAGAGCGAGGTGAGTTCCTCGGTGCGGTCCCAGCGATCGTGCTCAGGCGGTTCCGAGGCGCGCAGGAACGCTTCGGCAAGTTCCACGTCCTCGCTGTCGCGTCCCGTCGCGTATCCGGCGAGGAGGACCGCTTGGAAGGGCACGGTGCCCAATGGCAGTTCACGAGCGCGCTGTGCAGTGATGGTCATACGGTTGCCGCGCATGCAGACCACGCGGTTGATGCGATCGTCGGTGCCGCCCGCGGGGGTGAGCAGGAGGACTGCGGGATGCTCGCGCCCCTTGTCCCGTGCCCGTCCCTGGCCCTTCAACGGAGTGACGGTCAGAGGCACATCGGCACGGGCAACCTGCTCGCCGGAGGTCAACTCATCGACGGTGTCACCGTCGAGATAGGCCTGGAGAGCACGACTTAGCGCGGGATGGTAGGCGTGTGGGTCGACGCGCTCTGCAGGGATGACGACATGGCCATTGCGGAGAGTGGTGACGCGGGCTTCCATGAGCGGTCCCGCGCTGCGGCCGCCGATCATTGCGGCCCAGAACCCGTCGGCCAGGGACCCTACGAGCTTGTCGTGCATATCCTGCAAGGACTCGGCATCGCCGGAGGCGTCGTGGGCGCCGACGATGAGGAACGACGTACCGGGTTCGGCGCTCGCACGCTCCAGGTGTAGATCGCGTACGGTCTGTTCGTCGGCCCACCACGAACGGGAAACACCCTTGTGTTCGGGTTCGGTGTCGGGCTCGCCGAACCACGCGGGCCCCGCGTACGCCTCGCCGTCGACCTGGTGCCACGGCAGGTCGAGACGGCCGATCATCCTGCGCTCTGTGCGCCCCTCGTGCGGTTCGGACAGAGTCGAGTTGATGAGGACGAGACCGTATCGGCTGGTGGCCCACAGGGTTGCCTTGCCCAGCCCGTATGAACCGCCGGCGCGCCCCCCGGACTGTTTGTGGCTGTCGAGTTGACGACGGACGACGGCGGCGAAACGGCCGTCGCTGTACTCGGGTCCTGTAAGCCCGGCAGCGTTGTAGTCGTCGACTCTTAGCAGGAGAAGGGACTTGTCGACGGCCAGGTCGTCGAGTGCCGCTCGGAGGCTGCGGGAAACCTTCTGCCTGGCGGATGCGGCTTGGTCGTAGTGCTTGCTCAACTCCTCCCAGCGGAGGGCGCGGAGGAAAGCGTCAAGGTGCTCGCCGCTCAGCTCGTGCAGGGTGTAGCGGATGCGAACCGGGGCGTTGAGATCGTGGCGCTCGTCCAGTGAGTTTTGTGTCGCCTCGCGAGCGAGAACCGAGAGGTCGGCGTCGAACGCGAAGGCCGCGGCGTTCCCGTACTCGCGTCCGCCGTCAGCGTGTGCAGGACGATGGTGCCACTGGAGCGGCATTGTCGTGCCGACGTCGGTGGTGCGGTTGTAGACCGAGGCCGCGTCGACGCCCAAGACCTCGGCGATGACCCGCTTGGTCTCTTCGCGTGGCTCGGCTCGCCCCGTGATCCATGCCGAGACAGCGGCGCGGGTCAGGCGGAGCTCCTTGGCGAGCTGGGCCTGCGACATCCCGGTTCGTCGGAGCTGGCGACCGAGCCAGGGGCCGAACGCCTCTCCTTGCTGTGCGGTCATCGCCTTCGTCGCCTTCTTCCCTCGGTCACGTCGGGGCACCTGTCGCTGGATGCTGCTGACCAGCGTAACAGCAGATTTTTGACGATCCCGGGGTCGTCAAAAATCGGTGAACAGTCGTGTTCGGTGGTGCCCCCTATAGCAGCCGGTACTGACAGCGGCACGCTGATCGCAACATCGCAACATCGCAACGTGGAACTTGAAGCTTGTGGACGCCGGACGTCTAGGTGCGCTAGGGTCGCCGATCACCGATGGAAGTCTGGTATCCAAACGCGGCCTTTTAAGGCCCTTTTGGCGTGCCCACTGACCTGTCGGCATGTCGTTGCGGGGGGATACGACTTGCAATAACCTCCAGTTCTGTTACGGGCCTGGCGCCCGCGCTATCGCACGCACAGCCTGTCGCGCAATCGGGTATCGCCCTTCTTCCTCAGTCCGAAGGTCGGCTCGGCGCCGGTCTGGCGAGCTCTTCTGCAGCACACCCACCACCTGAAGCACACCAAGGTTGGATCTTCGAGAACCGGCGGACTCTGCGGGGGGTACCGCTGCCATTCGTCAAGGGAGCGAACAACTCCGTGAACATGTCTGCAGACAGTGCCGTCTTGAGGAAGATCGCCGAGCTCACCGAGCGGGCACTCGGCACGTACGCCTTCAATCCCGATCGCGTCGAAGAGGACGCCAACGGAGAACGCCGCATCCATCAGGGCGGCTATGGAGATCGGCAGCTCTTCGAACTGGTCCAGAACGCGGCTGACGAGCTGAGTGGGCCGGAGTGCCGGGGTGGCAGGATCCACGTCGTCCTCACCGAGGAGCAGCTGTACTGCGCCAACGAAGGTTCCGCCATCACGCCGGAGGGCGCGGACACGATTCTGCGCATGGGCGTTTCTCGCAAGCGCGGTGGGCAGATCGGCCGCTTCGGCGTGGGGGTGAAGTCCGTCCTGTCGGTGACTCGGACGCCTCAGTTCTTCAGCCGCTCCGGATCCTTTGGATTCGACGCGGACTGGTCTGCGGCGGAGATCCTGAAGGCCGTCAACGAGGGGCGCCAGAGTAAGTCCCTTCCGCCCCTGGACTCCGTTGGCGAGACGCCCGTGCTGCGGTTGGCCCGACCGCTGGACGAGGACCGTGAACGCGCGAACGACTCGATTCTCAACGACATGCTCGGCTGGGCCACGACGGTTGTCAGGCTGCCCCTGCTGCCGGGAATGGACGCGCGACTCGCACAGGACATCCAGCAGTCGGCCAAGGCCAGACAGGAATCCGGCGCGCGGGAGTTCCCTCACCTGTTTCAACTCTTCTCGAACCACGTCGGTACGGTCGTGCTCGAAGATCGACGCCGGATGCCCTACGTCACCCGCGAGATCACCGTGGAGCACCGGGACGTTTTCCACACGATCCACGAGTCGCGCAGCGGAGCCAAGGGTCGTTCCGAACGCCACCGGGTCTTCACGCTGCCGCACCAGGTGAGCGATGAGTCGCGGAGCGGCGCAGGCGAGCTCCACGACCGCGTCACCATCGACGTGTCGTGGGCGGTGCCCGAGTATTCGATTACCGAACAGGGCCTGTATCTGGTTCCGCATGAGCGCGGCGCGTTCTGGTCGTTCTTTCCGACGAAGTACCCGACCACACTGAGTGGCGCCCTCAACGCCGCTTGGAAGACGAACGAGGACCGTCAGAACCTGCTGGACAGCAGTGATCTGAACAACGAACTCCTCATAGTGGCGTCCAAGTTGGTCGTCGGCTCCCTGGAGGACCTTGTCGTCCCCGACGACCCGGCCGCCTACCTGCCGCTGCTGCCCGGCCGCGTCAAGGAGTCGCCGAACTGGGCCTGCGCCTTTCTGACCGATCAGGTCTGGAAGCTGGCCGCGGTGAGCCCGTCCCTGCCCGACCAGGACGGCGAGCTTCAGCTGCCGGCCGAGCTGCACATCCACCCCGACAAGCTGACCAAGGAGTCGCTTGCCCTGTGGCGCGCCTACCCGGGACGTCCCCGCGACTGGGTCCACCACTCCGTGGACGCGCAGCCGCTGCGCCGCGGCAAGATGAACCACATACTCGAAGCGACCCCCGGCAAGCAGCAGCCTGAGAGCATTCGGGCCTGGCTGGAGGCGCTGGTGGAGGACGGTACGGCCGAGTCCTCCGCCGCTGCCCTCCGCGTATTGGCCCACTTGCTCGACCACGAGTTCGCCGATGCGCCCCAGGGGGACCTGGCGACGGAGGCGCGCAAGGCCGAGATCGTGCTCACTGAGGGGCACGGCTTCGTGCGCCCCGTCGCCGGCAAGGTCTTCCGCCGCTCTGTCGAGGACGGGCTGCGCGACGACCTGTACTACGTCGATCAGAAGATCTCCGACGATCCGACCATGCTGCGCCACCTCGAACGGCTCGGCATCCGGGAGGCCGACTCTGTGGGACGCTTCCACAGCGTCCTGGACCAGGAGGGCTTCCGGGAATACACCGCCGCCTCGTGGACTGACTTCTGGGAACTGCTTCGCACCGCCGGTGGCACCAGCCAGATGGATGCGATCCGGGAGAAGATCCCGGACATCCCCGCCACTCTGCGAGTCAAGACGATTGCCGGGGAGTTCCGGCTGCTCAAGGACTGCCTGCTGCCGGGGCCCGTGGTCCCGCAAGACGGCTCGCGTGACGCAGGCCTGACCGTCGACATTCGGTTTCACACGGACGACGTCCACGTACTGCGCCAGTTCGGCATGACCGACCGTCCGAAGCTCGGCCACCGTCCGGAACACGACGACTGGTTCCGCCAGTACCACAAGGCCGTCTATGACGCCTACTGTCGCCAGTTGGATCCCAATGCCAGCAGGGTCCAGCTCCAGACCGTGAAGCCGGAGGGCGCTCCGACCGCAGGTCCCCTCCACCTCTTCGACAGGCTGTCCGACGAAGGCAAGGCCGAGTTCTTGGCGGCTCTCCCGGACGAGGGACTCGTCGAAAACTGGACCCGGCAAATCGGGCGATCGGTGAGCACGCGGGCGGCTGTCACGTCTCCCATCCGGTGGCTGCTGCGCGATCGCGGCACGGTGAAGACCTCCAAGGGGCTGATCCCCGTTCGCGAGGCCGTGGGGCCTCAGCTGGCCGGCTACAAGAACGTGTTGCCGGTTGCCGAGATCAGCCCGGGCAAGGCCCGGCGCCTGGGCCTGCCGACCAGCGTTGACGAGGTTGAACCCGAGCGTTGGGTCGAGCTGCTGGAGATGGCGAAGGAGAGCACGGACGACGCCTTCGTCGGCAGCACCTACGCCATGCTCATCCGGGTGGCCCTTGGACTCGTGGCCGTGGAAGAAGCCGTACGGTGCAGGGTCGGCGATCACTGGGAGCTTCGGCCCGACAGCGACATCGCGGTCGCCACCACGAAGGACGAGTACGAGGAACTCATCCGCGAGAGCCACCCGGCTCTGCTCGTCAGCTCCAAGGGCGACTTGGAGCAGGCCGACTTCATGGTCCGTGAATGGGGGATGCGCCGTGTCGCGGAGGTCATCGAGAAGCGGGTGCGTTCCGTGTTCAGCGGGCCGGCGGTGTTGCTGGCCGATGAGTACCCGCCGCTCCGTCAGCGCCTCGGCAGGCGTGTGAACGGGTTGTTTCTCCAGCGGTGCAGCGAGTTGGAGGAGGTCGTTCGTACGCAGCAGGGAAGCCGTCAGACTCCGTTGTGGAGTGTCCGCCAGGACAGCACGGTGCTGGTCATGGCGGACGCCTCCGCGGAGGCGGCGCTCGTCGCGGCGGATCGGGAGCTCGGCTGGGGCCTCGGCGCGTCAGGTTGCCGCATGCTCATCGAAGCGCATGAGCGGCAGCAGTCCGACCGGGCATTTCAGGCCCGACTGAGCTCGATCCGGGACAGCCCGAGCGTCATCGACAAGATCGCAATGATGATCGACGAGGAGGAGATCAAGAAGGAGTTGCCCTCGGGACTCGTTGCGAGCGAGATCTCCGAGTCCGGCCGTGAGCCCGATCCACGCCGGCTCGCGGAAATGGCGTACAACGCACACGGGGAGAGCATCCTTCGCGTGCACGCCAAGGACATCGCGGCGCGATACCCCAACGCTCCGCGTACCTTCGACGGCGGCTCCACTGCCCTGCGATTCGTCACCGATCTCGGTTTTCCCGACTCCTTCGCCGGCGCCAAGATCCCGTCTCCGCCTGCTCGGGAGGAGGCACAGGGGCCCACCGAGTTCCCGGCTCTGCACGCCTATCAGGAGCGGCTGGCCTCCAAACTGACGGAACTGCTGGCCTTCTCCACGCCGCAGCGCGCGATGCTGAGCCTGCCCACGGGTGCGGGCAAGACACGCGTCACGGCGGAGGGCGTCATCCGATGGATCCGTGAGTCCGGCACGCCGAAGGGGCCGATTCTCTGGATCGCGCAGACCGATGAACTGTGTGAACAGGCCGTCCAGTCCTGGAAGTTTGTCTGGGAGAAGGTCGGCGCCCGGCACTCGCTGGTCATCGATCGCCTGTGGGACAGCAACTCCGCGACTCCGGTGACCGATCGCCCGCACCTGGTTGTGGCGACCGACGCAAAGCTGCGCATGTGCCTGGACACCGACCGGTACGCCTGGCTTCGCGACGCGGCGCTCGTCCTGGTGGACGAAGCCCACGTCGCGATGGCACCGCAGTACACGCGGATTCTGGAGCAGCTCGGGCTCACACATCGGGAGACCACCCGCCACCTCGTGGGTCTGACGGCGACGCCGTACCGCAACGACGCAAACGTGACACGCCTTCTGGCTCAGCGATTCGGCAATCGCCGCCTGGACGAGGGGGTCTTCCTCGGCGAGCCGATTCTGAGCCTCCAGGAGCTGGGAGTCCTCGCCCGGGTCGTCCACCGTGAGCTTCACGGTGCCGAGATGAGCCTGAACCCCGACGAATTGCGCTCTGCCGAGACGTTCCACGGGTTTCTGCCCAAGGGGGCCGAACAGCGACTCGCCGACGACGAAGCCCGCAACCGAATGCTGCTGGACGAGATCAGTGCCATGCCGGAGGACTGGCCGGTGTTGGTGTTCGCGACCTCGGTTCCGCACGCCAAATTCCTGGCGGCGAAGCTCGGCGACCGCGGCATCCGCGCGGCCGCCATCGACTCGGCCACGCCGACGGCCGAGCGGCGCAAGCGAGTGGAGTCCTTCCGCGAGGGCGACATCAGGGTCATCACCAACTACGGCGTCTTCACTCAGGGGTTCGACGCTCCGGCGACCCGCGCCGTCGTGATCGCGCGGCCCGTCTACAGCCCGAACAGCTACCAGCAGATGATCGGGCGAGGCCTGCGCGGTCCGCGCAACGGAGGCAAGGACACCTGCCTGATTCTCAACGTCCGCGACAACATCTTGAACTTCAACGAGAAGCTGGCGTTCACCGAGTTCGAGTACCTGTGGCAAGAGGGACAGGGGTGACGACCGGCGCTGGGGAGACCCCCACGCTCACACCGGCCCAGCAGTCCGTCGTGGCGCAACCCTGGGATGCCAGGACGTTGGTCACGGCGGGCGCCGGCGCCGGCAAGACGACCACCCTCACCCACCGGCTGGAGTACCTCACCGGGGTCGAGGAGCTGGAGGCCGCCGAGATTCTGGTGCTGAGCTTCTCGCGAGCGGCCGTGCGAGAACTGCGGGAGCGTGTGGACCGGCACGCCGTGTCCGCGCGCCGAGTCCGGGCCCAGACGTTCGACGGCTGGGCGCTGACTCTCCTGCTCCAGGCCGATCCTCAGCGTGAGGATCTGAGCGGCACGACCTTCGACGAGCGCATCGAGATGGCCACGCATGCCATTGAGCAGGGGGTCGTCGAGGCATCCGAGCACGGAGTGCCCGCGCACGTCGTCATCGACGAGGTCCAGGACCTTGTCGGGGTGCGCCGAGAACTGGTCGAGGCGCTGCTCGACAGGTTCGCGGACAACTGCGGATTCACGGTCGTCGGAGACGCCGCCCAGTCGATTTACGGCTTCCAGGTCTCCGATCCCGAAGAACGGGCAGGTGAGACGAACCGCTTCTTCGACTGGGTACGCGCCTCCTTCGGGGATGAGTTGACCGAAGTCGTACTCGATGACAACTTCCGAGCACGTACGCCGGAAGCGCGCATCGCCCTACCGTACGGAGCACGTCTGCAGAACCTGCCGACCGACGCGGCCAAAGCCGCCGCCGGGGCGGAGGTCATCCACAACGACCTGCGGCATGTTCTCGCGAGTGCTCCCGACTTCGGGACGCCAAGCGACTCATTCGTACAGCAGTCGCTGCGGCATTTCGACGGGACCACGGCGCTCCTCTGCCGAGACAACGGCCAGGTGCTGCTGTTGTCGGAGCAGTTGCACGCCAACGGCGTGCCGCACCGCATCCAACGCTCTCCGAGAGAGCGTTCTGCTCCGGTGTGGATGGCGGGACTCCTGTCGGCGACCGGTGCGGCGACGCTAACGGAGGACCGCTTCACGGAGATCCTTTCGATGCTCGCCATGCCGACCGATACCGATCCGTCTCGCGTCTGGCGCTCGCTTCGTCGCGCCGCGGCCGCTGCGCGCAACCAACTGGACCTGGAAGCACTGCGACGCGCCATCGCCGAGGGCCGACTGCCTGACGAACTGACCGCGCCCCCGGCCCACCCACTGACCCTGTCCACGGTCCACCGGGCCAAGGGCCTGGAGTTCGACCGCGTCCTCATCGTGGAACCCGAAGCGCTGTCCGAGCGCCGTGGCCACGACGACGACCCACCGGCCGAGGCGCGGCTCCTGTACGTGGCGATGACCCGCGCCCGCGACGACGTCTACCGGCTCGGGCGCCCCAACACCTGGATGCTGCACAAGGCCAATCGGATCCACCTGCCGATCAACCGCTGGTACGTGGGCGGGCGGGAACGGTACGTACGCGCCGGGATGGAGGGGGCCGAGTTCGACGTGTGTCACGAGGCGCCGGCCGGAGTGCGTGAACCGCTCGCCGACCCGATCGACACCCAGCACTACCTGCTGGAATCGGTCCAACCCGGTGACGAGGTCGAGCTGATCCGCCTCCACGACCTGCCGATATCACCGACTCAGACACCGCCGTACGGGATCTTCCACGACGGTCGACCCGTAGGAGAGGCCTCCGAGCGGTTCCGGGCGGACCTGTGGCGCCTCCTCAAGCAGTACCGCAACTACAAGGTCGAGCAGTGGCCGTACCGGATCACGGGACTGCTCGTCGACACCCTGGAAACCGTCGCCGGCCTTGCCTCGATCACCGAGCGGCTCGGCATGGGCGACCGGGGGATCTGGCTCGCCCCGCGCCTCTACAGCCTCGGCCGTTTCGACTGGACCCACGCCAAGAGCGTCCCGGAAGGACACCTCAACCCGTGACCGTCTCCCGCCATGCCGCGCACTACGCGCTGCGCACTGAACTCCGTGCCGCCCTGGGGGCCGACCTGCTCGGCCCGCAGGGCGGGGAGGACGAGATCCTCGCCACCGACGCGCCGGTCACCGCCTACCCGATCGGCGTCCTCTTTCCGCAGTCCGGCGACACCACGACGCCCACCGCCGACGAGGACGACGGGATCGACAACCCGCCGGACGTCGTCAGCCGCGACGACTCCGAGCAAGGCTCCACCGACCTGGGCGTCGCCCTCGCGAACCGCCGCAAGCCGTCGTCCATGGGGCTGACCTTCGCCGTGGACCTGAAGATCGCGCGCACCGTGTACGCGGCGGTGTGCGTCGCCACGTACGTACCCGAGGACGAGAACGGGCTCCCTGTGGAGCCCCGCCGCGGTGAGGCCCGCAGCACCGGACAGCAGGACGAGCGCTGGCGCCGTATCGCGGTGCCGTGCGAGCCGGAGCCCATCGACGTGAGCGTCCCCGGCATGCACGACGCGATCGAGTTGCGGCCCGGCTTGGAGCTGCGGACACTGGTGCGCCCCGCCGCCTCGGACGGTACGGTCACCGTGACGACGACCCTGGTGAACACGCTCCGCGTAGGTGAGTACGACCTCCAGGACGCCTACTGCTTCTTCCAGCCCGAGCTGAAGATCTCCGGCCCCGAAGGCACACGACCCTTCGTGGAGCGTCCTACCTCGCTCGGAGCGGTGGACGAGGAGCAAGCACTGAGCAGACTCCTCCACCGTCACGCCCCCTACTTCGCAACCGGTCATGGATGCTCGGTCGCTTGGGACTGGGAGGCTCCGGCCATCCGTACGCCCATGCCCGTCCGCCCAGCCGTTCCGTATGTCCGAAGCGAGTTCGTACCGACGCACGAAGTCCTGCTGACGGATTCCAATCCAGAGATCGACGACGCGGCACTCGGCATGTACGGCCTCGGACACAGCACGCCCGACGATGCCGTGAGAGCCCTGAGTCGGCTCCTCGACGGGTACGAGGAGTGGATCACCGCTCGTGCGAAGGAGGCCGCCGAACTCGACGGCACCGACAACGGCCAAGCGGCCGAACAGCAGATCAAGCTCGGCAGCCAGGCGCTCGCCCGCATGCGCCGCGGCGTCGCCCTCCTGGCCGACACCGACCGGCCGGAGATCTTCGAGGCATTCCGACTGGCCAACCAGGCCATGGCGCAGCAGCGCGCACGCACGGCATGGATCAAGGACGGGCGAGAAGGAGAGCCCGACCCGACGAGCGGACGGTGGCGTCCGTTCCAGATCGCCTTCATGCTGCTCTGCCTGGAGGGCATCGTGGACCCGAACCACGATGAACGCCGGGTGGCAGACCTGCTGTGGTTCCCGACAGGTGGCGGCAAGACCGAGGCGTACCTCGGCCTGATCGCGTTCACCGCGTTTCTCCGCCGACTACGTGACCGTGTGAACGGGAACGGGGTCACCGTCCTGATGCGCTACACCTTGCGCCTCCTCACGCTCCAACAGTTCGAACGCGCGGCCGCCCTGATCTGCGCGATGGAGCGCCTGCGCGACGAGAGCGCCGATCGGCTCGGCTCGGATCCGATCTCGATCGGCATGTGGGTGGGGTCGTCGGCGACGCCGAACCGCCTGGACCGGGCTCAGGAACGGTTGGACGAGCTGCTGAAGAACCCCGACAAGTCGCTTGAGAAGGAGAACCCCGTCCAGCTGCAGGGCTGCCCGTGGTGCGGCGAGCGGCTCGGCGCCCACGACTACGAAGTGCGCCTGGGAACCAAGCGGATGGTCGTCCGATGCCCAAACGCGGACTGTGCGTTCCACCTGGGCGAGGGGCTGCCGGTGCACCTGGTGGACGAGGCGGTGTACGACGCCCATCCGACGCTGGTCATCGCCACGGTCGACAAGTTCGCCTCGATGCCGTGGCGCCCGGCGACGGCAGCGCTGTTCAACCGAGACACAGAGGGTGACGTCAAGCCGCCGGAGCTGATCATCCAGGATGAACTTCACCTGATCTCCGGCCCATTGGGAACCCTCACCGGTCTCTACGAAACGGCGGTCGACGTCCTGGCCGACCAGCCGAAGGTCGTCGCCTCCACAGCGACGATCCGCCGCGCCTCGGACCAGGTGGGAGCCCTGTTCGACCGCAAGGTGGCGCAGTTCCCGCCGGCTGGTCTCGACTCACGCGACTCGTGGTTCGCGGTGGAGACCCCGCGTGAGGACAAGGCCTCGCGCCGATACATCGGACTGCTCACCCCCAGCACAAGTCAGGCGACGCTTCTTGTACGCACATACGCGGCGCTGCTCGATGCTGCTGCCCGCGTCGAAGCGGACCCGCGCGTCCGGGACGCCTACTGGACGCTCGTCGGTTACTTCAACAGCCTCCGCCTCCTCTCTGCCGCAGAGCTCCAGGTACTCGACGACGTACAGGATCGCCTTGAGATGCTCGCCAATCGGGACGAAGCAGGGGCAGCAGCCCGCTCGGCGACTGCGCTGATCGAGCTCAGCAGTCGAGCCAAGTCGAGTGAGATCCCTCGCCATCTCAAGCAGTTGGAGCGCATGCTTCCGGACCCGGACGTGCTGGACGTACTGCTCGCCACCAACATGATCTCCGTTGGCGTCGACATCGATCGCCTCGGTCTGATGGCGGTGATGGGTCAGCCCCAGACAACCGCCGAGTACATCCAGGCGACCAGCCGCGTCGGCCGACGCCACCCTGGCTTGGTCGCCGTCATGCTCAACTCGGCTCGCTCCCGCGACCGTTCTCACTACGAGAACTTCCCCGGCTTCCATTCCGCTCTCTACCGCGAGGTGGAGTCGACGAGCGTGACCCCGTTCTCGGCGCGCGCCCGTGACCGAGGCCTGCATGCGGTGATCGTCGCCTTGACCCGGCTGATGATTCCCTCCGCGGCCGACAACAAGGCTGCAGCCGAGATCGAGGGCTTTGTCGACGAGATCAACAGCGTTGTGCGGCCGCGCATCCTCGCTCGCGTCGACTCCGTCGACGACGAGGAACGTGAGGCGACCGCCCAGCACTTCGACGAGTTCGTCAAGTGGTGGCAGGCGGAGGCCGCGGACCGACCGAACCTCGTGTACGAGGCCAAGCGGAGCAGCCGGATGCCCGCGCTACTCAGCGGATTCGACAACATCGACGAGGAGTCCGACGGCACTGCAGGCTGGGCCACACTGTGGAGCCTGCGCGATGTCGACGCCGAGTCGACCCTCTTCCACGAGAACAACCGGTAGGAGCGCCGACATGACACCTCCCCCTCCACCCCGTCGCCGCCGAGGCGCAGGCGCTCCAGCCCAGCCGCGCCCCCGCAAGCTCGGATCGGTACGCCGCTCGCAGCTCGTCACCACGTACGGTGTCGGCGCCATGGTCGCCGTCGACAACGAGTCGTTCATCGTTGCCGGCCTCGACTCGTGGGACATCAGTGAGGCGCCCGAGATTTACGAGCGTCGCCTCGCCCACCTCCTCGGGGTGAAGTCCTTCCGACTCCCGCCCGCACCGGACCCGGATCGCGGCACCGACGGCGTTCGCGTTCGCCGTTTCCCGGACTACTACTCCTGCCCGAAGTGCGATGCCCTCCAGCCGTTCCGCAAGTTCAACTCCCCTGCCGGCAAGGCGAGCTGTCCGGAGTGCGACGAGGACCTCGTGCCGTCTCGCTTCATCCTCGCCTGCGATCACGGACATATCGACGACTTCCCGTACTGGAAGTGGGTCCACCGCGGAAGCGATCGCCCGGGCGGCTTCTGCGGCGGTCAGCTCTCGCTGCGCACCAGCGGTAACACAGCGTCGCTCCGCTCGGTCATCGTGAGTTGCGACTGCGGAGTCCCCGAAGCATCCATGGAAGGTGCCTTCCGTTCGAGGACACTCAAGGACCTCGGTATCCGCTGCGAAGGGAGACACCCCTGGCTCAAGGACGCGGAACCCGAGCAGTGCTCTCAGCAGCCACGTGCGATGCAGCGTGGTTCCTCCTCTGCATGGCACCCGATCACGGGCAGTGCGCTGTCGATCCCGCCATGGGGCGAGGGCCTGCACGCGCTGATCGAGAAGCACAAGCTGTTCGGAGCCTCGGAGGACAACATCCGTTGGTTCTTCAAGCAGCGCCCCACACTCCTCACCAACCTCAATGCCACCGTCGATGACGTCATCGAACTCGTGAGCGCCATCGAAGAAGACGACGCCCAGGCCAGCGAGGACGAGGTTCCGAGGTCGAAGGCACACACCACGCTCCGCAAGGAGGAGTACGCCCGCCTCGTTCGCGGAAACCCCGAGAAGTACACCTCGGAGTGGCAGCCCTTCGTCTGCGAAAAGCCGACGGGTGACCTCTCGCCGGTCCGTGAGCTCGGTGTCCGGGACAGCATGCTGGTCAAGCGTCTTCGCGAGGTGCGTGCCCTGGCGTCGTTCATGCGCGGCGCCACCCCCACCGAGGCCGACTCGGATCAGCGCCAGGCCAAGCTCACCCTTTCGTCCGACATCAACTGGCTGCCGGCGATGGAGGTCAGCGGCGAGGGTGTCTTTCTCCGCCTCGACGAGGATCGCCTGAGTGCGTGGGAGTCGACCCCGGCGGTCGTCGCCCGCAGCGAAGGTATCCGTCGGAACCATCTGGCCTTGCTGCGCGAGCGCGCAGCGGCCGGCTCGACGAGCAAGAACAAGTTCCTCGACTCCCCGGTGTCCCCCCGTCTCCTGCTGCTTCACACCCTGGCGCATGTCCTGATCAACGAGTGGAGCCTGGACGGCGGTTATCCCGCATCCGCTCTCCGTGAGCGCCTTTACGCCGGCGATGACATGGCGGGCATCCTCCTGTACACGGCGACCAGCGACTCCGCCGGCAGCCTCGGGGGCATCGTCGCCCAGGGCGAACCCGACCGACTTGCCCACACCCTGCGCGCGGCTCTGGCCCGAGCTTCCTGGTGCTCCAACGACCCGCTGTGCATGGAATCCGAAGCCAGCGGCGCGGACAGCGTCAACCGGGCGGCCTGCCACGCCTGCGTCCTGCTCCCGGAGACGAGCTGCGAGACGAACAACAGCTTCCTGGACCGGGCGCTGCTGACCGGTCACCCTGCAGGGGACGTACCAGGGTTCTTCGCTTCGGTGATGTAGTCGCGATGGTGGTGCGTGTTGGTGGGGTGGTCCTGAAGGGGTGATCCCACCAACACGGCCTCTGCCGCGATGGATTTGACACGTCACGTCATGTCCAATCTTGATTGACGATGGCCCTGGTCGAAGCTGCTATGCAGTGAAGCTCTGGCAGTCGTGATGGACGGTGATTGGTTCCGCGAGATGGAGCGCGAGGTGCTCTCCCAGGGTCATTGCGTGATCGAGATCTGTCCGGGTTCGTCAGGTGAGACCGAGGGCTTGTAGGGGCCGGTGGTAGTCGCGGCCGGTGTGGCGGAGGGCGGCGGCGATGTTGGTCTGGCCGTCCTGGCGGAAGACGCTGATGGCGAGGTTGCGCAGGGAGGCCATGGCGCGGGGCAGGGTGCCGGTGCGGACCTTGGAGTCGTCCTCGCGGAACGTGCGGTCGCGCACGTGGTGCAGGAGGTTCTCGATACCCTAATGGCCTCTGATCCAGGTGGCGAGTTCGGTGCAGGTGGCGTCGAAGACGCTCAGGCTGGTGATCAGGTGGACGCGCTCGATGGTCAGCTTCCCGGTGCTCAGGTCGCGTCGCCGCCGTACGACTTGGATCGCCTGGCGGGCGCCGGGGTAGTCGAGGTGGCTGAATGCGGCGACCTTGAGTCGGCGGGTCTCGTCGCGGTGGTGGGCGTGGTCGCGAGTGCGGTGCCCGAGCGGGATGTCCTGCCAGGGCAGCTTCCTGACCTGGGCATACAGGCCCGGATGGTTCTTCTTCACGACGGCCGCGTAGTGCGCTCCGCGACTGGTCGGATAGGCCCCGTGGTCGCGTTGGGTGTGCAGGGCATCGGCGGTGACCACCGTGTTCTCCAGCTCAAGACCGTCCAGCAACGGCGCGAAGGAGGGGATCTCGTTGCTCTTGGAAGCGACCTGCCGCTGGGCCAGGACCACGCCGTGGTGATCCGTCGCCGCCAGCAGCTGGATGGCCGCGGCCGTTGCGGTTCGCGATCCGCGGAGCACCTTGCCGTCGACGGAGATCACCCGTCGCACCGGCCCTTTCTCCGCCGCCGGATCGGCTGGGGGCGGCGTTCTGGCCTGCAGATACGCGCTGATCGCTGCGTCCAGCGCGTCACCGTCCACACGCTGCAGCAGACGGCGCACGGTTGCGGCGTGCGGAACCGGCCGCAGACCGGTGAGCGGGTCGGCATCGAAGCCGAGGACGCTCAGTACCTGCTGCGGGGCATCCGTGATCCACTCGCTGATCGCGATGAGTGAGCGAGCCCCGGTCAGCACCGCCGAGACGGCGGCGCACAGCAATGCGAGGGCCGGGTACCGCAATCCTCGCGCATCGCGGGGATCGGCGACCAGAATCAGGAAACGCCGCAGGTCAGCAACATCGCTTGAGGTGAGGGGATCTGTCGGGGAGCCCAGTTGCTCCCCTGCGGAAGGGATGGGCGATGATGTTCGGGCAGGCACGGTCTCGCTCGGTTCTCATGGGTCTCGACAACCACATGATCACCAGCACCGTGCCTGCTCTGCTCTCCAGGACCCCGTGCCGCACACCGGACATGACGCCACGTCACTCACGAGATCGACAAACCGGACCAACCCCGATCATGCAATGGCCCTGGGTGCTCTCCGCGGATGGCGGCCGTTCCCGGCGGGAGACTGGGAACGTATGTCACCGGGCTGACCGCGACGGTAAATGAGGTAGATTTACCTCAATTCTAGAGAATCGCTCACAATTCCCTTGATGTGTGCGTCACGAGTGTTTGCTCGATGATACCTGTCGCGGAATTATGAATTCCGCATCTGCTGCGTCAAGTTGGCCTTTCTGGAGTGCCGGAGGGGGGATCGAGTGGTAATCTCTATCTCACGCCTCAAAGGGAACGGACTTCCCTTGTGGGGGTGGTTTCTTCATGGCAGTAGGAATCGCGCTCGCCGTAATGGGTCGGTTCTTTCCGCCTCGTCAAGCGTGATATTTGGCAGGGCACCTAGCTCGACACCTTTGGGGTCGGACAGGTGTCGCGCCGCGCATCCATGGACTCCACTAGCGGATTGGATTTTCAGGCATCCATGACGAGCTCAACCCCACAGCGTCCCAAGCGCATACCTCCAGGCGCCTTTGACGCCTTGGCTGATTGCCTGCCCACAGTCATGTGGAACAAGCGGCCCTTCGAGCAGTTCGTGCGCCGCCGCTTGGCTGCTCACCCTGCTTTGGTGTCCTCTCTCGACTTTGGTGGGACCAAGCGAGAGGTAGCTAATGCCCTCGTGGATCGCTTCGTAGCCGACGAGGAACGGTATCGCGACGTCGTGATGGAAGTAATGCTTGATCTCGCCGCGATGCAGAGCTTCCCCAACCTGGAGCGACAGGTCGACGCGGAAGTGCTCATTCGCCAGGCGAAGAGTTCTGTGGCCGACCTCAAGAAGTGGGTGGAGCCGCTGCAGAGTGACCTGGCGGAAGATCAATCCTTCAGGGGCGAGCTGCAGGCGCGCCGTACGGCCGACTCCACGCGAAGCGGTATGGCAGGGGAGCTGGCTTCACTCAAGGCTGCATTCGACGACCTGCATGGGGTGAACGATCGACAAAAGGCAGGTCTCGCCCTGGAAAAGTTCCTTCATCGGCTGTTCCAGTTGTTCGATTTGGAGCCGCGTCTTCCCTATGTCTTGAAGGGTGAGCAGGTCGACGGGGCTCTCACCTTCGATACGGATGACTACGTGCTCGAATCGAAATGGCTCAAGGGGTGCGTAGAGGTCGGAGACTTGGACAAGTTCAACGGAAAGGTGCAGCGGAAGGGGAAGAATGCTCTCGGGCTTTTTGTGAGCATCAACGGGTTCAGCTCGGGGGCGGTTGAGATATATGGCCGTGGGACTTCTTTCATCACCCTTGACGGGGCAGACGTCTATGTAGTCTTGGAAGGGCGAGTGCGTCTGGACGACCTGCTGAAGCGGAAGAAGCGCCATGCAAATGAAACCGGACAGTGTTATTTTCCCGCATGGCGCGTGCTGTCAGAGGGGAGCTGATGAGGCCCTGCCGGTGTTCTTCCGTGACCGCACGATGAGCGGGCGAGTCAGAGTTTTTTGAGATGTCGTGTCTTCTCGCGGCGTGCTGCCACTATTTTAAGCACACGCTCGGCGGCGACATCAGAACTCTCGTGCTCCCAGACCCGCACGGCTAGCCATCCTGCCTCCGCCAATTTGGCATCCGTATCCGCATCGCGAGCACGATTGCCCTCGATCTTCCTGCGCCAGAACTCAGCGTTGGACTTCGGCCACGTAGCGTGTTCTGGGCAGCCATGCCAGAAGCAACCGTCCACGAAGACCGCGACGCGCGCCGGCCCAAAGACCAGGTCTGCCTCTCGACGCACGCCCTTCACCGGACGCCGATGAACCCGATAGCGCAGGCCTGCGGCGTGCAGGGCACGCCGCAGGCCTATCTCCACCTGCGTGTTCCGACTTTTCTGCCGACTCATCCGAGCGCGGATGGCCGGGGTAGTGTCCAAGGGTTCCACTCCACCATTATGACGATGAGGTATGCCAATCGAGGCGGCGGCGAGCCGGCTGCCGTGGAGGCCGCGGAATCGGAACCGTCGATAGCGCGCAGGCCCGACGCCCCGTCTTCGCAGTCAGCGCAGGCGCAGGCTTGTACACCTGGGGCAGAGTGCAATTGTCATGAGTTGTGGTTCAGGTGACGCGTGATCAGGCGGCAGTGGTCTCTGCGCGCTCCACCAGAACGCCGTTTTCGAACGTGGCGCCCGCTACACCCCGACGGCGATCCCCTTTCTGTCAAAGTAGGTCGAGTCGGGCATATTGGATGATTCATTGAGTCGAGGGCGGAGAAGGAGTAGTGCCCGAGTGACCAGCACAAACGACCACGGGATCCCTGATCCGCAGGTAGAGGCCCGTTCGTCCGGTCCGCGCCGGTATACCGCGGAGTACAAGGCGAGGATCCTTACTGAGTACGAGACGTTGGACAAGAAGGGCAAGGGTGCCCTGCTGCGGCGTGAGGGCCTGTACTCGTCGTTGATCACGACGTGGCGGCAGCAGCGCGACAAGGGCGCCCAGGCCGCGCTCGCCGCGGCGGCCGGACGGCCAAAGGCGGACCCGAGGGACAAGGAGATCGCGAAGCTGAAGGCGGAGAAGGCCCGCCTGGAAGCCGATCTCGCGAAGGCCCGCACCGTCATCGAGGTCCAGGGAAAACTCTCCGCGCTGCTCGACCAGTTCGCCACGGACAGCGCCCCGGACCGGACCGGCGAGAAGAACACGTGCCCATGGCCGAACCCGCGGCCGTGTTCGAGGCGGCCTGCGACCAGGCCCTGGAAGAACTCGCTCCCCTCGTGGGGCGGGTGCAGGCGTGCGCGGCGCTCGGCGTGAGCAGGGCCACCTACTACCGCCACCACCGCCGAAGCCCCGCCCCGGCCAAGCCGCGGCGGGAACGGCGCCGGCATCAGGGCTGATTCAAAGTCGTGGTGATCTTGTGAGGTGCCTGGTCACAGGGGTGTGACGATTGGTTCGGGGGCCGCGACGGATGCAACGAAGCTCC
>NZ_JBSGAW010000049.1:0-29564 GCF_053600955.1 Streptomyces sp. NPDC004838 | reverse complement strand
CAAGCTCGCGGCCTGCCACGACGCCTCCGACAACGTCGTCAACGGCCCCAAGGACGCCCACGACCTGGCCGGACTGCGCAGCGTCCCGCGCCCGGACACTCCGGAAGGCGCCACCGGCACCGTCACGGCCGTAGGACAGGGCGCGTCCAAGACCCGCCTGTTCGTCAAACGCGACGGCCGCTGGGCCCATCTGAAGCCCACCGACAAACTGACCGGGTCCGAGCTGCGGGCCGGTGTGGAACTGGGCGTCGAGGCCAAGGACGTACGCCGCGACGCCACCTGGGACGGACGGGTCACCATCCGCTTCACCGTCACCCACGACGGGTCCTCCGCGTCCGACGACGTGACGATGCGCGTCGCCCCCGTCCTCACCCACCACCACCTCCAGAAGGCGCAGCAGGTGATGGTCACCGAGAGGCAGGGTAACGACCAGTACGCCAAGATCCAGCGCAAGTTCGTCAAGGAGCTGGGCAAGCACGTCAAGGCGGCCGGGATCGGCACACCGCTCAAGAAGTTCACCCACTACGACCTCTGGGTGCAGGACTTCGTCGAGCCCGGCTATGCGACCATGCCGGGCCCGGACGGAAAACCGCGCGCCATCCGGGTGATGATCCGCTCGGCGCAGCCCGACCGGGAGGCGGGCCGGCAACTGTTCGAGAAGATGCGCGGCCCCGACGTGGGCGTCGTCCAGGTCAGCGGGGTACTCGACAACGAGGAGTGGACGCTGAATTCCATGGGCAACCTGGAGACCATCCCTCCCCACCGGCACAAAGGCAACAACTACCCCGCCGGCCGGATCATCATGGGCCACCGCCCCGACACCGGCTCCAAACCCGCCAAGGCCATGCGCGACTTCCTCTCGGCCCAGGGCATGCAGTCGCCGCTGCTCCTCGACACCTCATGGCTGGCCGTGGGCCATGTCGACGAGTTCATCCAGTTCCTGCCCGCGAACACCCGTCGCGGCTGGCGGGTCGGAGTGGCCGACCCACAGGCGGGCATGGAACTGCTACGCAAGGCCAAGCAGGCGGGGCACGGGCGCACCAGGGTGATCTCCGTGGGCGACGGTATCTTCCCCGCGCCCAAGGAGACCATCAACCAGGTGCTGGCCTCCAAGGAGTTCCTCGCCGACAACAAGCTCGCCGCCGACCGCATCAAGGCGAACCTGGACATCATCAAGCGCGAAACGGGCATCACCGACTCCGAGATCGTCCGCGTGCCCTCCCTGTTCAACCGGTACGGCGTTTCCCCGCTGGGGGACCCGGCGGCCTCCGAGAACCGCAAGCTGCAGCGAATGGGCTCGGACAACCTGGGACGCCCCAGCCAGCTCCACGGACAGCAGGAGCGATTCCAGCGCCTGGCTCCGCAGGACGAGCAGACGTCCGCGCATGTTCCGGGACCGGTCAACGGCGTCGTGCTGAGCCCGAAGCACTACCTCGCCCCCAAGCAGTGGGGCCCGGTGATCAACGGCAAGGACATCTTCACCCATGCTGTCACCACGGCCTACCGCAAGGCCGGATTCAAGACCATGTACATCGACGACTATTACACCTACCACGCTGGTATGGGCGAGGTGCACTGCGGAACGAACACCCTCCGCGAGACCCCCGCCTGGTGGCCCGCCCGGCGGTGACGAACCCCGGTGCCGCCGCCGGGGGGCGGCGGCACCGGCTCGTCCGGCCAACGCGATGCGGCACTGCTCGGGACCGACGGACGCGGCCGGACGCGGCGGATGGGCCCGACAGGTGCCTGGGGCCTGCCTGTCCGCTCGACTCTGCCGCGGGCCCGGGACCGCGGCTGGACCCGTAACCGCACCGGACGGGACGAACCCTGCCCGCTCCCGCCGCGCCCGCCAGGCCGGGCAGGGCAGGGCCGGGCCGGGGGGGGGGTGGGACCGGGCAGGGCAGGCGGGCCGGGGTGGCGGGACCGGTGGGGCAGGCGGCGGGGCCAGTGGGGCGAAGAGGCGCAGAAGTCCCTTGCGTCCCGTGGCCCTGTTGCAGTGGTGTGTTCCCCATGAAGAAGAGAAGCTTTGCGGCACTGGCCACGGCCCTGGCGGTGGCACCTCTGGTGGCCGGTGTGCCGGGACAGGGTGCGGTGGCCGCCGGACCCGATGCCGGCGCTGGGCCGCCCACCGCATCGGCGCAGCTGCGCGGAGTGGACCTGGACACGGTGACGATCCCCGAGTTACAGGCGCGCATGAAGCGCGGGTCGCTGACCTCCTCGCAGCTGACCTGGGCGTACCTCCAACGGATCAAGGCCATCGACCCGAAGATCAACGCGGTGCTGCGCACCAGTCCGACGGCTCTGAGGCAGGCGGCCGCCAGCGATGCCCGGCATCGCCTCGGAAGGGCCCGCGGCCTGCTGGACGGCATCCCTGTCCTGCTGAAGGACAATGTGGACACCCGGGACATGCCGACGACGGCCGGGTCGCTGGCGCTGGCCGGACGCGGCTCGGACAGGGACGCCGAGTTGGTCGGCAAGCTGCGTGCGGCGGGCGCGGTGATCCTTGGCAAGGCCAACATGTCCGAATGGGCCAACTTCCGTGCGGCGAAGCCGACGTCGGGCTGGTCGGCGGTGGGCGGGCAGACGCACAACCCCTACGTTCTGGACCGGAACCCGTGCGGATCGTCCTCCGGTTCGGCCGCCGCGCTCGCCGCGTCGCTGGCGCAGGTGGCGATCGGCACCGAGACGGACGGCTCCATCGTGTGCCCGGCAGGGATGAACGGGGTCGTCGGTCACAAACCCAGTCTCGGAACGGTCAGCCAGTCCGGTGTCGTCCCGATCTCCGCCGAGCAGGACACGGCCGGCCCCATGGCGCGCAACGTCGTCGACACCGCGATCACCTTCTCGGTCCTCAGCGGTCACTACGCCGCAGGCGACGGTGGCTTCGGCCTCACGAAGGCGGCCACCCGCCCCGACGCTCTGCGCGGCAAGCGGATCGGCCTGTGGCGGCTCCCGGCGCTCGGCGCGGGCGTGGATGCACTGATGACCCGGACCGCGGCACGCCTGCGGGCCGCCGGAGCCCACGTCGTCGAGGTGACACCGCCCTACCAGAGCCGGCTCACCGAACTCGAGTTCCCGGCCCTGCTGAGCGAGTTCCACCGGGACATCAACGGCTACCTGTCCACCCGCAGCGGGCCTCGCGACCTCGCCGGGCTGATCGAGTTCAACCGCACGCACCCGGCCGAACGGACGTGCTTCGCCGGCCAGGAACTGTTCGAGCAGGCCCTTGTCGCGCCGCCGACCACCGACCCGCGCCACCGGGCCATGCGCGCCGAGCTGAAGGACCTGTCCCGGCGGTCCATCGACGAGACCATGGCCGCCCACGGCCTCCACGCCATCGCCTCCCCCGCTAACCCGCCCGCCTGGACCACCGACTGCGCACGGGGCGACAACGACGTGATCCCCTCCTCCACCCCGGCCGCCGTCGCTGGATACCCCTCGTTGTCCGTGCCCGCCGGGTTCGTCGGCGAGCTGCCGGTGGGCGTGCTCCTGATGGCCGGCGACCGCCAGGACGCCGAACTGCTGTCGCTGGGCGCGGCGGTGGAACGGCGGCTGGACGCCTGGCGCGCACCGCGGTACCTGCCCTCCGTCGGACCCGGCACCATCGGCTGAGGACTGCCTACCGGGCGGGGCCGGACGCGGTGGGAGTCCCCGCAGCGCGATCGGGCGCGGGACCTGCGGCGCAGGCGATCAGGTAGAGGACCCGGTTGTGATGCGGGGAGCTGAGGGGCCCGGAGATCCCGGACAGGACCGCCCCGGTCATGCGAACGACTCCGACAGCACCCAATCAAGTTCAATAGCAGCTGGGGTACCACAGCGTCCTCGGGTTGTAGCGTCAGGATCCTGGATCACTTGTCGCGGCAATGGCCCTGAGAAGGAGGTCCAAGTCGGTGAGGTCTTCAAGGACGATGTCGGCACCTGCGGCGCGCAGTTCGGGTGCGGAGCTGCGGCCCGTAGCGACAGCGACGACGCGCACACCTGTCTCAAGGCCGCCTTCGACATCCGCAGGGGTGTCCCCGATCAGTACGGCTTCCGCCGCCGTGACCGAGGAGCGGGTCAGGGCGAGGTCGACGAGGGCGGGGCGGAGGTCGGCGTCTTCTCCGTATGCGCCGACTCCCCACTCCATGTGAGTGCCGAGGCCAAAGACGTCCAGCTTGACCTCTGCGACGGCGCGCACGTTGCCGGTCACCGCTGCCTGACGGACGCCCGCGATGGCGAGCGCGTCCAGTGCAGCGGCGGCGCCGGGGAGAGCAGTGCCCTGTTCCCGGAGTTCACCCGCGTGCTGAACGTACAGTTCCGTGAGAGCTTGCGCGAACCTCTGGAAGTCGGCACGGTCGGTCGAGAGCCCGTGCAACTGTGCCGTCTCCCGGAAGATCAGCGCCTCTGTTCTGCCGTCGATCGTCGCCTGATTCCGCATGGGCTGGCCCGTCACTCGTTCGAACGCGGCTGCGGAGAGTCTGCGTCCGACGCCACGCGACGCGATGAGGGTGTGGTCGATGTCCCAGAGAACCAGTTGAGGCATACGCTCCTTAGCGTGAAGGTCCGTCCTACGCTGGCGCATTACGGGAGGGGGGACGGCAGGGGGGTGAGGAGCAGGGCGTCCAGAGTGGCGGCGGTGGCTGCGGGGTCGGTCGTGTGGTGCACGGTTCGGATTCCGAGCGCCTGGGCCGGGGGCAGGTTCTCAGCGTGGTCGTCGACGAACACGCATTCGGGGCCCGTGAGTTTCAGGGCTACAAGCGTCCGCTCGTAGATCACGGATGAGGGCTTGCGCGCCTTTTCGCGTTCCGACAGGACGATCGCGTCGAAGAAGTTGTCGTACAGACCCAGGTCCGCGTAGGGGTTGTACGGTTCGGTGCCGAAGCTGTTGCTGAGCATCGCGAGCTTGATTCCGGCTGCCCGAGCGCGCTGTGCTGCTGCCACGATGTGGGGTTCGGGGCGGAGGTTGGCGAGGGCGCGCCGCATCAGGTCGGTGGGATCGATGCCGAGGATGCCTCCGATGACGCGGTTCCAGTCTTCTTGTGTCGCCTGGCCTGTTTCCAGTGCGGCGTACACCGCGACGCCGTCCGGGTGTTTGTCCAGTGCGTGAAAGTAGGCGCCAGGGCGAAGGTTCTCGGTCCTCTCGAACGCTTCCCCATTGAGTCTCATGCGGGTGGTCAGGACGCCGCCGAAGTCGAGAATCAGGCCACGGTACGGTGCGGTCAACGCTGGTCTCCTCGGCTGTCTGGTGATGGGGCGGGCCCTGGCCGCTGATGCCTGGGGGACTCCGGGTATCCCGGCCGGGGACCTCATCACTCTCCGGCCATGGGCGGGAGCCCCCGTCCTGCGCCCCGTGGGGTTGGGACCAACGCACGGGGCGCAGTTCGGAGTACCGTTCTGAGTGTCGACGCCAGAACGGAGTAAGTATGCCGTACCCGTCATCAGGCTTGGGAGACAACCTGCGGGCGCACCGCCGCGTTGCGGGCTTCAGTCAGGAAGAGTTGGCCGGCCAAGCCGGCGTTTCCGTATCGGTGGTCAGGAAGCTTGAGCAAGGGGGGCAGGCGAGGGTCGAAACCCTGCACAGCTTGGCCCAGGCCCTGGGAATTTCCACCTCGGAGCTGTTCGCTGCGGACACGCCAGCCCCTGTCGTCGGGGATGAGTCGAACCGGCAGATGCTCATGCCTTTAAGGAGGGCACTCATGCCGCCCGTGGGAATGGAGGAGACGCTGACAGACCCAGGGGAAGCAGAGCCGATCACGGATCTGTGGCGGCAGATCGACGACGGCCAGACGCTCTACAACGCCGACCGGTATGACTCGGTGGCCAGGATGCTGCCCAACCTGCTTCAGGCGACGGAGGCTGCGGTATCCGCGACGGAGGAAGGGCCGGAGCGAAAAGAAGCAACGGTCGTGCGCTCGCACGCCCTGCTGCTCTCCGGGAAATACCTCACCCAGGTGCGGCAGTACGACATGGCCTATCACGCCCTGTCGGAGGGCATTCGGCTCGCTCGGGAGAGCGGCGATAGGGCAGGGGCGGCGACGGGCGTGGTCGGCATGTGCTGGCTGCTGCTGCGTCAGGACCGGTTTGATGATTGCGAGAAGCTCGCGGCCTTGACGGCGGATCAGATCGAGCCGCGGTTCTCCTCCGCTTCGCCCGGCGAGCTGGCCTTGTGGGGCGAGCTGTCGCTGCGGATCGCGGCGGCGGCGGTGCGGAACAACCGGCCGGACACCGCGGCCGAGGCCCGGAGGATGGCAGCGACGGCGGCCAGCGCGCTGGGCCAGGAGCACACCGACTACCGACAGCACTGGGCGCGATTCGGGCCTGTCACAGTCGAGTTGAAGGCTGTGGAAGATCTGGGGCTGGCCGGGGATTCCCGGGGTGTGCTGCGCCGGGCGGAAACGGACGTGCTCACCTCGCGCGCCGCGCAGAAGCTGGGGAAGCCGTCCACCGTGAACTGGAACCGGCACCGGCTGGATGTGGCGCAGGCTCATGTGCGTCTGGGGTCCACTCAGGACGCGATGGACGAGCTGTACCGCATCAAGCGAACTGCCGGGAACTGGATCAAGCACCAGCCGATGGCGCGCTACATCATGCAGGACATCCTCAACGCCCGTAAACGGACGCTGACTCAGGAGATGCGCTCCATGGCGGTGCATATCGGCATCCACGCCTAGGTGTCACGTTGCGTGATAGTTCACTGCCTTCGGGTAGTGAACTATCGCGCTCTGAGTGTGGCTGTCCCTGCTCGCCCTCCGTACGGTCCTTGTCAATGGGTGGGACCTACGCTCGGGGGATAGGCCATGCGAAGAACACCAGCAGACCGAGAGCGGCGCCGTCAGCTTGCCGACGCCTCCGTTACCGCGACCACTCCGGTGACCAGACCGGGCGAGATCTCACTGGAAGCCCGCGAGTTACTCGTGCGTCGCGGTGACCCGGACCGGTGGGCATCGCGCAAACCCTGCTCCTCTCCAGGACCGGGGCCCGCGTACGCCGCAGCCGACGCCCCATCGACTCCCTTACCCGCTGAGACCGTGACGCCGACCGAGGCCGAGCTGTGAACACCACAGTCCGGCCGGACCACCCGGCGAGCCACCACGCGGGCAATCTGCTGGAGGCGACCTTCCAGGTCCAGTCCGGCACGGCCGGTTCGCCTGCCCCCGGCGACCTCTGGCACGTCGGCATAGTGCGCCGCCTGGCCTCCGCCTGCCTGTACCGCAGCGGGCTGGGCCACGTGACCGATGACGCGGCGCTCGTCGTCTCCGAGCTGGTCACCAACGCGGTCGTGCACAGCGGCGGTACGCGCATCGCGCTCACCCTCGGCCTCCCCGCCGACTATCTGCTGATCACCGTCCACGACGGCGGCCCTGCCCGCCAGCACCCCGAGGTCCGCCGTCCGGGAGACGACGAGGAGAGCGGCCGGGGCCTGTACCTCGTGCGGCACCTCGCCTCCGCACGTGACGGGGCTTGGGGAACCAGTGACGGCACCACCTGGTGCGCCCTCGCGCGCTGAAGCGTCGGGTCTTCCACCCTCCACCTCACCTCTTGAGGACTGATTCATGGTTTCCGTTCCCCGGCCGCGCGTTCGCCTGCCGCACCGGCGCCCCGTCGATCCCCGAACACTCCCTGCCCGCAAGGGCTTACGCGCCCAGTACGCGGCCTGGCTGGGTGCGGGGATGTGTGTCCCGTCGGTGGCCTGGGCTGTGAGCGTCGCGGGTGCCGGTGCGGGGTGGTCGGTGGCCGGGGGCGGTGTGGTGGGGGTCGTCGGGTTGCTGGTCGCACACGTGCGGGCCGGGAGGGAGGCCGCTGCCCGTACCGCCGAGCGGGACGCGTGGAGCGCGCGGACCGAGGCGGAGGTGGCGCAGGTGCGGTCGCAGTGCTGGGAGTGGCTGAGGCGGTTCAAGTCGGTGACGGCGCAGGGGCGTACGGATTTCGCCGGGGTGCTGCACGCGGTGGGCGAGGGGCGGGTGCCCGTGGTACGCGCCGCCCCGCCTGCCGTGGGCGTTCCCGGTGATCCGTTCCATGCGATGGAGCTGCTGCTGGCGCAGGCGTGGCAGGAGGCCGCCGCGGAGGTGGCGGCGACGGCCCGCAGGAGGCGGGACGCGGGTGAGGATGTGATCGGCAGTGTCGCGCCGCGCTTGAAAGGCTTGGTGCTGCGGGCTTTGGGGGTGCTGGACGATCTGGAGCGGGACACCGAGGACCCGGATCTGCTCGGCGGCCTCTTCCGTGTCGATCACGTGACCACGCTGGTCCGCCGCTATACCGAGTCTCTGCTGGTGCTGGGCGGCCGTCCGCTGCCCGCCGGTCGGGCGCCGGTGCTGGTCTCGACCGCGCTGCGGGCGGCGATCGCACAGACCGAGGACTTCAGCCGGGCCCGCGCCACCTGGCATCCCGATGCCGTCGCGATCGCGCCCCATGCCGGGCCCGCCGTGGTGCACCTCCTCACGGAGCTGATCGGCAACGCGCTGTGCTTCAGCGAGCACCAGGTGCTGGTGACCGCGCGGCCGGTCGCGGCGGGACACGTGATCGAGATCGAGGACCGCGGGCTGGGCATGCTGCCCGAGCGGCTGGAGTGGTCGAACCGGCTGCTGGAACACCCCGAAGCGACCGACGTACGCGATCAGTTGGCGGACGGACGGATCGGGCTGCTCGTCACGGCCATGCTCGCGCAGCAGCACGGCATCCGCGTCGAGCTGCGCGGCAACTTGTTCGGCGGTACGAGTGCCGTGGTGGTTGTGCCGCACCGGCTCCTGGTCCCTGTTCAGGTCCCGGTACGGGGACCGGCGGAAGAGACCGTCACCGGTTCCGGGGAGATGGCGGCCATAGTGTCCGGCCGTCCCACGGGCGACCCCGACCACCCGGACCATTCGGACGCCCCGGACCACCCGGGCCGCTCGGACGGCCGGGACGGCTACCGAAGCCCGGAGCCAGGGTCGGAGCCGCCGCCCCGTCACGACCCCGCCCCGGTCGGAGTGGCGGCGGGTGCTGTCCGCCCGCACGGCGGGGAATCCGCATCCCGGCCTGTGCTGCCTCAGCGCCTCCGTGGTGCGGCGTCGGACGGTACCGCCCACGACCGGCCCATGGAGGCCGGGGCGGAGCCGGGGCCCGCGAGCCCGGGGCTGGCGGGCGCGTTCAGCGCGGGACTGCGCGCCGGTACGGACGGCCCGACGCCCGCCTGACCCGCCGGAACCCGACCGCATCTGATGGCCCAGCCACCCCCTCACCCCGTCCGGCCCCCGGACGGGAAGAAGAACGGAGAGACACCATGCGACGTCGAGCCGACGAACTCGCCGACGAACTCAGCAGCCTGGGCTGGCTCCTGGAAGGCTTCGTCACCAAGACCGCGGGCGTCGAGTGGGCGGTGCTGGCGACTCGGGACGGTATCGCCCGCTGCTACCACGGGCTCCTGCACGACCATGCGGACCTCATCGGCGCACTCGCGTGCGGACTCCACTCCCTGGGGGAATCCGCCCCCGACGTACTCGGGGCCTCCGGCCGGATCCGGCAGGCGGTCCTCGAACACGACCGGTGCGTCCTCTTCGTCATCGGCTCGGGCAAGGGCACCCTGCTGGCCGTCAAGGCCGCCTCCAGCGCCGACCCCGGAGTCATCGGCCACGAGATGGGACAGCTCGCCAAAAGCGTCGGGGACCACCTGGCCACACCCGACCGGCAGCCGTCCGACACCAAGGCCCTGCGGTGAGGCCCGTGCGGTGGAGCCACGCGACGGACCCGGAGGTTCGCCCGTACGGACTGACCGGCGGCCGGACCGCCCCGCGGCTGAGCCTGCGCCTGGAGTCCCGCGTACGGACCGTGGGCCCGCCGCCCGACGGGCTCGCGCCGGAGCACGAGACGGCCGTCCGCCTGTGCCGGGGCACCGGCACCTCGATCGCCGAGGTCGCCGCCCGGCTCCGCCTGCCCGCCCAGGTCACCAAAATCATCGCGTCCGATCTCATCGACCGCGGCGTCCTCGACCTCCCCACCCCCACCGTCGTCGATCCCAGAGACCCTCAGCTCCTGGAGGCGCTTCTTGTCCACCTCGAACGGCTCTGACGCCTCTGACGCCCCTCCGGACGCCCCGGTCGCGAAGATCGTCATCGCGGGCGGATTCGGCGCGGGCAAGACCACCCTGGTCGGGGCCGTCAGCGAGATCACCCCGCTCCGTACCGAGGAGACCGTCTCCCGGGCCAGTTCCGTAACGGACGACCTGTCCGGTGTCGCGGGCAAGACCACCACCACCGTGACCATGGACTTCGGCCGGATCACCTTCCGCGACCCCGGCATGGTCCTCTTCCTGTTCGGCATGCCCGGCCAGGAACGGTTCCGCCACACCTGGCACCTCCTGTCGGAGGGCGCGGTCGGCGCGGTGGTCCTGGCCGACACGCGCCGCCTCGCCGACTGCTTCACCGCTGTGGAGCACTGCGAGACCAGCGGGCTCCCGTTCGTCGTCGCCGTCAACGAGTTCGACAGCGCGCACCGGTACGCCGAGGGCGAGATCCGTACCGCCCTCGACCTCCCCGGCCACGTGCCGGTCCTGAACTGCGACGTCCGCAAGGCCCACTCCGCCGCCACTGTCCTCGTCGGCCTCGTCCGCCACGCCCAGACCCTCGCCACCGCCGGAGCCGACCAGTGACCTCCACCCCTGCCGAGCGGGCCCGCCACATCGCGGACCTCGGCCTCAGTCTCGCCCCCGTGCCTCTCCTCGACGCCCTCGCCGCCGACATCGCTGCGGACCTCAACACCCCCTACGCCATGGTCAATCTGATCACCGACCGCCAGCACTTCGCCGGTCTGCACACACCGCCCGCCAGGAGCGACCTGCCGCCGGTCGGCCGGACGATGCGCCTGGAACACGGCTACTGCCCGGCGCTGATCGAACGGCGTACTGCCCTGGTCCTGCCCGACGTCTACGGAGTGGCCCGCTTCGCCAGCAACCCCGTCGTCGACCAGGTCGGCATCCGCTCCTACGCCGGCGCGCCCCTGATCGACCCCGAGACCGGCATGGTGCTCGGAACCGTCTGCGCCGTCGGCATCGGACCACGCCCGGCCGCGACCGCCCGCGACGCCCTCCGGCTGATCAAGCACCACCGCGACCGCGTATGGCAGACCCTCGCGTCCATGGCCGGATGACTCCACCCGTACACAACAGCAGAAGAGGGGGACGAGATTCATGCCGACCGAATTCCTGACGGACCATCACTACGAACTGCGCCAGCGGGTGCGCGCGTTCGCCGAGGCCGAGGTCGCACCACGGGCCGAGGCGATGGACGAGAGCGGCGCCGTGGAGCACGGGCTGGCCCGTCTGATCGCCGATCAGGGCTGGATCGGTGTCACGATCCCTTCCGGCTACGGGGGCATGGACGCCGGGCATGTGGCGAAGACGGTCATCGTCCACGAGTTGTCGAGGACGAGTGCGGCGGCGGGGGCGATCGCGCAGGCGTCCATGCTCGCCACCGCGGGCCTGATCCACCTCGGCAGCCCGGAGCAGCGGGAGACGTGGCTTCCTGCGGTCGCGGACGGCACGGTGCTGCCGACGATCGCCGTCACCGAGGAGGAGTCCGGCGGCCACGTCCTCGGCATGCGCTCCACCGCCCGGAAGGTCGGCAAGAAGTGGTGGCAGCTGACCGGCCGGAAGGTCCACATCGGCAACGCGCACGTCGGCCACCTGCACACGGTGGTGGCCCGGACCGGCGACGGCCCCGGCGGGCTGACCGCGTTCCTGGTCGAGCACGACCGCCCCGGACTCACCCTCCCCGAGCACCGGCCCGCGATGGGCCTGCGCGGATTCAGCACCGGCAACCTGCACCTCGACAACGTGCGCATACCCGCCGCGAACATCCTCGGCGGCACCGGCGGCGGGCTGGCGTACGCGTACTCCTCCAGCATCCTCTACGGCCGCCCCAACCTCACCGCCGTCGCCCTCGGCATCCTCGACGCCGCCCTCCACGACACCACCGCCTTCGCCGCCGAGCGGCACCGGTACGGGAAACCGCTCGCCGACCTGCCCGCCGTCCGCTCCAAGACCGCCCGCATGGAAGCAGCCGCCCGCACCGCCCGCCTCACCGCCTACCACGCCGTCCACCGCCTCGACCGGGGCGAGGCATGCGACACGGACCTGATCCACGCCAAGCTCACCGCCGTCGACGCGGCGATCGACGTCACCCGTCTCGCCCTCGACGTCCACGGCGCGACCGGCCTGCGGCTGCCGGTCAACCGTCACTACCGCGACGCCCCCTGCCTCAACCCACCCGCAGGCACCGCCGACATCCAGCTCCACCGCCTCGCCGAACACACCCTCGGACCCCACCGACCGGACTGGTCCACCCGATACGCCACACCCCACCCGAACACCGCCGCTCCCGCCGTCTGACCCGGCACGCGACGTCTCCACACCGGTGCGCGGGCCGCGCCGCCGCCCGCGAACCGGACCCTCAACCCTCACCCACCCGTCAGGACCCGCACCATGCCCCAGAACCCCAACGACCCCTGGCCGCCGGCACCCCTGCCGCCAGTGACCTCCGCCCGCCTCTACAACGCCTGCCAGGGCGGCAAAGACGCCTACGAAAGCGACCACGACACCGCCGCCCGCATCACCGCCCTCGGACTCGACCCCCAACTCATCGCCGCCCAGAACCGCCGATTCCACAACCGGACAGTCCGCCACTGCACCCGCGAACTCGGCATCAGCCAAGTCCTCGACATCGGATGCGGACTGCCCGCCCAGACCGGCCCCGACACCCACGACATCGTCGAGAACGCCCACCCCGACACCTCACGCGTGCTCTACATCGACCACGACCCCGTCGTCGTCGCCCACGCCCGCGCCCTCCTGCGCGGCAACCGGCCCGACGCCACCACAGCCACCCGAGCAGACCTCCGCCACCCCGACCAGATCCTGCGCACCGCCCGCGACCACCTCGACCTCACCCGCCCCGTCCTGCTGCTGCTGACCGCCGTCCTCGACTGCCTCCCCCACGAGGACGGCCCCCACGGCCTGGTCCGCACCCTGGTGAGCGCCCTCCCTCCGGGCAGCGCGATCGTCATCAGTCACGTCACCGACGACTTCGCGCCGGAGACCATGCGCCGCGCGGAAGCACTCCTCGCCGACCAGGCCCTCCAGACCCGTACCCGCCCCTACGACGACATCACCTCGTTCTTCGACGGGCTCACCCTGGTCGAGCCCGGCCTGGTCCCGGTCCACCAGTGGCACCAACCCGACCCCGACATGACGACCATCCCCGCCGACCGGATCCACACCTACGGCGGCATCGGCCTCACCCCATGACCGCCCACCGCATGACCACCCGGCCCGCAACCGTTCCGTACATCACCGCCTGGAGCCGCGAACTCCCCCTGCCCGGCGGCCTGACCGCCCGCCCCGCCACCGGCCTCGCCTACCACAACGAGACCGCCCCCGACCGCGACGACGACGGCGCCCTATGGCTGCGCATCAACCACGACCCCACCGGCACCCCCGAATTCCGGCGCGTCCACCCCACCCGCCAGGCCCACACCATGCGCAACCTCCTCTGCCAGATCTGCCGCACACCCGCCGACCGCAACGAACACGGATACCTCTTCCTCCTCCCCAACCACACCACCGACTGGGACGGCTGGCCCGAGAACATGATCAACACCCACCCGCCCCTATGCACGGGACCCTGCATCGAAGCCGCCGCCCACTGCCCCCACCTCACCCGAGGCATCGCCATCCGCGTCCGCAAACCCCTCCTCCACGGCATCCACGGCACCCGCTACCACCTCACCCCCACCGGCCACCTACAACCAACCGGCCAAACCACCATCAGCTACGACAACCCCACACTCCCCTGGACCCTCGCCCACCAACTGACCCGCCAACTCAACCACTGCACCACCGACCCCGACACCACCACCCGACTCCGCAGGGCCGCCCGTGAGAACCCCACAACGGGGACACCGCCATGACCCGCCCCCACCGGTCCCCCTGACCGGCGACCGCCGACCTGGAGACCTGGA
The DNA here is from genome assembly GCF_053600955.1 of Streptomyces sp. NPDC004838. Lineage (NCBI taxonomy): Bacteria > Bacillati > Actinomycetota > Actinomycetes > Kitasatosporales > Streptomycetaceae > Streptomyces > Streptomyces sp. NPDC004838. Next base: position 15,596 of record NZ_JBSGAW010000049.1, on the reverse strand, counting down.
GACCTGATGATGGGAACCTTCATGACGTACGACAGCGACACCTACGGTGACCGCACTGCGGACGCGTACGACGCGCTGTACAGCGACTTCGTGCCGCCCATCACGCAGATCCGATTACCGGCCGAGTTGGCGGCCGCCGCGCCCCTTGCCCGGGGGTGCGGCGGCCGTGGTCTGTCATCGGTTCCGGTGTACCGCCTGGGCCGCGAGATCGCGGCAGAAGACCCCGAAGTCGAGGCCCGCCTCCGCGATCGTCATCGGGTAGGTGCTGGTCCCTGTCATTCCGGGAGCGACATTCGTCTCCAGGACGACGACGTCCCCGGCCTCCGTGACGATCGCGTCCGTGCGCGACAGGTCCAGCAGCCCCAGCGCCTCATGGGCGGCGACGGCCACCCGTGCGGCCTCCCGCGCCACCTCGGCGGGCAGAGGGGCCGGACAGTGGAACTCGACAGCGCCGGACCCTACGCGGCGGAGCCGCCGGAGGAACGGCCCCGCGAGCCGCCGCCGGTCCGGCCCGCCGATGCGGTGGAGCGGCGCGTACGGCCCGATCCGCCGCGTCGGCGGCGCGAGGACCCGGAGCCCGGCGCGGCCTGCTTCCGGGCGGGCGTGGGCGCGGGTGCGGTGATCGTCACGGGGATGCCCGACGGCTTCCGCGCTCCGGTGATCCGGGTCAGTTCGGCTTCGCCGGAGCCGACCTTGCTGGTCCGCGGGGTGATCCCGGCGTCCGCCATCAGACCGGCGACCGCGTGGCGCTGGTGCGGCAGGACGAGGGTGACGACGCTGCCGGACTCTCCGGCCCGCGCGGTGCGTCCGCCTCGGTGCAGATAGTCCTTGGGGTCGCTCGGCGGGTCGACGTTGACGACGAGGTCGAGATCGTCGACGTGGATGCCGCGGGCGGCGACGTTCGTGGCGACGAGGACCGTGACATGGCCCTCCTTGAACTGTGTCAGCGTACGGGTGCGCTGCGGCTGGGACTTGCCCCCGTGCAGCGCCGAGGCGCGTACCCCGCTCTTCAGCAGATGCTTGGTGAGCCGGTCCACGGCGTGCTTGGTGTCCAGGAACATGATCACGCGTCCGTCACGGGCGGCGATCTCCGTCGTCGTGGCGCTCTTGTCCGCGTCCCGGATGTGCAGGACGTGGTGTTCCATCGTCGTCACGGCCGCCGCGGCGGGGTCGACCGAGTGGATGACGGGGTCGTTCAGATAGCGGCGTACGAGCGTGTCGACGTTGCGGTCGAGGGTGGCCGAGAAGAGCAGCCGCTGGCCGTCGGTCCGCACCAGGTCGATCAGCGCGGTGATCTGCGGCATGAACCCCATGTCGGCCATCTGGTCGGCCTCGTCCAGGACGGTGATGGCGACGCGGTCCAGCCGGCAGTCGCCCCGGTCGACGAGGTCCCTGAGCCGGCCGGGCGTGGCGATGACGACTTCGGTCCCGGTGCGCAGCGCACTGGCCTGGCGTCCTATCGGCATACCGCCGACGACCGTGGCCAGCCGCAGCGACAGGGCGCGGGCGTAGGGGGTGAGGGCGTCGGTGACCTGCTGGGCGAGTTCCCGGGTGGGGACGAGCACGACGGCGAGCGGGTGCCGGGGCTCGGCGCGCTGCCCGGCGGTACGGGCGAGCATGGCGAGTCCAAAGGCGAGCGTCTTGCCGGAGCCGGTACGGCCGCGCCCCAGGACGTCCCGGCCGGCCAGCGAGTTCGGCAGCGTCGCCGCCTGGATCGGGAACGGGACGGTCACGCCGTTGGCCGTGAGCGCCGCGAGGAGCGGCGCGGGCATGTCCAGCTCGGTGAAGTCGGTCACAGCGGGCAGCGAAGGGGTCCGGGAGACCGGCACGGCGAACTCCCTCGGGAGCCCGCCGGAGCGGCCGCCGCCCGACGCGCGGGAATTCCGGGAATTCTCAGAGCGCTGCCGGTTCTTCGTACGGCCCTGGGCCCCGCCGCTCTTTCCGCCGCTGGTGGCGCCTGTGCGGGTGGTGCGGCGATTCGAACGGGACGCGCCTGCCGTGCCTGCCGCACCGGCGGTGCGCTCGGAGCGGTCGGTGCGGTCGGTGCGGTTACGGGATGTGCGGTTCATGCTGACCTTCCTCGTGAGCGACGCGTACGAGGAATCCTCGACCCGGCGGCCCGGCAGGCCACGGGGAGAATCGCAAGAACGAGTCGTATGAGATATCGGGCGAATCCGTCGGCAATGGCGTCTCCGGCGTGTGCGCGGCGGGAATTCGCCACGGATAACAACCCGCGAGGACCAGTGAGAAGAGCGGCGAAATACGGCGGAACCGCAGCCGAACTCATGGTGAACTTCGCGTGCCGGACGTGTGAGCGCCGGGGAGACGACAGGGGGACGGATCGCCGCGTACGGGACCGGCGCGGCGCGCCGGTATCACCGGACGTCGCTCGGCGAGAGGCGGCCGAGCAGATCACACAACACAAATGCCGGGGCCCGCACCCAAGGTGCGGGCCCCGGCATTCGCACGTTTCAGCCTCAGACGGGGACGATGTTCTCGGCCTGCGGGCCCTTCTGGCCCTGCGTGACGTCGAAGTTCACCTTCTGGCCCTCCTGCAGCTCACGGAAGCCCTGGGCGTTGATGTTCGAGTAGTGGGCGAAGACGTCCGGGCCGCCGCCCTCCTGCTCGATGAAGCCGAAGCCCTTTTCCGAGTTGAACCACTTCACGACGCCAGTAGCCATGTCTTTATCTCCATTCGGGGAATTAATGGACTCACACTGTGTGAGCCTCGCGTCGCCGCGATGATTGCCCCATCCGGAGAGACCCGGCAACACAAAGTGCTCCTACCGGTCGGAAAGACCGGCCGAAGCACTTGAAGGTTTGGGAACCACAACTGCAACTCGCGGCAACAGTATCACGGCGCTCCCAGCGGCGGGCGGAGATTCACGGCGCGACGCGCACGAGGGCCCACGAAAACACGTCCGGCACATCCGTTATTTCTTTCGTCGCCGCATGAGATAGCGCATGGCGCCGGAATCCTCGAGGAGCAGGTCCAAGAGGTCATACGGCTCAACGAGGAACCGCGCCGCCGCGAGGGGCTGACCACCGGACGAGTCGGCCGGGCCGCCCGCGCCGGGGAGCGGGCGTCGGGAAGCGCGCGTCAGGGAGCACGTGCCGGGGAGCACGTGCCGGGGAGCCGTCATCCGGTCCGCGTGCCCGCGCGGCCCGCGATATGGGCCGGCACGGTGATGCCGTCCCTGAGATCCGCATCGGGTTCGGCCGCGCCGAAGGACGTCACCATGGGCAGGGTGCCGGCCCAGATCTCCAGTTCCGCGTCGGGCCCGTCGCCGTCGTCGGGCCCGCCGGCACGGACCTTGACGGAGGCTTCCTCCAGGGAGAGGGCGAGCAGCGTGGTGGCCGCGAGTTCCTTCCGGTTCGGCAGGCGTGCGTACCCCCACTGGCCGGGGGTGGCCTGCTCGGTCAGACAGCGCAGACCGGCGAGCTTCTCCTCCGGGTCGGCGACGAGCCGGGGCGTGCCGTAGATCATGGCGCTGCGGTAGTTGACGCCGTGCTCGAACACGGACCGGGCGAGCACCAGGCCGTCCACATGCGTCACCGTGACGCACACCTCGGCCGCCGGCGCGGCCACGAGACTCCGGCTCGCCACCGAGCCGTGGAAGTACAGGTTCGTCCCGTCGCTCCCGTACACGGTCGGCACGACCATAGGATGCCCGTCGACGACCACGCCGAAGTGGCACATGAACCCCGCGCCGAGAATCGCGTCGAGGACCGCACGATCGGTGCTTCCCTGCGCACGCAGCCGACGGTGACGGGTGCGGGAGTTGGTGGGCAGGGTGTGCGGCAGGGGGCTCTGTGTCACATCGGGCTCTTTCAAGGTCCTCTTGCTCCTCTGTCGTCACACGAGTACGTTTCCCGCGCATTCATACCCCCTCAAACTATCGATATCGTTGGATTGACGCCATAGATTTGCCGAATACGTCGCTGTATCTGGTTTGGACAACGGAATCCGTTTCCGCATGGCCCAGGCCCGTCCGGCGCCTCCCTCCGCGAGCGGGACCAGAGGGGACGAGCGGGGCGGCTGGGACGCTCGAAGTTCGCGACCGTCGCCGCGCATGGGGAGACCGTCGACAGCACGCTCCATCCCGTCGCCCGCTCCGGCGGCCGACAGCCGCCCAGGGCCCGCCCCCATTCACCGAGACGGCCCATGAGATTTGCCCCTACACTCCTGAACCACCCTTGAAACGGCGGGAGTTGCGGTATGGGACACGATGAGCGCGCGGTGGACCGGATCGACACGGGGCGCGCGCATTCAGCGCGTGTCTACGACTACATCCTCGGCGGGAAGGACCACTACCCCGTCGACGTGCAGGCGGGTGACGCCATGGTCGCCGGGTGGCCCTCCCTTCCGGTGAGCATGCGTCAGAACCGGCTGTTCATGAACCGCGTGGTTCGGTACCTCGCGCGGGAGGCCGGGATCCGCCAGTTCCTCGACATCGGCACCGGACTGCCGACCTCGCCCAATCTGCACGAGGTCGTCCAGCAGGAACGCCCGGACGCCGCCGTCGTGTACGTCGACAACGACCCCATCGTCCTCGCCCACGCCGAAGCACTGCTCACCAGCTCGCCCGAAGGCCGAACCGCGTACGTGGACGCCGACATGCGCGACCCGGACTCCATCCTCGAATCCGACGCTTTCAAAGAACTGCTGAACCTGCGGGAGCCCGTGGCGCTCACGGTCATCGCGATGCTGCACTTCATCCGGCCGCCCGACGACCACCCCCTGGTACGGGCGCTGCTGGACCGACTCCCGTCCGGGAGCTATCTCGCCATCTCCACAGCGACCGCCGACTTCGCGCCCGAGGAGTTCGCCCGGGTGGTCACCGAGTACGAGAGCAGAGGCATTCCCATGGTGCCGCGCGACCGTGAGCAGGTCGGGGCGTTCTTCGACGGCCTGGAACTGGTCGAGCCGGGGCTGACGCAGGTGCATCGCTGGCGGCCCACCGAGGCGCAGGCCGCCGTCGACAACAGCCAGGTCGCCATGTACGGAGCCGTGGGCCGCAAGCCGTGAGCCGTGGGCCGTGGGCCGTAAGCGCGCTTCCCACGGCGAAGGGCCAGGTCGAAGACCTGGCCCCGCGTTCGGTGCACCGGCTGACCAGGACACCGCTCGATCAGGCCATCGCTCGACCAGGTCGTCGCCCGGTCGCGTCGCGGCCCGGTCGCCTCATGTCAGCCGGTTGACGGCGCGTCGCTCGCGTAGGCCACGAACCGGGCCCATGACGCGGTGCGCAGCACGAGGGCCGGGCCCCGGTCCTGTTTGGAGTCGCGGACGCCGACACGGTCGGTCAGGTCCGCGATCTCGACACAGCTGTTGCCCGCGCCACTGCTGTAGGAAGACTTGAACCAGGCGCTTTCGGGGGCCACCTCGGTGGCCGGAATGTGAGTGTTGATGACTCCGCTACCTTTTTGCTAGTTCCTTCAGGAATCCGATGGCGTCCACGGCCTCATGGGCCACGGAGGCCATCGCGTCGAGCCGGCGAGAGCCACCGATGAGCGAGAACCGGTCAGCCGCTCGGGGCTTGTCAGTCGTCGAAATCGCACCCCTGGGGTTGTCGGGCCGGAACGCGGGTCGGCGGCTCGCCGGGAGCAAGGATCGCGAAATCGCGGCCCGCCCGGCTACCGCGCCCGAAAAACACCGTGCGTATTGAGACATGAGCGCTGCGCACCCGTCCGACGCGCCTCCACCCGCCGATTCCGCGCCATCACGCCACCCCTGACCGGAATCCGCTCTACCACTTCATCCGGAATGCCCCGAAGGCGTACGGGTTCATCCCACACCCGTACCGCCGGAATCCAGTCCATGCACGTTTCGGCGTTCACGTTTGATTAATTCAGTGGCCGAATTCATGACAGGAAGCCGTCCTTTGATGAGAGCCCTCTCATGCGACGGGATCCGAAGGAGGCCGTAAATCACCCTCGGTCGGAGGGCCCATCCGGCCGGGACCCCCTCGGCTCGGCCGCCTTTCGGCGGCTTCGGCGGCCTTCATCGGGCGTCCACGGCCGTCTGCGGCCGTCTGCGGCCGTCCTGATGCTCGGTTGACGGTTCCGGCGACGGTTCCGGCGACTGTTCGGTTGGCCGTTCCGTCGGCCGTTCTTCCGCCGGCCGTTCGGTTGGCCGGTCTGTCGGCCGCTCGGTCGGCCGCTCGGTCGGTTGTCAGCGGCTGTCAGCGGCTGTCAGCGGCGACGAGTACGCGGTCGCGTTCGCGCACGTACCCGTGCCCGCGCAGCCGGTAACTGTCGCCCTTGAGGGTGAGCACCTCGGCATGGTGGGCGAGGCGGTCGATCAGGGCGAGGGTGACGGGGGTGTCGCCGAGGACATCGGTCCACTCGGCGAGGGGCTTGTCACTGGTGACGATGACCGACGCCCGCTCGTAGCGGTGGGAGATGAGCCGGAACAGCAGATTCGTGGCTTCGGGCTCGAAGGGGACGTACCCGATCTCGTCGATGATCAGGAGGTCGTAGCGGTCGAGGTCGGCCAGTTCCTCCGTCAGCCTCCCGGCCTCGTCGGCCGCGGCGAGTTGCTTCACCCACGCGGTCGCCGTGGCGAACCGGACCTCGTGACCCGCCTGGCACGCACGCATGCCCAGGGCGATCGCCAGATGCGTCTTGCCGGTGCCGGGCGAGCCGAGGAAGACCGCGTTCCCATGGGCGGGGACGAAGTCCGCCGTGCCGAGCCGGGTGACGGTGTCCCAGTCGACGAACCTCTGGTGATCGGCGTCGAACTCCTCCAGCGCCTTACGGGCGGGGAAGCCCGCCTCGCGGATGCGGGCCTCGACCCCGGAGGTCTCACGGGTGCCGCGCGCACCTCGGGCAGCGCGGGCAGCGCGCGCGTCCTGCGCGGGGAACATCTCCCGCAGCATGGTGGGGCCGGTCGCGTCCTCGTCGTCCACGAACCCCTCCGGCGGGGTGGGACGCGACCCCGGACCGGGGGTGCCGTGGGGGTGGTGGCCGAGCGACTCCATCGGGCCCGACATATACGCGAGGATCGCCGCCGAGAGGATGAACGCCATGTGGATGACGGTCCCCCACAGCAACGAGTGGTGGGAGGTGTGGTCGACGTCCACGAACATCTGGAGCAGATGGACCGAGGAGATGCCCACGATCGCCGTGGCCAGTTTCACCTTCAGCACATTGGAGTTGACGTGCGACAGCCACTCGGGCTGGTCCCGGTGTCCCTGGAGACCGATGCGTGACACGAAGGTCTCGTACCCCCCGACGATCACCATGATCAGGAGGTTCGCGATCATCACCACGTCGACGAGCTTCAGCACGGCGAGCATCACATAGGTCTCGTTCGCCTGACCGCTGACGACTTTCAGCACCAGATGCAGCAGCTCGTTGAAGAACTTGTAGACGTAGACCCCTTGGGCCGCGACCAGGCCGAAGTACAGCGGGGCCTGAAGCCAGCGGGTGGCGAACAGCGCGTATCCGAGGGACGGAGCGGCGTAGCTCCTGAAGTCCGGCTTTGGCGACGCGGGCATGGCGTGACCGAGCAACAGGATCTCCCGAGAGTGGTTCGGTGGCGGCGGGCGCGAGACGCGCGTACACGCTTTCAACGGCCGGAACCGGCAGGCGTCACGGACATGGGCCTCGCCGTGACGGTGCACGGTGCACCGATGGCGGCCGGTTCACCCGGACAACCCGCCGTCCGCGCGCGGTCCGGAGAGCCCGGACGACAGGAATACGACATGGCTGCGGCATGAATCCTGCTTGAGTCCGGCACGCCTCCGGCGTACATCCGGCATGCGTCCGGCATGAATTTCCGGGTCGGCTCCGGAACGGCTCCGGCACGTAGTCAGGTTGACGGTCCGGCAATCCACCGCCCCGGACGCGCTTTGTACAACCCGGCCCTCGGTGTGCAGGCCATCCACACGGCCGAAGTACCGCTATACAGTGGCTATATCATCCGACTTGAATGACTTTAGGGGGTCTGTCATGGCTCTGTTCGGAAACGCTCACCCGATCGATCCGGGGGCCGCGGCACGGGACTATGCGCGTCTGCTCGCTCAGGGGGAGCAGGTGTTCGCCGCGTATCTGCTGATCCGCGACACGATTCTCCTCACCGACCGCAGGCTGCTGCTCATCGACAAGCAGGGGCTCACGGGCAAGAAGGTGGAGTACCACTCCGTCCCGTACCGGAGCATCACGCACTTCGCGGTGGAGACGGCCGGAACGTTCGACCTCGACGCGGAGCTGAAGATCTGGATCTCGGGGAATCCCGTCCCGCTGCAGAAGACGTTCAGCAAGGGCGTCGACATCTATGAAATGCAGGCGATCCTCACCCAGTTCGTGGCCCGGTAGCCGCTCCCCGTCCGGCTCCCGGTGCCCAAGGCGTCGCCGTCGTTCCCGGCCGGACCGCTCCGGCACCGCCCGTCCGGACGACGGACAGCTGGGTGGGGCCTCCGCACACGGCAACCACATGGGGCCAGCCGGGTGGAACGGCCGGACGGAGCGAGCCGAGCCGGGGGCGAGCCGAGCCCTGGGGCGTACGACAGTCGCGGGGCCGGGTCCCCGTGCGACGGAGCCACGGCCTCGGGTCACCCGTTCCCCCGCACCGGCGTGCCCCCGCCGCCGATCCGGCCTTGAATGCGGAGTGTCCGAGGTGAACTCCTCCGGGTAGGGAAAGCGGCGCGAGAGGCAGGCGGCGCCCAGAGGAAGCGCCCTCCGTCCCGGCTCCGCCCTGTGGGCGAGCGCCCGTCCGCGCGGGAGTAACGCATGTCCATGACGCCACCCCGGAGCGGCTCCGGCGCGGCGGGGCCGCGCAAGGGCGTGCTGCGCCGGACCGGTGAGTGGTGTGCGCGGCGGTGGCTGGTCGTCATCCTGCTGTGGCTGGCGGCCCTCGCCGTACTCCAGGTCCTGCACCTCTCCTACGGCGGCGAGTACTCCGACGACTTCTCCCTCCCCGGCACTCAGTCGCAGAACGGCCTCGACGTACTCCAGGCGCATGAGCCGGCCGGGGGCGGATACAGCAGTCAGGTGGTGCTGCACGACCCGAACAAACCGCTCAGCCAGGAGAGCGGGCGGGTCGCGGCGGTCGTCGGCGATCTCCAGTCGCTGCCCGGCGTGCTCTCCGCGCAGAATCCGCTGACCGTGCCGCCCGTCCCCGCCGGCGTCCCGAACGTCGGTCCGCTCTCCGCCGACGGGAAGACCGCGTACATCACCGTCTGGCTCGGCGGGCAGCCGTCCGGGCTGGGGCCGGAGTTCTTCCACGGCGTGGACTCGGCGGTCGAGCCGCTGCGGGCCGCGGGCGTCGAGGTCGAGTACGGCGGCATCCTCGGCGAACTCGACCAGCCCGAGCCCAACGACCGGCCCAGCGAGGTCATCGGGTTCACGGTCGCCGTCCTGGTGCTGCTGATCGGATTCGGCAGTGTGATCGCGGCCGTGCTGCCCCTGGTGACCGCGTTGATCTGCGTCGTCGGCGGGATCGCGCTGCTCGGGCTGCTGGCCGCCGCCTTCACCTTCGCCACCGTCTCGCCGACCCTCGCCACGATGATCGGGCTCGGCGTCGGCATCGACTACGCGCTGTTCCTGATCACCCGGCACCGGCAGAACCTGATGAACGGCGAGGATCCGGTGGCCGCCGCCGGAAGGGCCACGGCCACCAGCGGGCACGCCGTCCTGCTCTCCGGATGCACCGTGATCATCGCCCTCACCGGTCTGTGGGTCTCCGGGATCGGCCTCATCGGCAAGCTCGGTCTCGCCGCCGCCGTCACCGTCGTCACGGCCGTGCTCGGCACGCTCACCCTCGTACCGGCCGCCCTGGGATCGATCGGGCGGCGCGTCGACCGGCTGCGGGTACGGACCCCGGTCGCCGAGACCGAAGCGGAACCCGGCGAGGTGGTGCGGGGCGGCTGGCACCGGTACGCCCAGCGGGTCGAGCGCCGGCCGTGGTGGTATCTGGCCGCCGGAGTGGTCGTGCTGGCGGTCCTCGCGTTCCCGGTCTTCTTCATCCAGCTCGGCCATATCGGCGACGGCGCGGACCCCGAGTCGTTCACCGCCCGGCGCGCCTTCGACCTCATGTCATCGGCCTTCGGGCCCGGTTCGAACGGCCCGCTCACGCTCGTCGTCGACCAGTCGTCCGTACCGTCGGCGGACCGGCCCGCGCTCGCCGCGCGGCTCCAGACGGTGCTGACCGGTGTGCCGGACGCCGCGTTCATCACCCCGCTGGAGCCCACGCCGGACGGTGACGTCCTCGTCGGCACGGCGTACTCGGTCGCCGCGCCCCAGGACGGGAAGACCACCGGCCTCGTCAAGCGGCTGATGGACGAGACCCTGCCCCAGGCGGTGTCCGGCACCGGCGCGAGCACCTATGTGACCGGTACGACCGCCGCCCAGGTCGACTTCCTCGGCATCGTCTCCCAACGGCTGCCGCTGATCATCGCCGTCGTCGTGGGGCTCGCCTTCCTCGTGATCCTGGTCGTGTTCCGCGGGCTGCTCGTCGCCGTGAAGGCGGCCGTGCTCAATGTGCTGTCGATCGCGGCCTCGTACGGCGTCGTCGTGGCCGTGTTCCAGTGGGGCTGGGGCGGACCGGCGCTCGGGGTATCCGGCAAGGTGCCGATCGAGAGCTATGTGCCGATGATGATGTTCGCCATCGTCTTCGGGCTGAGCATGGACTACGAGATCTTCCTGCTGTCCCGGATCCACGAGGCGTGGCGGCGGACCGGGGACGCCAGGGCGAGTGTGGCGCACGCCCTGGAGATCACCGCGCGAGTCATCACCTGTGCCGCGCTGATCATGGTCAGCGTCTTCGCCGCGTTCATCATCAGCGATGACACCGTGGTCAAGATGCTGGGCCTGGGGCTGGCGGCGAGCGTCCTGATCGACGCGACGGTCGTACGGCTGCTGCTGGTGCCCGCGGTGATGACCCTGCTCGACGAGTCGGCGTGGTGGACGCCGAAGTGGCTGGACCGGATCATGCCGCATCTGGCGGCGAAGGAGGGCTGAGGCGCGTGGGGGCGAGGGCGGGCGGCGTGGGCGGGGGCTTGAGGGCGGGGCGGGGGGCGCGGGGGCTGGGCGCGGTTGCCCTGGTGGGCGGCCCGCGCCCTCACCGTCGTATCGGTGGTGAGGGCGCGGGCCGGAGAGCGGAGAATCCGGACAGGGCAGGCAGAGCGTTCGGAGCGTTCGGAGCGTTCGGAACAGGGAGAGCAGAGAAAGCAGCAGGCGTCAGCGGGGAGTCGGGGGCAGGACGGGTCGGATCTCACCGGGACCGGGGGCGCCGGCGCGGCCGGTGATCTTCACGGTGAAGGGCGCTTCCGTAGCGGCCACCTGCGGACTCTCGCCGTCCGGCCCCTGTCGGCCGTGCGGACCTCGTCCGCCGTACGGGCCGGGGCCGCCCGTCCGGTCGGGGCCGTCGGGGAGACGGGCGTCGTCGGGCGGAGGGGCGATGCCGACCGGGCCGGGGCGATTGACAGGGCCTGGGCGGACGGCCGGGCCGGGGCGGTCGGTCGGGCCGGGGCCGTCCGTCGGCGACCCGGCCGAGTCGCCGATGTCGGCCCAGTAGCCGAGGGGCCACTGGGGACCCGCTCCGGGCCGCTGGAAATCCCGGAAGCCGATGAAGTTCCCGGACGGGTCGTACTCCTTGCGGTAGCTGAGGACGTAGTACGTGCGGCTCGTGTCCACAGGCACACGGACGCAGGCAGCGCCGGCGATCTCGTACAGCTGGCCGGTGTGCAGCTTGGGGCTCGCCGGGTCCAGCAGGCCATCGGCGTCGTTGAGGCCGGCCCGGAGTTCGGCCACGGCCGGAAGGCCGAGGACGCCGTTGTGGACCGCGCGGGCGAACTCTCCGGGCGACGCGCCCGCGTCGTAGATCGCCGCGAAGCCGCCACGGTCGTAGGGGATCGGCCGCTCCGCACGCGCCGGGCGGGGGGCGAACGGGCCGCCCGCCGTACCGGCGCCCACGCCGCCGCCCGTACCGGTGTCCACGCCGCCGCCCGCGTTGGTTTCCGCACCGGTTTGGACGCCACCGCCCGTACCGGCTTCCGCACCGGCGTCCGTACCGGCTCCGGCACCGGCGCTGGCACCGGCCTCAGCACCACGATTCACGCACAGGGACATGGTCCCCGGCGTCTTCACCGGATCGGCGGCGACGGCCGGGGAGAGCGGCGCGGCGAGGGACACCAGGGCCACACAGGACGCCAGGGTCAGCGACCGAGGCAACGCGCCGACCCGGCCACGACCGGGGCGGGGCCGTCGGACCTCGGTGTTCGTGTCCTCCGGTCTCACGGCCTCCGGTCTCACGGCCTCTGGTCTCGCCGCCACTGGTCTCGCGGCCTCCGGCGTCGCGCCCTCCGGTCTCGCGTCTTCGTACGCGGCCCTCCGGCCGCAGTAATTGAACATGGCACCATCAGACCGATAGCGTGTTCGGTAAATGCGCCACACACCGGGATAATTCATATATTCACCCGGTCATCCCACACGGGCTTCCCCTTTTGGCCGACGGCACGGGAGCACACGTGCCTCACCGGGTCGGCGTGCCGCCCGTCCCCCGTCACGCGTCACCGTCACCCGTCTGGCATCCGCGAGCGTGCGCGGCTCTTCGGCCCCTCCTTCACTGGGCGTACGACGCACGAAGAAGCCGGAGCCGGTCAGAGGAGGCGGGCGGTATGCGGAGTTCCTGGAAGCGCCCCGCCGTGTGCGCGGCGCTGACGGCGTTCCTGGCGACGGCCCTGGCCGCCGGCGCGGCCGGCTGCTCCAACGGCGGCGGCGGCACGTCGGGCGTCGCGTCCAAGGCCGCGTCCGCCGTCTCGTCCGTGGGCGCGCAGGCGACGGCGGCCATCGCGTCGGCCACCGCCGCCGCCGGCAGGAAGCTCAACGAGATCAAGAACGGAGTCGACGCCAAGGGCGAGGTGAAGCTCGGCGCGGCGGCGACGACCAGCGAGGGCTACGCCACGACGGAGTTCACGGTCCACAACACGGCCGATTCGCCGAAGTCCTTCGCCGTGCAGGTCAACTTCAAGGACAGCGGCGGCAAGCTGCTGGACACGGTCGTCGTCACCGTCTCGGACGTACCCGCCTCCCAGTCCAAGACAGCCACCGCCCGCAGCAATCGCAAGCTCTCCGGCGAGGTCAAGCCGGAGGTCGGTACGGCGCTCCGCTACTGAGCGGGCCCGCAGAGCAAGGTGAATTGGAGCCGATCCGTGGACGACTACCCTCTCCTCAACCTCTTCTGGACCATGCTCTGGTTCTTCCTCTGGGTCATGTGGCTGTTCCTGCTCTTCAAGATCATCAGCGACCTCCTCCGCGACCACTCCCTGAACGGCTGGGCCAAAGCGGGCTGGATGATCCTGGTGCTGCTGGTGCCCTTCCTGGGCGTGCTCCTCTACGTCATCTTCCGCGGCAGATCGATGGGCGAGCGCGAAATCCGCGCCGCCGAGGAGCGCGAGGCCGCGTTCTCGTCGTACATCCGCAAGACGGCGGGCACGGGCGGCGGTCACGCGGACCAACTGGCGAAACTGGCGGATCTGAAGGAGAAGGGCGCGATCAGCGACGAGGAGTTCCGGCAGGCGAAGGCGAAGATCCTGGCCTGATGAGGCGGGCTTCCCGGCGGGTCGGTGCCTGTCGGGACGGACTCTCCGCAGCCCGGACGAGTGCCGCCCGGACGCCGGAGCCGGCTAGTGCCAGTCCATGTGTCTGACGGTGTCGCACAGCTCGACGACGAGTTCGCCCGAGTCGAGATCCGTCGCGGGCACGGGACGGACCCTGGCGCCGACCCAGACCAGATGGGGCGCCGCCCCGACGACACGGCAGCGGAACATGAAGCCTTCGGGGAACCTGATCAGCGACTCATTGCGCGCGATCCGCGTGTATCGGTGCACGACGGACGACCGGATCACGACGCCCTCGCCGGTGCTGCGGGCGGGCTGCAGATCGCTCGACGCGCACACGGGACAGAGAAGCTTCCGGAAGGATGCGGTGCCGCACCAGCGGCACCGCTGATAGATCAGACCGGCGTCTTCCCGCACCTCGGGCACCGCGGCGATTCCGGACTGGGACATGGCACGACCCCCTGCACTCGGGACAGATGCGTCACGGAGTACGTTGACGCCTTCGCACCATATGACACTGAGTGCCGAGGTGTATAGGTACTGAGTGCCACAGCTTGGGGCCCCGACTGTTGTCGACTTCCGTCAACTCCCGCCGGCGGCTCGCAGCCGACGGCTGACAGCCGAAGACCGCCCCGTCGGGCACCCACCTCTGCCCCTGCCGCCCGCTGCCTGCCGCCTACTGCCCGCTGCCCGCTGCCCGCTGCCCGCTGCCCGCTGCCCGCGGAACTATCCGCCGCTCTCGTCGAGCACCGACTCGATTCCCTGCACCACGCGCCAGACAGGGGTGCCCTTCCGGGCGACCATGATGATGACCTCATCGTCCTCGGCGGCGGGGCCGGTCCGGTCGGCCCCCGTCTCCGCCGGGTCCGGCGCCGGATCGCCCCACACCTCCCGTACGAGTCCGAGGGCATGTTCGACCTCCGCCTCGATGTTCCCCTCGCCGCCCGAACGGAGCCACGACCGCAAGGCGTTGTTGTGCGCGGCGACCACGGCGGACGCGATCATCTCGGCGCGCAGCGCTCCGTCCGGGGCGTCCGGACGGCGGGCGCGGAGATGACCGGCGAAGGTGCGCTCGTAGCGGCGCACGACGGAGAGTTCGTACGTGCGCAGTCCCGGCACCTCACGGGTGAGGCGGTAGCGCTGTACGGAGAAGTCGGGCTTCGCCGTGTACATGCGCATCACGATCCGGGCCGCGTCGCACACCTCGTCCACCGGGTCGACCCCGGCACCGGAGGTACCGGTTCCGGAGCCGGGTCCGGGTCCGTGTCCGGAACCGGCGGGGTCGCCGCCGTCGCCGCGTCGCTTCGCCGCCAGGAACTCCGTCATCTCGGCGAGGCAGCTCTCGTGGTCGGGAAAGACCGCGTCCTCCTTCGACGGGAAGTAGCGGAAGAACGAACGGCGCCCGACCCCCGCCCGTGCCACGATGTCATCCACGGTGGTCTGTTCGTAGCCCCGCTCCAGGAAGAGCTGGAAGGCGGCCTCGGCGAGCGCCTCCCGCATGGGCACCTTGACGGCCCGGCCCGTCCTGCCCGGCCGTCCCGCCCCCGCGGCCCGGCCGGGCAGGACGGTTCGACCGTCCGCCGTGGGGCCGGAGTCCGGCTTGCGTCGCCTGCGCGCCTCAGTCATGCCGGGAACGTAACACCGGAGCACCCATTTTGGCACTGCGTACCTTTACAGAGGGTACTTAGTGCCATAGGCTCATGGGACAAACCCTCCAATCCGTAGGAGAGCCGGCGTGAGTCTGAGGATTGTTGTCTGTGTGAAGTTTGTGCCTGATGCGACGGGTGATCGGGGGTTCGCGGGTGATCTGACGGTGGACCGGGGTGAGGTGGACGGTCTGCTGTCGGAGCTGGACGAGTATGCGGTGGAGCAGGCGCTGCGGATCGCGGAGGGGGTGGAGGGGTCCGAGGTCACGGTGGTGACGGTGGGTCCCGAGGATGCGAGGGACGCGTTGCGGAAGGCGTTGTCGATGGGGGCGGACCGGGCGGTGCATGTGGAGGACGACGCGCTGCACGGTTCGGATGTGATGGGGAC
>NZ_JBSGAW010000048.1:0-30461 GCF_053600955.1 Streptomyces sp. NPDC004838 | reverse complement strand
GTGGTGATGGGGTGGCCCCGGCCTGCCGGGTGTCGGGGTTCACGGCAGGCCGGGGCCGTGGTGCCCGTCCGCGCCGGGGGTCGCGGGCGGGTGGTCTCTCAGCCGGGTTCGTCGCCCGTCGGCCGGGCGGCGGGCTTTTCGGCGATCACAGGCACCATGACGCCGGGCCCGGAGCCGGTGTCCAGCCACCGCATTTCCACCGACTCTGCCGGAATTCTCGGCTGGGGAGCGGCGGCACGAAGGGCGTCGGCGACCCGCTCCACCGCGTCCGCCCGTACCACCCCTACGTGCACGTAGCTCCTCCCGGACACGCTGACAACCGGCCTGATCGAGCCCCAGTCCCGCTCGGGCAACTCCAGCCCAGCCAGCGCGTTCCGGATCGCCTCCGCCGCCGCCTCGGCCCTGGCACGGGCATCCCGCCACACCTGCATATCCATCATCGCGCCGCCTCCCCACCAGCACACCGAACGCACACACACGGCGGGAACGCGGCGACCCTCATCGACTCCGGAGGCAGGACCGGACTCTCCTCATCACCGACCGTCACCTTCGGCGAGACGGGCAACCGCGTCCCGTCCGGGCCCACCCGGTACACCTCGATCGTCATCACGGCTATTTGCCCCCTGTCAGGTCAGCTCTATGCCTCAACAGTCGCAATTTGAGGCGCTGTCGTCACGGTCGCGGCTGTCCAACTTCTTTGGCAGCGCGGAACCCCGTTTACCTGCAAGAACGTGGGACTTCGGGCTGAGATCTGGGCGGATCGCGCCTCTAGGCGGAGCGGGAATGCCTCTCCTCTGGGTAATCCGGTGGCTACGGTGAGCACACCGCCCCTGCACGTAGGGAGAGCTGATGACGCCACAGGCCAGGTCTGGGACCAAGAGCGAACGGGACGCCCTGCGCCATGAGATGACAACCGCCGGGTGCAGCCTCGCCGACATTGCGGTGGAGATGCGAGTCCGCTTTCGTATGCGTCCGCGTGAGGCATGGCGTCACGCCCATGGCTGGACGCTGCAAGAGATCGCGGAACGCATCAGCTCATGCCCCGGACAAGCCATTGCCGCTGACGCGTCCCTTGTCAGCAAGTGGGAGAAGTGGCCAGGCCCCAGCACGCGTCGACCGAGCCTGTCGGTCCTCGTTGCCGCCGCGACGGTGCTGGCCTGCACGGTCGAGGACCTCCTCGACTTGGACGACTACCGGGCCATGCCAGAGAGCGACATACGCGTCCTCCAGCACCACACTTCGGAGGTAGCGCAGTTCATTGAACCGCCCGCGTCCCACGCGACAGTACCGCCGAGCGAAAACGATGTCCTCGCTGCTGCCAGTGAGTCCGCTACGTGGGCTCAATGGGCCGAGACCACCAATGTGGGGGAGGTAGCCCTGGAGCAGATCCTTGCCGACGTTCGGACTCTTGCCGACGACTACCTCACGGGTGACGCAGTTGAGCTTTTCGGCCGCACGCGCAGGCTCCGCGACCGCGTTTTCAGTCTCATAGAGGGACAGCACCCGCCGCAGTACTCCATGGACCTGTATGTCTCCGCTGGCTATCTGTGTGGGTTGCTGGCCTGGATCTCCAGTGATCTGGGCAACCTTCGCGCAGCCGACACGCAGGGCCGCACTGCATGGCTCTGTGCCGAGATGGCTGGGCACAACGAACTGCGGGCCTGGATTGCCTCGACCCGAAGCAAGATTGCGTTCTGGGACGGCCGCTTGAAGGATGCCATCAACCATGCCCGGCGCGGCTGCGCCTACCACCCGCAGGGAACCGTTGGCGCGCTACTGGCCTGCCAGGAGGCCGATGCATGGTCCAAGCTTGGCGTAGCAGATGAGACACGGGCCGCTTTGCAGCGCGCCGTGGTTGCACGGGAGAACCCCGTGGGCACGGACGACATCGGTGGCATCTTCTCCTGCCCGACAGTCCGGCAGGAGAACTACACCGCAGGTGCGCACCTGCGCATCGGCGCTCATCTCGATGCCCTCACGAGCGCTGAGTGGGCCCTCGACCAACTCCGTGCGCAACCGGGTCGCGCCTATGGGACCGAGGCGCAGATCCACATCACCCGAGCCGCAGCCATCATCGGAATCGATCAGCCAGATGGTGTTATGGAAGCGCTGGCCCCCGTGCTCGCCATGCCACCAGAGCAGCGCCTCGCCCCCATCACCCAGCGGATGCAGGACCTCGGCCAGGCCATGGCCAGAGGCAGGGCAGCCACCGGATCGGTGACCGTCGCCGCGAGGCAGGCCCTGGAAGAGTGGTGCGCGGATTCCGCCTCCCGGCGGTTGGCCCTCTCGTCAGGAGAGGGTGTGGCCTGATGGGATCGGGGACATGACCACAGCGCCTGAGTACATGCGGGACCACTGGTGGTGGCGGCCGGGCTGGAGCGTGGGGCGGCGGTTCTACACCTGGCATCTGACGTTCGACGGACAGCCCGACGTTCACCGGTTCGCCGCCGAGTGCCGTGCGGTGCTCGCCCCTGTCGGCGGGATCGACCTGATCCCCGACCGGTGGCTGCACCTGACCACGCAGGGCATCGGCTTCGTGGGCGAGGCTGCCGAACAGGACGTGACGGCCATCGCGGAGGCGGCGAGACAGCGGCTGGCCGGCCTGCCCTCCTTTGACATCAGCCTGGGCACTCCCGTGGTCGACCCCGAGGCGATCCTCGCGCCCGTATACCCGGACGCCCCGGTCCGCGCGGTCCGCGACGCCATCCGGTCCGCGATCGGTGACGTACTGACCGAGGTCCCCGAGCGGGCCGAAGGCTTCACCCCGCACGTCTCGCTCGGCTACAGCAACGGCACTGGCCCGGCCGCCCCACTGGCCGCTGCCCTCGCCGCAGCAGATATCCAGGATGCCCACGCCCGCGTCACCCACACCGACTTGATCGTGATCCACCGGGACAGTCGCATGTACGAGTGGGAACCACACACCCGGATCCCCCTCGGCTGACCCGCGCCGGAGGCGACACGCGCACGGCGGCTTCACACACGGCGACGCGCGAGGAAGGCCGCTCCCCAGTGGCGGCCTTCCTCGCGCGGTGAGGGCCGGACGTTACGACGCCCCCAACTTGTCCAGGTCGAGGATCTCGCTTGGCGCGGGCTCCTTCGCCTGGACCGGTTCGTCGAAGGCGGAGAAGGTCACCGTGCCCGGCTCCTGGTCGTCTTGCGCTTCGATCTTCAGGATGTACGGCTTGCCTTCCGTGGCGACGTACAGGCTCTCCGTCGAGGTGCCGTCCGTCTCGACGAGCTTCAGCGCCTTCCGGCCGCCGACCGTGGTCTCTCCGGCTCGGCGGATGGCCGTTTTCCTGTCGACCACGACTTCGCGCAGCACGACGTTGAGGTCACAGAGTTCGAGCATGCCCTTGGCGTCGGGATCGGAGGGGTTCGCTTTCATCCAGCGGCCCTTCATCAGCGCGACCGCCGCGTCCCTGTCCGCCTTGGGCTCTCCCTTGACCTGATCCCGCAGGAACGCCTCGTCGGGCCGCATGTACGCGGTCTTGCCGATCCTGAGTATTTCGAACGAGCCGGACGAACCGGGGGACATCGTGCCCACGCAGTCGCCCCGCGTGCTCATGGCTATCCGGCCCCTCAGCGGCCCCTCAGCCAGCTTGATGTCCGTTTCGACGGTCAAGGACGTCGCCTTCTTGGTCGTCTCGATCGCCATCGTGGCGATCTCGGAGCCGGTCTTGCCCGGGAACGCCTCGGCGTCGGCGGACTCCGGCGACGCGCTCGCGGCGGTGCCGGAGTCCGGGGAGCCGGGGGAGCCGCTGGAACTCTGCGAATCCTTCGGTCCCTTCGGCTCCTTCGCCCCCTTCGCGTCCCCGTTGTCCTGGCAGGCCGTGGCGCCGAGAGCCAGCGCCGTGGCGAGGGCCGCGACCGCGAGGGGCCGACCTCGGAAGGGGGTGATGACAGACATCTGGTTCTCCGTCCAGGGGGTGCTGGTCCTTGGGAAGGGAAACGTCAGACTGTCAGTTCCCACTGGGCCGGGTCGTGGTCGAACCCCGGAGTGATCTCGACGGTGAGGTTCTTGGCGTCGGCCGGGGCGGAGAAACCGAACGTCACCGTGGCCTTCTTGCCCGGCATGATCATGCCGTCGAAGCTGCTGTCGACCTTCTGGTCGAAGATCTGCTCGGCGGTGACGCCGTCCGCTCCCGCGCGGGCGTCCGCGAGGACCAGGGTGGAGTCGAACTTCTTCGTACCGGTGTTCTCGATGACCACGGTCACCTTGTACGCCTTGTTGCCCGCGGTGTGCCCGGCGGCGACCTCGCTCGGGGTGAAGGACTTCGGCGCGGAGACGGTGACCTTGAGGCCGTCCTTGTAGGCGGAGGCGTCGCCGGCCCCGAGGCCGCCCTTCTCGCCGTCGCCCCCCTTGCCCTTCGCCTTGCCCTTGTCGTCGGAGCCCGCCGCCCCGCTCGGCTCCGCCGAAGCGCTGATGTCGCGGATCGACTTGTCGAACTCGTCCACCGCGTCGTCCATGACCTTGAACGTGAGTACCGCGCCGACGATCGCGAGCACCATCGCGACCACTCCGAGGGCCGCGCCGACGGTGCTCGCGGCCTTGCCGTACTTCGAGCGTCCGCTCAGTCCCACGATCAGGGCGACCAGGCCGAGGGTGCCGCCGAGCCAGAAGACGAAGGGGATCGGTGCCGTGACGATGCCGAGGACGCCGAGGATCAGCGCGGTGAGGGTGACGCCCTTGCGGGCGGGCGGCTCCGGGGGAGTCTGAGCGGGGCCACCCCACTGGGGACCGTACTGACCGTACTGGCCGGGCTGCGTCGAGTCGCCGTACTGGGGCTGCTGCATGGAGTGGGACATGGGTGTGCTCTCCCGGACATGACGATGGAGTGTGAGGCCGTGTGATGGGGGCACGTTGAGAACCCCGTGAAGCGGCGGGTCAATAAGACCAGAGCCTGTGAACCGA
This sequence comes from Streptomyces sp. NPDC004838, assembly GCF_053600955.1. Taxonomy (NCBI): domain Bacteria; kingdom Bacillati; phylum Actinomycetota; class Actinomycetes; order Kitasatosporales; family Streptomycetaceae; genus Streptomyces; species Streptomyces sp. NPDC004838. The sequence goes on along the minus strand of NZ_JBSGAW010000048.1, from coordinate 25,546 downwards.
GTCAACATGGTTCACAAGGATTTGCTTTCCATCGTCTGTGAAGCGATCTCTCGGGAACCGTCGGTATGATCGGCGACACAACAGGGGGACAGAGAGCAGCGGGTACGGAGCACGGAGGCGGTCAGGTGCCGGAGAGCGCGAGCGAGGTCACCGCGGCGGGAATCGCCCGGCTCGCAGGAGTGGGACGGGCCGCCGTCAGCAACTGGCGGCGTCGGCACGCGGACTTCCCCAAACCGGTCGGCGGCACCGAGACCAGCCCGTCCTTCGCCCTCACCGACGTCGAACGGTGGCTGCGCGACCAGGGCAAACTCGCCGAGGTCCCCCTCCGCGAGCGCGTCTGGCAGCAACTCGCCGACCAGCCTGCGACCGCCACCGCGCTCGTACGGGCGGGCTGCGCCCTGCTGCTCGTACGGGACCGGCCGACCACCTGGCAGGAGCTGACCTCACGCTCGGACGAGCGCATGGCCGAACTGCTGCCGACCGCTCTGGAGCAGGTGCTCGGCTCACGCTTCGGCGACGACCGTACGGAAGTCCGTACGGAAGTCACCGCGGTACGCCCCGAGAGCATCCGTATCGAGACGGGCCGCTCCGACAGCGCCCGGACCGACAGCGCCCGGACCGAAGGCTCTCGTGCCGAGGGCTCCCGCCCCGAGCACACCGCCGCCTTCCTCCGCGCCGTCGGCGAACTCGCCGCCGAACTCGGCCCCCGCCAGACCTACGAGTTCCTCCTCGGCCGCTTCCTGGACGCCAACCTCCGCCAGTACACGCTCACCCCGCCCGGCCCCGCCGCCCTCATGGCGGCCATCGCCGCACCCGACCCGGACAGCACCGTGCTCGACCCGGCGGCCGGCGCCGGAACCCTCCTGCGGGCCGTCGAACACCCCGCCGCCCTCTACGCCCAGGACGCCGACCCCGACCTCACCGCGCTCACCGCGCTCCGCCTCGCCCTGCACTCCGACGCCACGGTCCGCGCCCGCTCCGGCGACACCCTGCGAGCCGACGCCTTCCCGGAGGTGTCCGCCGACGCCGTCCTCTGCCACCCGCCGTTCAACGAACGCAACTGGGGACACGAGGAACTCGGCTACGACCCCCGCTGGGAGTACGGCTTCCCGGCCCGCACCGAATCCGAACTGGCCTGGGTCCAGCACGCGCTGGCCCGGCTGCGCCCCGGCGGCACCGCCGTCCTTCTGATGCCGCCCGCCGCCGCCTCCCGCCGCTCCGGCCGCCGTATCCGTGCCGGACTGCTGCGCCGAGGCGCGCTGCGGGCCGTCATCGCGCTGCCCGCCGGGGCCGCGCCCCCGTACGGCATCCCGCTCCACCTCTGGGTGCTGCGCAAGCCCGACGCGGCCCGTCCCCCCTCGCCCGAGCTGCTGTTCGTCGACGCGGCGGACCTCGCCGGGTCGGGCGGCGGGCGCGACCGGCTCGACTGGCAGGCCGTGCACAACGCCGTACTCGACGCCTGGAAGTCCTCCGACCGAGCCGACGGCGCAGCGCCCGGCCGGAAGGGCGACAAGGAGACCGGCGGCGCGGGGGACCGGAAGGGCGCGGACGGTCGTACGGACGGCGGACGGGCGGCCGCGGGGGACCGGGCCGGGGTCAGCCGTACGGTCCCCGTCATCGAACTCCTCGACGACGACGTCGATCTGGCCCCCGCCCGCCATGTCCCGCCCGCCGCCGCCGGGCAGGACGCCGGCGAACTCCTGCGGGTACGGGAACGGCTCACCGACACCCTCCGCCTCACCGCCGAACTCACCCCCGCGCCCGCCGTCACCGGCCAGGCCCCGCCATGGCCGATGACCACCGTCGGCGAACTGGCGCGCGCGGGCGCGCTGGTGATCCGGCCGGGCACCGCGTCGGCCTCGCCCGGATCGTCCCAGGGCGCCGTCCTCACCGAACAGGACGTCCTCACCGCCTCGCCCCCCTCGGGCGCGCTTCCCGAGGGCTTCGACGGCGACGACCGCCCGGACGAGGAGCTCGTACGCACCGAGACCGGCGACGTCGTCGTACCCGTACTCGGCGGCGGATCCGTCGTACGCGTCGTCGACGAAGCCACCGCGGGCGCGGCACTCGGCCGCAACCTCCAGCTCCTGCGCCCCGACCCGAAGGCGCTCGACCCGTGGTTCCTCGCGGGCTTTCTGCGCGGCACCGCCCGTACCCGGCAGGCCAGCAGCTACGCCTCCACGGCGACGCGACTCGACGTACGCCGTCTTCAACTGCCCCGCGTACCCATGACCGACCAGCGGAGTTACGGCGAACGCTTCCGCGCGCTGGCCTCGTTCGAGGACACGCTGCGGCTCGCGGGGCGGCTCGGCGAGCAGTTGGTGCAGGGGCTCTACGACGGCCTCACGGACGGCACCGTACGGCCCGACCGGCAGCCCGACCGGTAACCGGAACGGGAGCGTCGGCCCGACCGGCCGCCTGAACACGGAGCGGCACCCGGAGCGGCGCGGGGATCAGCGGTCCCTGCGCTGGAACGGCGACCGGCACCCGGAGCGGAACCAAACGCGGAGTGACATGCGGAATCAGAGGTTCGAGGAGCCCTGGACAACGCATATGACAACAGGTCGGTACAACCCCTGAGCCGTTGCCCCTGTCGATGTATACGCTCGTCCTCTACTCTGCCTCGTCCCCAGGTCCCCAGGAGCAGGAATGCACGGCCCCGGCCCCGGCTATGCCCCGCAGCAATCAGGTCCACCGTCGACCGCGGCGATCGTCGTGCTCCGCGTACTCTTCCTGGCCCTCTCGCTTCTCAGCTGCGGCTTGCTCGGCTGGGTCACGATGCTGCGGGTCGCGTTCATCCGCCGCCGTCAGTTCGACTGGATCATGTTCGTGACCAGCTTCTTCCTGATGATCGCGATGCTCGTCGTGATCTCGGTGTGGGGTTCGGAGCCGGAGGACAGCCTCAACCCCGGCGATGTGGTGGCGCTGCTGGGCCTGTTCATCCTGTCCGTGGGCTCGGCCGTCCACTATCTGGTGATCGATGTCCGCAACTGCGACGAGCGGAGGGCGGCGTGGTCCGGGCAGGTCGCCGGGTACCCCGCCAACGCGCAGATGCCCTCGGGCTTCGGGCCGCCGCCCGCGACACCGGGATACGGCTATCCGCCGCAGGCCGCCCGGCAGACGCCGCCTCCGGGGTACGGCTACCCGCCTCGGAACGCCCACACGCCCCCGCACACCCCGCAGCCACAGCCACAGGCACAGCCGCAACCGCAGCCGCAGCCGCACGCCCAGACTCCGCCCCCGCGCACCCCGCCGCACACCCCGCCCCCGGCCCGGCCCCCGCACACACCCGCGCACACGCCGCCCCCGCAGGCTCCCGCGCAGCCCCAGGCCCCCCAGGCTCCCGCGCAGCCGAACTCCTCCGACAAGCCCCGCATCGACCAGGTCCGGGCCGAGCTGGACGAGTTGAGTGACTACCTCCGCAAGGAGCAGGGCAGGTGAACGGACGCGTCGTCGCCGAGCGCTACGAACTGTCCACCCTCATCGGCCAAGGCGGCATGGGCCAGGTCTGGACGGCGTACGACCGCCGCCTCGACCGCCGTGTCGCCGTCAAACTCCTGCGCCCCGACCACATGGCCCACGGCTCCGACGCCGACGAGATGCGCCGCCGCTTCGTCCGCGAGTGCCGGGTGACCGCCCAGGTCACCCACCCCGGCCTGGTCACCGTCCACGACGCGGGCAGCGACACCGACGACCTCTATCTCGTCATGCAGTACGTCGAGGGCGCCGACCTCGCCGACCATCTCGCCGAGCACGAGCCCTACCCCTGGCCGTGGACCGTCTCGGTCGCCGCCCAGCTCTGCGCGGTGCTCGCCGCCGTGCACGCCGTGCCGATCGTGCACCGCGACCTCAAACCGCGGAACGTGATGGTCAAGCCCGACGGCACCGTCACCGTCCTCGACCTCGGCGTCGCCTCCGTCATCGACACCGACACCACCCGCCTCACCCACACCGGCTCACCCATCGGCAGCCCCGCCTATATGGCCCCCGAGCAGGCGATGGGCGGCGCGGTAGGCCCGTACACCGATCTGTACGCCCTCGGGGTCCTGATGCACGAACTCCTCAGCGGGAACGTGCCGTTCGCGGGCTCCACCGCCCTCGGCGTCCTCCACCGCCATCTGTACGAGGCCCCGCTGCCGGTCCGCCGGATGCGCCCCGACATCCCCCAGGCACTGGAGGCCCTCGTCCTGCGGCTGCTCGCGAAGGACCCGCAGCACCGCCCGGCCGGCGCGCAGGAGGTGTACGAAGCCCTCGCGCCGCTGCTGCCCCAGCGCGGCGTCCCCAGCGGCCCCCTCGACCCGACGCGCCCCTTTCTGCGCCCGCACGCCCCCTGGCCGGACCGGGCCGCCGCCGCGGCACCCGCCGCCGTCGTCGTACCGGGCCCGGCGCGGCCCGACGTCGCCGCCGCCGTGGACGAGGTCAAACGCCTCCTCGGCGAGGGCAGCATCACCCGAGCCGTGGACATCCTCGGCGGCATCCTCCCGGCCGCCGCCGCCGAACACGGGGAGCACTCCCCGGTCGTACGGATCCTGCGGAAGCAGTACGCGACGACGCTGATGGACGACGGCCAGTACCGCCGCGCACTGCCCGAACTGCGGCGGCTCGCCGACGACCGGGCCGCCGCAGCGGGCCCGGCCGATCCCCAGACGCTCCAGTTCCGCTACGACGCGGCCCAGTGCCTGGAGCAGCTCGGCGAAGCCGCCGCCTCGATCGCCGAGTACCGGGCGGTGCTCCCTTACTACGAGAACGGCGGCGACCCGGCCCGCGCCTTCGACGTCCGCCACCGCATAGCCAATCTGATGCTGGCGGTCGGCGACCACGCGGGAGCCAGACACCAGTTGCAGGCGCTGCTCTTCGACGCGGAGCGGATGTACGGGCCGTACCACCAGCTGCCCATCGAACTGCGCCGGGCACTGGAGCGGCAGCGGCAGTTCAACCCCTGAGCCCGTGCCCCGATTCCGCGCCCCGATTCCGTGCCCCGAACCCATGTCCTGGGCCCGCGCTCCGGCCCCGAACCCGCGCCCGCGTGACGCTTCCCGGCCTGCCGCCGATCCATCTGACATGGCGTACTCTTCCTGAACCGCCGGTGGCACCGGTGTCACCGGTGTCGCTGGGATCACCCCGCTGAACGGTGTCGACACCCCCGGCGGTACGCGCACACGGAAACACGCCGACGCGCACAGGCACGTACAAGCGTGCACGTGCACAGGCACGCACACCGACACCCACGGGGAGCTGGCGAGACGATGACTGTCCGGGGCCAGCTGTTCAGATTCGCCCTGGTGGGCGTGGTGAACACCGGAACGTACTACGGCCTCTATCTGATCCTGCTGACCTGGCTGCCGTACGTGGCCGCGCATGTGATCGCCTTCGTGCTCAGCATGATCGGGTCCTTCTTCCTCACCTCTTACTTCACCTACCGGACCCGGCCGACCTGGCGGAAGTTCTTCCTCTTCCCGCTGACGAACGCCGCGAACTTCGTGGTCACGACGACCGGTGTCTACCTTCTGGTGGACGTGTTCGACTTCGGCAGCCGGTACGCGCCGCTGATCGCGGCGGCGGCGGCCATCCCGATCACCTTCCTGGTCTCCCGGATGATCATGCTGCGGCCCGAGCCGGGGAAGCCCGACGGAGAGGCGGAACCGGCGAGGACGACCGGCGCGCTCTGACGCCGGCCTCCGGACCCCGGTCCGAGTACGAGGCGCCCCACCACGACGTGCCGAAGCACGAGGCGCTGAAGCACGAGGCGCTGAAGCACGAGGCACTGAAGCACGAGGGGCGCTGAAGCACGAGGCGCTGAAGCACGAGGCGCTGAAGCGCTGAAGCACGAGTGTCGAATTCCGGGCTGTCCCGAGTCCGGGACGGCGCGTGCCGGGGTGACGCGCGTCTCGGTCGCCGGGCGGCCCACCGCTCCCGCCCAGGTGACACGTATCTCGGACCACCGGTGAATCGTTGGAACCAATCAGTGTCCGCCAAGTAGTGGCCTACGCCACCCGGACTGCCTAACATCGATCACCGCAGGACTTTGTGACTCGACGCACAAACCTCGTCAGGAGGCTCACTTGCACCGCCGCCGTCGCACCGCGATCATCGTCTCCGCCGCGCTCATCGCCGCCGCGCCCCTGCTCACCGCCTGTAGCGACCAGGCCCACCCCGGCGCAGCCGCCGTCGTCGGCGGAGAGCGGATCGAGGTCTCCACGGTCCAGGGCGCGGTCCAGCAGGTGCGCACCGCGCAGGAGACCTCTCCGCAGGCCGCCCAGCTCATCAAGGAAAGCGGCCAGCTCAGCCGCGCCAAGCTGTACGACCTGATCGTCAACGAGGTCGTCCAGCGCGCCGCCGACGATGCGAAGGTGACCGTCAGCCGCAAGGACATGCAGGCGGGCAGGGCCGCGCTGGTCCAGCAGGCCGGCGGCCAGCAGCAGCTCGAGGCGAGCTATCTCCAGCAGCGCGGGGTCGCTCCCGACCAGCTCGGCGCCGTGATCGAGCGGGACATCCTCATCGGCAAGCTCGCCCGGACCATCGGCGCGTCCGACAGCGCACAGGGCCAGCAGAAGCTGAACGACATGTTCATCGCCGCCGCCAAGTCCCTCGACATCGACGTCAACCCGCGCTTCGGCGCGTGGGACAACCAGAAGCTGGAGCTGGGCGAGTACAAGGCTCCGTGGATCAGCCAGGTCACCAAGGCCGAGGAGCCCGTGCCATCGGGCGGCGCGTAGGGCCCGTCGGGCGCGGGCAGGGGGCAGCAGGGGGCTGGGGAGGCCGAGGTAGGTTCAAGGGGTGACCACTCCATCCCCCTCCCACTTTCCCGACGGCCGTATCGTCCTGCTCACCGCCAGCCACCGGGTCGCGCCCGGACTGCTCTCCTGGCCCGCCTGGCAGACGCTGCGCGCGGCCGACCGGGTGCTGTGCGCCGACGCGGCCCATCCGCAGCTGCCGTATCTCCGTGAGGCGGGAGTCGCCGTGGAGGCCGCCGTGCCGAGCGCGCGGGAACTGGTGGACGTGTGCGCCGGGGGCTCGACCGTCGTGGTGCTCACCTCGGGAGAAGGGGACCAGGCACTGACCGACGGCCTGGCGCGGCTCGCCGGGTCCGGGCGGGTGAGCATGCCCGACCTGGAGCTGCTGCCCGGCTCGTACGACCTTCCGGGGGCCCGGCTCCTCGATCTCGTGCAGGTCATGGACCGTATCCGGGTCGAGTGCCCCTGGTCCTCCGTACCGACGCACAAAGCCCTCGCGAAGTACGCCATCGAGGAGGCGTACGAGCTGGTCGAGGCCATCGAGGAGGGCGACCGCGACGAACTGCGGGAGGAGCTGGGGGACGTTCTCCTCCAGGTGGTCTTCCACGCCCGGATCGCGGAGGAGGACGTGGAGGCGCCGTTCTCCGTCGACGACATCGCCGGGACGATCGTCGAGAAGCTGATCCACCGGCATCCCCATGTCTTCGGCGACGAGAAGGCCGAGACCGCGGAGGACGTACGGCGGATCTGGCTCCGCACCAAGGCCGCCGAGAAGCGGCGTGACTCGGTGACGGACGGCATCCCGCTCGGCCAGCCGGGCCTGGCGCTGGCCGCGAAGCTGGCGTCGCGCGTGCGTACCTCGGAGCTTGAGGTGCGGCTCCCGGCGGGGGAGGGCATCGGTGACGAACTCCTGGCCCTCGCCGTACGGGCGGAGGCCGCCGGAACGGACCCGGAGGCGGCGCTGCGGGCGGCGGCACGGGCGTACCGGGACGCGATCCGCGCGGCGGAGGGCCTGCGGACGGGCGGCGCGGAGACCTCGGAGGACGCCGGGTAACGTCGTGGGGTGAGCTACACCCCTGCGCCCGGCTCTCGCGTTGAGCCAGGTACCGACCCCGCGCCTGGCCCTCGCCCCGAGTCCGGTACGGACTCCGCGTCCGGCACTGCCTCCGTTGCGGAGGCGGTCGGCACGCCCCGCTCCGGCACGGCGTCCGCTCGCTCCGGCACGGCGTCCGCTCGCTCCGGCACGGCGTCCGCCGACGCCGGTCCGCCCGGATCGGGCGACGCCCACGCGTCCGAGCCTGCCGCAGGCGTCGGCGCGGCGTCCGGATCCGGATCCGGCCCCGGACCGAGGACGTGCCCGGTGTCCGGTACCGCCCCCGGTGCGGACCCCGCGTCCGCCCCCGCCGCCGACACAGGCACAAGCGCCGGCACCGGCACCGGCCCCCGACTCTTCACCTGGGAGTTCGCCACCGACCCCTACCCCGCCTACGCCTGGCTCCGGCAGAACGCGCCGGTTCACCGGACCAGGCTTCCCAGCGGGGTGGAGGCATGGCTCATCACCCGGTACGCGGACGCCCGGCAGGCGCTCGCCGACCAGCGGCTGTCGAAGAACCCCGCCCACCACGCCGAGGACGCCCAGGGCAAGAGCAAGACCGGGATCCCGGGCGAGCGCAGCGCCAACCTCATGACGCATCTGCTGAACATCGATCCACCCGATCACACCCGGCTGCGGCGGCTGGTGTCGAAGGCGTTCACGCCGCGCCGGGTCGCCGAATTCGCTCCGCGCGTACAGGAGCTGACCGACCGGCTCATCGACGGATTCGCCGCGCGGGGGAGCGCGGATCTGATCCATGAGTTCGCGTTCCCGCTCCCCATCTACGCCATCTGCGATCTGCTCGGCGTTCCACCCGAGGACCAGGACGATTTCCGTGACTGGGCCGGGATGATGATCCGGCACCAGGGCGGACCGCGCGGCGGAGTGGCCCGCTCGGTCAAGAAGATTCGCGCGTACCTCGCCGAGCTGATTCACCGTAAGCGCGAGGCCCTCGGCGACGAGGGTGCCGACGATCTGATCTCCGGGCTGATCCGCGCCTCCGACCACGGGGAACATCTGACGGAGAACGAGGCCGCCGCCATGTGCTTCGTGATTCTCTTCGCGGGGTTCGAAACGACCATCAACCTCATCGGCAACAGCGCTCACGCCTTCTTCCGGAACCCCGCTCAGCGGGCTGTCTTCCAGGGCGCGGTCGACCGACGTGACGACGCCCTTCTCGACACCGCCGTGGAGGAGCTGCTCCGTTACGACGGACCCGTGGAGCTGGCCACCTGGCGCTACGCCACCCAGGAACTCGACATCGGGGGCCGGCGCATCCGGAAGGGCGAACCGGTCCTCGTCGTACTCGCCGCCGCCAATCGTGATCCCGCCCGCTTCGGGGAACCCGACATCCTGGACCTCTCCCGCTCGGACAACCCCCACCTCGGCTACGGCCACGGCATCCACTACTGCCTCGGCGCGCCGCTCGCCCGGCTGGAGGCCCGTACCGCGCTGGCGACGCTCTTCCGCCGTCTGCCGGATCTTCGGCTCGCGGGCGATCCGGCCGATTTGCGTTGGCGCGGCGGGCTGATCATGCGTGGACTGCGCAGTCTCCCGGTGGAGTTCGCACCCACAAAGAAGTGACGTGCCGTCAGGTCTGTGACTTTCGCGTGATCTGCGCTGCATCGACTTGTAACCGGGGTTGTCCCAACGCTACGTTCGCCCCGGTCCCAGCAGTCCGCGAAAGGCACCTGCATGCTCTCCGGTAATGGTCGACACCGCCGTCCTCGTCAGGCTCCGGCCCTCTTCGTGGCCGCGGGGGTGACGGGATCCGCCATCGCGATCCCCCTCCTCGGCGCGGGTTCGGCGTCGGCCGCGGACGCCGCCGTGTGGGACCGGATCGCGGAGTGCGAGAGCGCCGGTCTGTGGAGCGCGAACACCGGGAACGGCTACTACGGCGGTCTGCAGTTCTCGGCCTCCACCTGGGCGGAGTTCGGCGGCACCGAGTACGCGGCCCGCCCCGATCTGGCCAGCCGCTCGCAGCAGATAGCCGTCGCGGAGAAGGTCCTCGCCGCGCAGGGGCCCCAGGCGTGGTCCGCGTGTGCCTCGCTCGCGGGGCTGACGAACGACAACCCGGGCGACGGGGTCGACCCCGGCGTCTCGGGCGAGCCGTCCGCCGCGCCGACGAAGACCCCCTCGGGGACTCCCTCGGGCACTCCCGCTGCCGGGCAGAAGACCTCCTCCCCGTCCAAGACCGGGGCCGAGGCCCCGAAGACCCCCGCGGAAGCGACCCAGGGTGTCGGCAATGGCGACTCGGCCCCCGGCAGACACCGCGGCGAGCCCGCGCCCGACGCGACCGGATCGGCCACTCCGCCCCGGCCGGGGACCTCCACTCCGGCTGCCTCCACCACCCCCGCGACACCGGCCGGACCGGGCGACAGGGACGGGAGCCGTGAGGCGGGCGGCGACCGGGCCTCGCGCGGTGACTCCCCGGCCCGCGCCGAGACGGCCGGACAGGAAGCGGCGTCCGGGCAGGAGGCGTCGGGACAGGAGGCGTCCGGCGGCGTCGGCGAGGCGGCGGTTTCGCCCGGTACGTACACAGTTCGGCCCGGCGACAACCTCTGGGCCATCGCCGAGGAGCAGAAGCTTCCCGGCGGCTGGCCGGCCCTCTACGAGACGAACCGCGAAACCGTCGGCGCCGACCCCGACCTCATCCTTCCTGGTCAGAGTCTCGATCTCGACGCCCAGTAGGGGCAGTTCCGCCCCGGTCGGCCGTCTTTTCGCTCCAGTACGTCCGGTTCTGTGCAAGTGAGACATGGATCTCTTTGTTCGAATCGGCCCAACCCGCTTGCCGGAATGACTTATTCCGCATCCGACCTGCGGAAACGCGGGTGCCGGAGGCGGCGGGATGGGTGTTTTCTCCCCGATGTTCGTCGTTGAACATCGGGGGGAGGTGTGCCTACGGTCTGAACCGCTCGCCACCGCGGGCACCATCGACCGTCACGCCGAATCCTGCCGTCGGTCGGGGGGAACAGTCGTCGCGTAGAGCGCCGAAGGCAGGAGCGGGGGACCCAAGGTAAGTGCCGGCCCCGCCCGTTGTGAACGAACGACGGGCGTCCGGCTTGGGGTGAAGCCGCGCGCAACGTCGCGCGGCCGGGCAACTCACTACGCCCGAACCCGACAGCTCACCTCGTAGGCGTCGGTGAGGAGATCGTTCCATGCTGTTTTCCGGCAAGGGCAAGCACCGTCGTCCGTCCAAGGCCACCAAGATCGTCGCGTTCGCCGGAATCACCGGCGTGGCCGTCGCCACCCCGCTGATGGGCGCCACCTCCGCCTCCGCCGCCACCGCCGCCGAGTGGGACAAGGTCGCCCAGTGCGAGTCCGGCGGCAACTGGTCCATCAACACCGGCAACGGCTACTACGGCGGTCTGCAGTTCTCGGCCTCCACCTGGGCCGCGTTCGGTGGCACCCAGTACGCCTCCACCGCCGACAAGGCGTCCAAGTCGCAGCAGATCCAGATCGCCGAGAAGGTCCTCGCGGGCCAGGGCAAGGGTGCCTGGCCGACCTGTGGCGTGGGCCTGTCCCGCTCCGCGTACAACGGCTCCTCGGACACCGGCTCCTCGCAGCAGCAGAAGCCGCAGAAGCAGCACCAGTCCTCCCAGAAGCAGCAGTCCTCGCAGCAGCAGAAGTCGCAGCAGTCCCAGAAGTCGCAGTCCTCGCAGCGGCAGACCGAGGCCCCGACCACCCGCTCCGAGCGGTCCCAGGCCCCCGCCCAGACGAAGACCCACAAGCCCGCCGAGCAGTCCGGCAAGTCCGCCGCCAAGGTCAAGGGCTTCCAGAAGGGCGACGGCGAGTACGAGGTCAAGTCCGGCGACACCCTCAGCGGGATCGCCCAGGAGCAGGGCGTCGACGGCGGCTGGCAGAAGCTGTTCGACCTGAACAAGGACATCATCAGCGACGCCGATGTCATCTTCCCGGGCCAGCAGCTCGACCTGAGCTGACTCTCCCCGGAGCAGCGGCTCGACCTGAGCCGACTCTCCCCAGGGCCGCAGCTCGACGTGGGCTGACTCTTCCCGGCCCCCCGAGCACCCCGGTCCGGCGCACTTCCCCCGTTTGCGCCGGACCGGGGTTTCCATCTGCGCACGCTGTTACCGGTGGTAGCCATTGATCCTTTTGTCCCCCGGCGGCGCTCTTCACGCCGTTTTTCGTCCCAGGGGGCGGGCATCGACGGGTCGGCGACCCCCGGCCGGTTAGGCTCTTGCCGCAAGGCCAATGAGGCCCTGCTCCTCAGCGTCACATCCCAGAAGGAGATGCTCGTGCCGTCCATCGACGTCGTCGTAGCCCGGGAAATCCTGGACTCCCGAGGCAACCCCACCGTCGAGGTCGAGGTTGGCCTCGACGACGGAAGCACTGGCCGTGCCGCCGTCCCCTCCGGTGCGTCCACCGGTGCGTTCGAGGCTCTTGAACTCCGCGACGGGGGCGACCGCTACCAGGGCAAGGGCGTCGAGAAGGCCGTCCTCGCCGTCATCGAGCAGATCGGCCCCGAGCTGGTCGGCTACGACGCCACCGAACAGCGCCTGATCGACCAGGCCATGTTCGACCTGGACGCCACCCCGGACAAGTCCTCCCTCGGCGCCAACGCCATCCTCGGCGTCTCCCTCGCCGTGGCGCACGCCGCCTCCGAGGCGTCCGACCTGCCGCTCTTCCGCTACCTCGGCGGCCCGAACGCGCACCTGCTGCCCGTTCCGATGATGAACATCCTGAACGGCGGCTCGCACGCCGACTCCAACGTGGACATCCAGGAATTCATGATCGCCCCCATCGGCGCGGAGTCCTTCTCCGAAGCCCTGCGCTGGGGCACCGAGGTCTACCACACCCTCAAGAAGGTCCTGAAGACCAAGGGCCTGTCCACCGGCCTCGGCGACGAGGGCGGCTTCGCGCCGAACCTCGACTCCAACCGCGCCGCGCTCGACCTCATCCTCGAAGCCGTCAAGGAAGCCGGCTACGCCCCCGGCAAGGACATCGCGCTCGCGCTCGACGTCGCCGCGTCCGAGTTCTACAAGGACGGCAAGTACGAGTTCGAGGGCAAGTCCCGCTCGGCCGCCGAGATGACCGAGTACTACGAGGAACTGGTCGCCGCCTACCCGCTGGTCTCCATCGAGGACCCGCTGTTCGAGGACGACTGGGCGGGCTGGAAGGTCCTCACCGACAAGCTCGGCGCCAAGGTCCAGATCGTCGGCGACGACCTCTTCGTCACCAACCCCGAGCGCCTGGCCCGTGGCATCGAGGACGGCGCCGCGAACGCGCTCCTCGTCAAGGTCAACCAGATCGGCTCGCTGACCGAGACCCTGGACGCCGTGGAGCTGGCCCAGCGCAACGGCTTCAAGTGCATGATGTCCCACCGCTCCGGCGAGACCGAGGACGTCACCATCGCCGACCTCGCCGTCGCCACCAACTGCGGCCAGATCAAGACCGGCGCCCCCGCCCGCTCCGAGCGCGTCGCCAAGTACAACCAGCTCCTGCGCATCGAGGAGATCCTGGACGACGCCGCCGTGTACGCGGGCCGCAGCGCGTTCCCCCGCTTCAAGGACTGACCCCTTCCGGGGGCCGGGATCCCGCCCCCGCTCCGGACATCCGAAGAACGGAAAACCCGGCGAAGGCGCAGCGCGTGCGTACGTCCCCGGCCACGGTCCCGTACCGTGTCCGGGGACGTACGCGCGTACAGAGGCAGCAGGGGAGGCGAACGATGGCCGGGAAGGACCGCGACCGGTTCTCCACCGCGACCAGGCTCAGGCTGCTCGGCGAGCAGACCGCCGCCCGTGTCTACCGCTCCCAGACCAGACGGCAGGCCCGCCGCTCCCGGCTCACCGGCCGGGCGGCGTTCCTCGCGCTCGTCGTCTGCTCACTCGTCGTCGCGCTCGCCTACCCCATACGGCAGTACGTGTCCCAACGCGGCGACATCGCCGACGAGCGGGCCCGGATGGCCGAGGCCGAGCGCAAGGTCGAACGTCTGCGGGACGAGAAGGCACGGCTCCAGGACGACGTGTACATCCGGCGGCTGGCCCGCGAGCATCTGCACTACGTGCTGCCGGGCGAGACCGCGTACACGATGATCGACCCCGAGGCCGAGGAGCAACGCCGTACGGACGAGGAGTCGGCCGACCGGCCCTGGTACTCGAACGTCTGGGAAGGCGTCGACAACGCGGACCGCGACTGAACAACGGCTCGCGGCCGGGCGACAGCGGCCGGGGACCGAAGGCCGGGCGACAACGGCCCGGCGACAACGGCCGGGCGACAACGGCTCGGCGTCAACGGCCGGGCGACAACAGCTCGGCGTCAACGGCCGGGCGACAACGGAAGAACCAGATCCAAGGCAGGCATGGAAACCCCTCCACCCACCACCGAACCGACCGAGCCGACCGACGCGGACATCGCCGCGTTCAAAGAACAGCTCGGCCGGCCGCCGCGCGGGCTGCGCGCCATCGCGCACCGCTGCCCGTGCGGGCAGCCGGACGTCGTCGAGACCGCCCCCCGGCTGCCCGACGGCACGCCCTTCCCCACGCTCTACTACCTCACCTGCCCGCGGGCCGCCTCCGCGATCGGCACCCTTGAGGCGAACGGCGTGATGAAGGAGATGACCGAGCGCCTGGCGACCGACGCGGACCTCGCGGCGGCGTACCGCGCGGCCCACGAGGACTACATCGCCCGCCGCGACGCGATCGAGGTCCTCCAGGGCTTTCCCAGCGCGGGCGGCATGCCCGACCGGGTGAAGTGCCTCCACGTCCTGGTCGGCCACTCGCTGGCGGCCGGTCCCGGAGTCAACCCCCTCGGCGACGAGGCGATCGCGATGCTGCCGGAGTGGTGGCGGAAGGGCCCCTGCGTTTCGCCCTGCGGCGCGGTTTCGCCTGGCGGCGCGCCGGAGGAGTGACGGCCCGGGCCCTCCCGCGGCCTCGCCCGAGGGAGGGTTCGCGGTCTGCGTGTCCGCGTTCGCGGGTGGTCGTGCTGGGGCGCCGCCCCAGACCCCGCGCCTCAATCGCCGGCGGGGCTGTTGTGGCTTGGCTGCGTTCGGTCTGTCCGGTGCGTGGGGGCGGGGTCCGCGCTGTCGCCGCGTGTCTGTCGGGTGCGGGTGGTGGTGCTGGGGCTCCGCCCCGGACCCGGCGCCTCCATCGCCGGCGCTATCGTTCGGTCGAGGACGAACGGGAGCAAGACCAGGCCGTCCGGCGCTTGAGGGCACGCCCGAAGCGCGTACGGGGTTCGGAGCGAGCCCCGGCCACGGGCGGGGTGGTGAACCCACCCCATGACAAGGGAGGCCCCCGCACCATGACCCGCGTCGCCGCCATCGACTGCGGCACCAACTCCATCCGGCTGCTCGTCGCCGACGTCGACCCCCGCACCGGCGGACTCGTCGAACTCGACCGCCGGATGACGATCGTCCGGCTCGGCCAGGGCGTCGACCGCACGGGCCGCCTCGCCCCCGAAGCGCTGGAGCGCACCTTCGCCGCCTGCCGCGAGTACGCGGAGATCATCAAGGACCACGGCGCCGAGCGCCTCCGGTTCGTCGCGACCTCCGCGTCCCGCGACGCGGAGAACCGGGACGACTTCGTACGGGGCGTGCTCGACATCCTCGGCGTCGAACCCGAGGTGATCTCGGGCGACGAGGAGGCGGCGTTCTCGTTCACGGGCGCGACCAAGGAACTGCCCGGCCACGAGGAGCGGCTCGTCGTCGACATCGGCGGCGGATCGACGGAGCTGGTCATCGGCCGCGACCGCGTGGAGGCCGCGCGCTCCGTGAACATCGGCTGCGTCCGGCTGACCGAGCGTCACATCCGCAGCGATCCGCCCTCCGCCGAGGAGATCGCCGCGATCCGCGCCGACATCGACGCCGCACTCGACCTCGCCGCCCGGACCGTCCCCCTCGACCGTGCCCGCACCCTCGTCGGCCTGGCCGGCTCGGTGACCACCGTCGCGGGCATCGCGCTCGGCCTCGACGCGTACGAATCCGAGGCGATCCACCACTCCCGTATCTCCCGCGACACGGTCGCGCAGGTCACCCGCACGCTCCTGCGGTCCACCCACGACGAGCGGGCCGCCATCCCCGTGATGCATCCGGGACGCGTGGACGTCATCGCCGCGGGCGCCCTCGTACTGCTCACGATCATGGAGCGGATCGGGGTGCCGGAGGTGATCGTCAGCGAGCACGACATCCTCGACGGGATCGCCTGGCACGCCGCACTCGACGACGAGTGACCCTCTGGCTGTGAGGCGACCCGGAGTCCCAGGGCTCCGGGCTGCCTGCTCTCAGATGTTGCGGTCGACGTCGCGCCGGTCGCCGATCTTGACGACGAGGATGATGAGCTCGCCCTCTTCGACTTGATAGGCGACCCGGTAGCTGCCGACCCGAAGCCGATAAAGGCCGGACGGGCCGGTGAGTTTCTTGATGTCGGCGTCCTCACGGTACGGATCGTCGCCGAGCGCGGTCAGCGCGGCCAGGATGCGCATGGCGGCAGGCCGGGCGATGGCTCGAAGTTGCCGCTGTGCCGCTGTGGTGAACCGGAACGCGTACTTCACGCCGCGTCGTCAGTGCGATCGGCGAATAGGTCGGCCAGCAGCTCAGCCATAGACACCGTCGGGCCGCCCTGGGCCAGGACCGCTTCCGCTTCCCGGGCCAGCAACACGTCGGCTGCTTCCTCCAGCGCGTTGAAGTCCGCGATCGGCACCACGGCCGCGACGGGCTCGCCGTTGCGGGTGATCACCGTAGGTGTGCCCTCCTCGGCGCGATTGATGTGGTCCGCCAGGTGTGCGCGGGCTTCCCGTACCGTCACAGTGATCTCGGCCATATGGAAAGTGTACGCGCGATTGTGTACACATGCACGGGCTCGGGAGTGAGTGACGCTTTGGAGGCGATGCTCGACGGGATCGCCCTCGCGACGGCTACTCGGCGGAGGACGCCGAGTAGCCGTCGGCTGGCGCTGCGCAACGGCGCGGCACCCACCCCGGCCCGCGTTCCGCCGAGTCGGCCCCCGAACGCGAAGGGCCCGGCCAGTCGACGGACGGACTGGCCGGGCCGGGTCTCCGGCGTTCCCCCATCCCTCCTCAGCGGGTGCGTGACTTCCCGCGGACGCCGGTTCAGGGACAGTTCAGAGGCTGGTCAGGGACGGCTCACGGGCCGCGACGAGAGTCGGCTCACGGGCTGCCACACTCGTCGCACGGGCCGATCAAGGGCCGATCAAGGGCGGCTCAAGGTGCGACCGCGGACGGCCCATCGGCCGATCAGAGCGTGGACTTGAACAGCAGACGGTTGGGGGTGCCGCTGATGTTGCCGCGGATCGCGTTGGGCGTGCTGTTGTCGATCAGCCAGTTGTTGACCGTGGCGCTGGAGGCGTCCCCGTAGGTCGCCTTGTAGAGCGCCGCCACGCCGGCGACGTGCGGCGAGGCCATCGACGTACCGCTCATGCTGGTGGAGCCGCCGCCGGAGCGGGCGGAGGTGACGTTCACACCGGGTGCGTAGAGGTCGGTGCAGCGGCCGTAGTTGCTGAAGCTCGCCTTGGCGTCGCCGGAGTCCGACGCGGCGACCGAGAGGGCGCCGTTGGCGCTCGCCGGGGAGAAGTTGCAGGCGTCCCGGTTGTCGTTGCCCGCCGCCACCGAGACATGGACGCCGGAGTTGGCGAGCGCGGTGGCCGCGTTGTTCAGGGCCGCCGAGTAGCCGCCGCCGAGGGACGCGTTGGCGACCGCGGGCTTCACGGCGTTCTGCCGGACCCAGTCGAAGCCGGCGATGATGCCCGAGAAGGAGCCGGAGCCCCGGCAGTCGAGCACGCGTATGCCGCGGAGCTGGACGCCCTTGGCCACGCCGTACGTCGTGCCGCCGACCGTGCCCGCCACATGGGTGCCGTGACCGTTGCAGTCCTGGCCGTTGCCGCCGAAGGCGTCGAAGACGTTGCGGGCCCGGCCGCCGAAGTCGGGATGGGCCGTGGAGATGCCCGAGTCGATGATGTACGCGGTGACGCCGGAGCCGTTGCGGGTGTACGTGTACGTCGTGTTCCGGCCGCTGCGCTGGTCCGTGCGGTCCAGGCCCCACGGCGCGTTGTTCTGCGTCGCCGAGGTGGTGACCTTCTGGTCCTCCTCGATGGACAGGACCCTCGAGTCACCGCGGAGCGCCTTGAGCTGACCGGGAGCCAGGTCCGCGGCGAAGCCGTTGATGACCTTGTCGTACACGTACTCGGTCTCCACCGACTTCGCGCGGGCGAGATCGGCCGGGTCGGCCCCGGCCTTGAGGGTGACGATGTACCGGCCCTTGATCTCCTGGGCGGCCGGGGCTTCGGCGACCTTGAGCAGCGGGGTCGGCTCCGGTGCCGGGGCGGCGGAGCCGATGGCCGGGACGAGGGCGAGGGGGACGGCGATGGCGGTGGCACCGGTGATGAGGATGGCGAGGTGTTTTCTGCGCATGGAGAAGCCGACACCTTTCGTGTTCCGGCCGCGGTGTGCCGACGGCCGGTGAGTGGGGGACGCGCCCCTGCCGTGCTGGGGATGCGGGGCAGGGGCGCGGAAGGTGGAGCAGCGCGCCGCTGGGGGGCGGCGGTGACGGTGCGCGGGGCGCGTCGGCCCCGCGGCTGTGCACAGGCCGTACGGTGACGAGGACCGCCGGATCCGGGCCGCCTGTCCCTCGTGACAGGCCGGCCGACACGCACCGGAGGGGGCGGCCTGCGGGCGGGGTCACCGCTCGCGGGGACCTCCTTGTCCGCCGGGCGTGGCGACAACATAGCCGGGGCGGCCGAGAGTTGACCACGGCCGAAACGGGCGTGACCGATTGCGGACACCGGCCTGCCGTATTGGCCGGTTCCGTGGTCAAGGCGACGGCACCGCCCTAGGGTCGGACCATGCCTGCCGATGATCGTCACGGGGACACGGCCGGTCGCCCCCGCGCGTCCGGCGCCGCCGCCGGGCCCGAACCGGGCGAGGGGAGCACCGGACCCGACCCGGTCGAGACCGCCGCGGCGGCCGCGTACCGCGAACTGGGCGCGGCGGCGGACTCCCTGGACACCCTGCCCCCGGAGGTACGGGAGTGGCTCGGCGCGCGGCGGCTCGTCGACGCGGCGCGGCAGCACGCCAACTCACCGGAGCGCGCGCTGCACGAACTGGTCGCCGATCAGCGGCAGCGGCTCGGCGAACTGCACAGCGGCCTGGACGCGCTCCATGACGTCCTGCGGCTGATGCCCGATCTGCGGCAGGCAGGCCGTGAGGTCGTCAAGGCGGAGTTCTTCGCCGACCGGTCCCAGCTCAGGGAGCGGATGCACGATCTGGACGTCCTGTGCCGGGATGTGATCCTCGGTCTGCGCAGCACCTTTCCCGCCCCCGAGGTGCTGGAGGCCGGTCTGGAGGAGGATCTGGCGATGCTCGCGCGCGGCGTCGAGATGCGGCTCCTCGTCGCGAACCGGGCCGTCCGCCGGCCCGGAGCCTCCCGCTATCTCTCCGTCATGCACGAACACGGCGCGCAGATACGGCTCGCCACGACCGTTCCCCTCCATCTCAATGTGGTCGACCGCGCGGTCACCATCCTGGCGCTCGATCCCGCCGAGGGCCCGGCCGAGCCCGCCGAGGACGTCGTCCTGCACAGCATCCGCCTCGCCTCCTGCTTCATCCGGGTCTTCGAGCACCACTGGGACACCGGCCGCCCCTACGAGACGGCCCCCGGCGGCGGCGTCCCCGCGGAGGACTGGACGCCGAGGGAGCGCGAGGTGCTGGCCCTGCTCGCCGCGGGAGCCAAGGACGAGGCGATCGCCCGCCGGCTCGGCTGCTCGGAGCGGACCTTGCGCCGGCTCCTGACCGGGCTGGTGGCCCGACTCGGCGCGGAGAGCCGCTTCGCGGCGGGGGTGCGGGCCGCCCGGCTGGGCCTCCTCGACGGGGCGTAAGCGGTCACCGGGGCGTGAACGGTCACCGGGCCGGGTCGTGAACGGTCACCGGGGCTTGAGCGGTCTCCGGGCCGGGTCGTGAGCGGTCTCCGGGCCGGGTACGTGAACGGTCATCGGGGCGTGAGCGGTCACCGGTTCGTCAGCCGTCTCCGGGGTGTGAACGGTCACACGTTCGTCAGCGGTCACCGAACCGTGAAATGATCACCGTGACCGGCCTCGGGCGCACGCTCCGGCCATACGGCCGACAGCACGGCGTCCGCCTGGCTCCGCCCGCCTCCGCCGCGCTCGGCGCAGGGGGCCGGAACGCGTCGGCGGCCCTGGCCCGTACGCCCGATCCATTGCACGGAGTGCGTCCCGAACTCGCATAAATGCGCCCCGCGATGAGACCCCTGTGAGCAACTTCGTGAAGTTCTTCACAAGGAAAAGGGGCCTGATGGGGGCGGTAGGAGGCCGAAAGACCCTCCTTATGGAGCCCCCGTGCCGGGCAGAGTGGCCGCCGAGGGATTCCCGGCATGTTTCGGGGGCGTGAACAAGGGGGGCGGATGCCACCCCGACGCACCTCAAGGAGGCAGCTCACAAGGGGTGTGCAACGTTCGGGAGGGGGCGCGGTTCCCCCTGTCTCCCATGATCTGGATCACGCGGGCGGCGCAGTGTAGCAGAGGTGGACCCACACCTTGTGAAGGGGCTCACGAGCACCCCCTACCAGGGGGGTGGATACTCGATGGCATGAGCACCACGGAGCGTCCCAGGATCCTCGTCGTAGGCGGTGGGTACGTTGGCTTGTACGCGGCACGGCGCATTCTGAAGAAGATGCGCTACGGCGAGGCGACGGTCACCGTCGTCGACCCCCGCTCGTACATGACGTACCAGCCCTTCCTCCCCGAAGCCGCCGCAGGCAGCATCTCACCTCGGCATGTCGTCGTCCCGCTGCGGCGCGTGCTGCCCAAGGCTGAGGTGCTCACCGGGCGAGTCACCACCATCGACCAGGACCGCAAGGTCGCCACGATCTCTCCCCTCGTCGGCGAGGCGTACGAGCTGCCGTTCGACTACCTGGTGGTCGCGCTGGGCGCGATCTCCCGCACCTTCCCGATCCCCGGCCTCGCCGAGCAGGGCATCGGCATGAAGGGCATCGAAGAGGCCATCGGCCTGCGCAACCATGTGCTGGAGCAGCTCGACAAGGCCGACTCCACGACCGACGAGGAGGTCCGCCGCAAGGCGCTGACCTTCGTCTTCGTCGGCGGCGGCTTCGCCGGCGCCGAGACCATCGGCGAGATGGAGGACCTGGCGCGCGACGCGGCCAAGTACTACGGCAACGTCAAGCGCGAGGACATGCGCTTCATCCTCGTCGACGCCGCCGACAAGATCCTTCCCGAGGTCGGGCCCAAGCTCGGCCAGTACGGCAAGGAGCACCTGGAGAGCCGGGGCGTCGAGATCTACCTGTCGACGTCGATGGAGTCCTGCGTCGACGGCCGGGTCGTGCTCAAGAACGGCCTCGAGGTCGACTCCAACACCATCGTGTGGACCGCCGGCGTGAAGCCGAACCCCGCGCTCGCGCGCTACGGTCTGCCGCTCGGCCCGCGCGGCCACGTCGACACCGCCACGACGCTCCAGGTGCAGGGCACCGACTACATCTGGGCCGCGGGCGACAACGCGCAGGTCCCGGATGTCGCCGCCCGCAAGGCCGGAGTCGAGAACGCCTGGTGCCCGCCGAACGCCCAGCACGCGCTGCGCCAGTCCAAGGTCCTCGGCGACAACGTGATCGCCGGCATGCGGGGCTTCCCGCAGAAGGAGTACAGCCACGCCAACAAGGGCGCCGTCGCCGGGCTCGGGCTGCACAAGGGCGTCGCGATGATCGTCATGGGCAAGATGAAGATCAAGCTCCGCGGCCGGCTGGCGTGGTACATGCACCGCGGCTACCACGGTCTGGCCATGCCGACCTGGAACCGTAAGATCCGCGTCTTCGCGGACTGGACGCTCGCGATGTTCCTCAAGCGCGAGGTCGTCTCGCTCGGCGCGATCGAGACTCCCCGCGAGGAGTTCTACGAGGCCGCCAAGCCGGCCCCCGCGGCCGTCGCCGCCGGGTCCGCTCCGTCTCCGGAGAAGGCCAAGGCGTCCTGACCCGCGACTGACGCAGGTCATCCCGGCACGCCCGAAGGGGCCGCCCGCCATCCGTGGTGCGGGCGGCCCCTTCGCCGTGCCCGGCCGCGGTGCCTTTTCGGGCGTGCTCGTACGCCGTGCCCGTCCGTCACACCCGCCTGTGCCCCCTCCCCGTCCCCCTCCTCGCGCTCCCCCTCCCCTCCCCGTCCTCTCTCCGCGCCCCTGCTTCGGGCGTCCCCTGCCCCGCCCCTTCCGCGTTCCCTCGCCGCATCGCCTCGCCGCGTTCCCTCGTCGCCTCCCGTGCCCCGAAAGGCCGTCCCCGTGGGCCGCGTGCGGCCCAATCGCACCGCCGAGTGGGGGCTTAAGGGGAGAAAGCGGTCGGGAATCCCGCCGATCGGGAAGCACCCAGAGTGGTCGGTTTGTTGCAGGAGACAGCAATCCGCAAGTCGAAAGCTCGTGGAGGTGTGAGCCATGGCAGATGCCGCACTGCGGCTGACCGCCCTCGCCGAAGAGATGCTGGGGACGCCATTCCCGGTCCGGGTACGGGCCTGGGACGGATCGGAATCGGGACCACCGGAAGGACCCGTGCTCGTCGTACGGCACCGGCGCGCTCTGCGCCGGCTGCTCTGGCGTCCGGGGGAGCTGGGGCTCGCGCGGGCGTGGGTCGCCGGAGAGATCGATGTGGAGGGCGACCTCTACACGGTCCTCGACCGGCTGACCGGCACCCTCTGGGCGCGGGAACGGCACCCGAAGCCGGAGCGAAGGCCCGCACCGGGGACGTCGGACCAGGGCGACCAGCCGCCGCGTTCCCTGCGCGACCCGCGTACGCGAGCCGCC
The DNA here is from genome assembly GCF_053600955.1 of Streptomyces sp. NPDC004838. Classification (NCBI taxonomy): domain Bacteria; kingdom Bacillati; phylum Actinomycetota; class Actinomycetes; order Kitasatosporales; family Streptomycetaceae; genus Streptomyces; species Streptomyces sp. NPDC004838. Next base: position 2,939 of record NZ_JBSGAW010000048.1, on the reverse strand, counting down.
GTACGCACCCTGCTCCAGCTCGGCGGCGCACTGCCGCCCCCGCCCCCGCCCGTCGAGGAAGCCCGCCGCCGCAGGGGCTCCACCCACACCAAACACCGCGACAAACAGGCCATCAGCCACCACTACGACGTCGGCAACGACTTCTACGAACTCGTCCTCGGGCCCTCCATGGTCTACTCGTGCGCTTACTGGGAGGCCGAGAACGCCACGCTGGAGGACGCCCAGCGCGACAAGCTCGACCTCGTCTGCCGCAAGCTCGGCCTCAAGAAGGGCGACCGGCTGCTCGACGTCGGCTGCGGCTGGGGCTCCATGGCCATGCACGCGGCCAAGGAGTACGGAGTCCAGGTCACCGGCGTCACGCTCTCCCGCGAGCAGGCCACGTACGCCCGTAAGCGCATCGCCGAAGCCGGGCTCACCGACCGGGTCGAGATCCGCGTCCAGGACTACCGGGACGTCAGGGACGGCCCGTACGACGCCATCTCCTCCATCGGCATGGCCGAGCACGTCGGCTCGGTCCGGTACCAGGAGTACGCCACCCAGCTCCACGCGCTCCTCAAGCCGGGCGGACGGCTGCTGAACCACCAGATCGCCCGCCGCCCGGAGAAGAACGAAGCCGCCTACCGGGTCGACGAGTTCATCGACCGGTACGTCTTCCCCGACGGGGAGCTGTCGCCGCTCGGCCGTACCGTCGCCGGCCTCGAGGAGGCCGGCTTTGAAGTACGGGACGTCGAGTCGATCCGTGAGCACTACGCCCTCACCCTGCGGCGCTGGGTCGCCAACCTGGAGGCGCAGTGGCGTCGGGCGATGACCCTCAGCTCACCGGGCCGCGCCCGCGTCTGGCGGATCTACATGGCCGCCTCCGCGCTCGCCTTCGAGCGCAACCGGATCGGCGTCAACCAGATCCTCGCCGTGAAGGCGACGGACGAGGGAGGTTCCGGGCTGCCCCTGCGCACCCGCGACTGGAACTGAGCACCGCCGCCGCGGCCTTACGTATCAGCCGTACCGCCCCGACCCCGACCCCGCCCCCGACCGCCCACTCGCGACGATCCGGCGGCGACCGGGCCGCACGGGCAGCACGGGCCGCCACGATGCGAGCGGGCCGAACGAGGGACGAGCGAGCCGCACGAGCCCGACGCGGGACAGGCGCGGGACGGAACGCAAGACGAACGCAAGACGAACGCAGGACGGACGACGAGAGGGTCCCCGCGACACCAGATCGCGGGGACCCTCTCCCTACTTCCGTAACGCCCGTACGCGCCTCCCGAACCCGCTGCCCGTACGGCTGTCGCGCTACTCCGTCTTGATGGCCGTCAGCATGTTCAGCCGCGCGGCGCTGCGGGCGGGCCACATCGCGGCCAGCACACCCACCACACCGGCCAGGAGGAGGAAGATCCCGATCCGCTCCCACGGCAGGACCAGCACGTACCCCGGAATGCCGCTCTTGAACGTCTCGCCGATCGCCCAGGCCAGGAACGTTCCGAGGGCCACGCCGATCACCGCGCCGAAGAGCGAGATCACGACGGCCTCCAGACGGATCATGCGCTTGACCTTGCGGCGGTCCAGTCCGATCGCCCGCAGCATGCCGATCTCCTGCTGGCGCTCGAAGACGGACATGGCCAGGGTGTTGACGACGCCCAGGATCGCGATGATCAGGGCCATCGCCAGCAGGCCGTACATGATGTTCAGCATCGTGTTGATCAGCCCGCCGAACATGTTCCGGATGTCCTGCTTGTCCATGACGTTCATGCCGGGGTTGTCGCCCAGCGCGCTCACCAGGGCCTGCTCATTGGCCTCGGTCTCGCCGCCGTCCATCTTCACCCAGATCTCGCGGATGTCGGGCTTGGCCTCGAACGGGGCGGTCACGGTGTTCGACAGGATGAAGGGCGCGAGGAACTCGGTGTCCTCGAAGACCGCGCCGATCGTCAGGTTCTTGGTCGCCTTCTCGCCGTTGCCGTCGAAGACCGCCGGCATGGCGTCACCGGTCTTCCAGCCGTACTTGTCGGCGATCTCCTCAGCGATGGCGACCTGGCCGTCGGCCAGTGTGTCGAACGAGCCGGAGACCGTCTTCAGATTGAAGACCTTCTGCACCCCGGCGGGGTCGACGGCGGAGATGGAACGTTCCTCGCCCTTGACCTCCATATAGGCGATCTGCTGGCGGGAGATCCCCTCGACGCCCTTCGCCTTCTCCAGCGCGGTCAGGGCCGACTGGTCCAGGGAGCCGCCGTTGGCCATCGTGACCATGTAGTCGGCGCGGACGCCGTCCGTGGTCATCTTGTCGATGGCCTGGCCCAGCGTGACGCCCATCACGGTGAGTCCGGTGACCAGGGTGAGGCCGATCGCCAGCGCGGAGGCGGTGGCTCCGGTACGGCGGGGGTTACGGACCGCGTTCTGCCCGGCGAGCTTGCCGGAGACCCCGAACACCTTGTGCAGCAGCGGTCGCACCAGCGCGATCATCGGGCGGGACAGCAGCGGGATGAGCACGATGATGCCGATGAGCGCCAGGAAGGCACCGCCCCCGATGAGAATCCGGCCGTCGGTGCCGCGGGTCACCGCTCCGGCGAAGATGGCCCCGAGGCCGGCCAGGGTGACGATGCCGCCGATGGTGTTCCGGACGACCAGGGACTTGGTGGTGGCCACCGCGTGGGCGCTGCCCATCGCCGCGACCGGCGGGATCTTCGAGGCACGGCGGGCGGGCAGCCACGCGGCGAGCACGGTGATCAGCACACCGACGGTGAGCGCGGCGATGACGGCGGTGGGGGAGACGATCAGCGAACCGTTCGGGATCTTCGCGCCGAAGGTGTCCATCGCGGCCCGCAGTCCCACCGCGAGTCCGAGGCCGACCGCGAAGCCGATGACGGAGGCGATCGCGCCGACCACCATGGCTTCCAGGATCACCGAGCGCTTGACCTGGCGGCGGGACGCGCCGACCGCGCGCAGCA
>NZ_JBSGAW010000047.1:0-40156 GCF_053600955.1 Streptomyces sp. NPDC004838 | reverse complement strand
GTTACATTCCGAACCCGGAAGCTAAGCCTTACAGCGCCGATGGTACTGCAGGGGGGACCCTGTGGGAGAGTAGGACGCCGCCGAACAATTATTGAGGGGGAGGCCCCGCACCACAGGTGCGGGGCCTTTCCGCATTTCCGGCCCCTATTTCGGGATGAATCGCCGGCGGCGTACCCGACCGTGATTCTCGCGGGTGCGGATGGTTCAAAGAAGCCCGCGGTCCGGGGTATGCTTTACCCCGTTGCCGCGAGGCAACTGGCCCCAATAGCTCAGTCGGTAGAGCGTCTCCATGGTAAGGAGAAGGTCTACGGTTCGATTCCGTATTGGGGCTCGGTGCAACGAAGAAGGCCCCCGCCTGATGGCGGGGGCCTTCTTCGTTCTCTCAGCCCGTCAGCTCTGCCGGGGCTCCGGGATGCGCATGGCGAGGATGGCCATGTCATCGGAGGCCGACTCGGCGGCGAAGCGCTCGACCGCGCGCAGTACGCGCGATGCGACCGCGCCCGCGGTAAGGCCCGTGCAGGTGGTGAGGACTTCGGCGAGGCCCTCGTCGCCCAGCATCCGGGTCCCCTCACGGCGTTCGGTGACGCCGTCCGTGACGCAGAGCAGGACGTCACCGGGGTCCAGGGTCACCATTTCCTCGTGTAGCTCCAGATCCTCTATGACACCGAGCAGCGGCTGCGGTTCGGCCGCCGGTTTCACCGTGCCGTCCGGGCGGAGGAGCAGAGGCAGCGGGTGGCCGGCGCAGACGACCTTGAGATGGGCGCTGCCGTCCTCCTGGGGCCACAACTCGCCGTAGAGCAGCGTGATGAAGCGGCTGCGGGCGCCCTCGTCGAGGATGGCCGCGTTCAGGCGTTCCAGGACGGCGGGGCCACCGAAGCCCTCACGGGCCAGGAGCCTGAGGGCGTGGCGGGCCAGGCCGGTGACCGCCGCGGCTTCCGGACCCGTACCGCAGACGTCGCCGATGGCGAAGCCGTACACACCGTCGCGGATGGGGAAGACGTCGTAGAAGTCGCCGCCGACCTCGTTGCCCTCGCCGGCGGCACGGTAGATGACCTCGACCTCGACACCGGGGATCTGCGGGGACTCCGGTGGGAGGAGGCTGCGCTGAAGGGACTGGCTGATGGCCATCCGCTCGGAGTAGAGCCGCGCGTTGTCGAGGGCGAGGGCCGCCCGCCGGGAGAGATCCTCCGCCAACTCCAGGATCTCCTGGCGGAAGTGGTCGTCCGAGGGTTTGCCCAGGGTCAGCATGCCGATGACGCGGTTCCGGGCGACCAGCGGCAGAACGACCGTTTCGCCGCCGACCGCGGCGGCCGTGGCGAGGGTAGGGCCGATGCCCGAGGAGACGGTCGTCGTCGAGCCCAGGCCGAGCTCGCGCTTGGAGGTGAGCAGGGCCGCCTGCTGGCCGGCCTCGGCGGGTGCCGTCCAGATACGGGCGCCGGGGGTCGGGACCGGCTCCGGAGGGGCGATCTTGGAGAGCAGGGCCTTGAGGCCGTCGATACGGTCCTCGTCCTCGTGGAGCACATAACTGAGGTAGGGGTCGGACGCCTGGTCGGCGATGGTGTAGACAGCGCACCAGGTGGCCAGGGTGGGGACGGTCATCTGCGCCATCAGGGCCAGCGTCTGGTCCCGGTCGAGGGTTCCGGCGAGCAGATCGGACGCCTCCACGAGGAAGGAGAGCGAACCTCGTCGCAGCCGTTCCAGTTCGCCGAGGCGGGCGGACTCGACGGCGAGGGCGATGCGGTCGGCGGCGAACTGGAGGCGCAGGGCCTCCTCGTTGGTGTACCGGCCGGCGCCCTCCGCCGCCACACCGAGCGATCCCGTGAGACGGCCTTCGACCTTCAGCGGAACGGTGACCACGGAGCGCATCCCGGTGGAGCCGAGCAGGGGAACCGCACCCGGTACGGAGGCCAGGTCCTCGTGGACGGCGGGCATCCGGGCGGAACCGTACCGTCCCGTTCCGGCTTCGACGGGGACACGGGCGAATCGCTGGCGCGCAGAGGGGAGCCCGGTGGTGGCCCGTACCTCCAGTTCGGTCTCGTCGTCGGTGGCCAGCAGCAGGAAGGCCGCGTCGCCGTCGAGCATGTCGCGGGCGCGTTCGACCGTGCGCTGAAGCAGTCCGTCGAGGTCGTCGGGGGCGGGAGAGCCGATGAAGACCTCGAAGGGGTCCGCGGAAAGGGCTTCGGCTCCGGAATCGGTCACGGGACCCCGCTGAGGGGTCTGGAGGACCGCGCGCTCGTCGTCCCGGACGAGGAGACAGACGGTGGAGGGCTCGCCCTGGGTGTCACGGACCCGCAGATGCGAGGCGTAGACGGGGATGACCCTGCCGTTGGTGTCGCGGACGCCGTAGCTGCCCTCCCAGCGTGAGAGCTGAAGGGCCTCGGCGATGCCGGTGCCGATGCCCGGTGTGTGCGGCCAGGCGGCGAAGTCGGTCAGCTGTTTGCCGATGACCTGATCGGCCGCGTAACCGAACAGATGCTCCGCGTCCTCGTTCCAGACGGTGATCGAGCCGGTTCTGTCGATCTGGGCGACCGCCACCCGTACCCGCTCGTCGGCGACGGGGAGCATCGGCGTCGGCAGTACCGGGCCCGCGGACCGGGTGCCCACCGCGCGCTGGGGAAGATCGAGTTCGAACCAGACCTGCTTGTACGTGGACGTGTACTCGACTCCCCAGCGGGTGGCGAGAGCCGAGCAGAGGAGCAGCCCGCGGCCGTTCTCGCTGTCGAGGGCGGCGAAGGCGTGCGCGGCGCCCTGGATGGGGATCTCGCGTTCCGGGTAGCGGTCGGCGACCTCGACCCGGGCGCTGTTCTCCGTACGCAGACAGAGCACATCGGCCGAGGTGCCGGCATGGACGATGGCATTGGTCACCAGTTCGCTGGTGAGGACGACGGCGTCGTCGACGACATCGCTGTATCCCCAGCCGTGGAGGGTGTCGCGAACAAAGGCGCGCGCGGTCGCCACGGACCGCCCGACGGGGTCGAAGCTGGCGGCCGCCCGAGCGGTGATCACAGGACTCCTCGTACGTGTGTCGACGCCCGGCTCTGCCATGATCGGCCTGCCCCTCCCGGGTGCCCGGTTTCGGTTCTCGCGCCCGTTTTGCCCCAGCCGGGCGGACCGGGGCGGTTGGACAGCCGGATGCCAGGTTACTTACCTTCGCAGTCCGAGCGGATGCCGGTTGCCGCTGTTTCCGCCCTCCGGGGGCGGGGAGCTGTGCGAAGCTGCCGAACTGTTATGGCCTGGTTCGGTGCGGGTGAAACACTGGGCAGGCTGCTGGTACGGGACAGGGCAGTACGGTCAACCCCTGCGGGAGGGACACGGTGGAGTCTGGCGTGGCTGCGCGTGCGAAGAGCGCGCGCGCAAAAGGCGGACGATCCCGGAGCAATGGGACGACGGAGGTGGACGCGGCGGCCTTGAACAGGCTGCTGGCCGCTCTGGTGTCCATGCGGGACGGGAACTTCCGCAGGCGTCTGACCGTGTCGGGCGACGATGTGATGGCCGAGATCGCGGCCGTCTTCAACGAGGTCGCGGACCGTAATCTGCATCTCACGGGTGAGCTGGCGCGCGTACGCCGAGTGGTCGGCCGTGAGGGGAAACTGACCGAGCGGCTGGAGACAGGTGCCTGCGAGGGTTCCTGGTCCGCCGCGATCGACGCCTCGAACGCGCTCGTGGACGACCTCGCGCGGCCGGTCTCCGAGGTGGGCCGGGTGCTCTCCGCGGTCGCCGACGGCGATCTCGATCAGCGGATGGAGCTGCGTTCGCCGGGCGCCGACGGCGTCGTACGCCCGCTGCGCGGTGAGTTCCTCAAGGTCGCGCGGACCGTGAACAGCCTGGTGGACCAGTTGTCTGCGTTCACCGACGAGGTGACGCGGGTGGCGCTGGAGGTCGGCACCGAGGGCAAGCTCGGCGGCCAGGCCCAGGTACGCGGAATGTCCGGTTCCTGGAAGGGGCTGACGGACTCCGTGAACACCATGGCGTTCCGGCTGACCGCGCAGGTGCGGGACATCGCGCTGGTGACCACGGCCGTGGCCAAGGGCGATCTGTCGCAGAAGGTCACCGTCCATGTCGACGGGGAGATGCTGGAGCTGAAGAACACCGTCAACACGATGGTGGACCAGCTCCAGTCCCTCGGCTCGGAGGTCACACGGGTGGCCCGTGAGGTCGGTACGGAGGGGATGCTGGGCGGTCAGGCCGAGGTCCCCGGTGTCGCCGGTGTGTGGAAGGACCTCACCGACTCGGTCAACACCATGGCCGGCAATCTGACCTCGCAGGTCCGGGCCATCGCCGAGGTGACCACCGCGGTCGCGAACGGCGACCTCTCGCAGAAGGTCACGGTCAACGCGCGCGGCGAGGTCGCCCAGCTCGCCGAGACCGCCAACCAGATGACGGAGACGCTGCGTACGTTCGCGGACGAGGTCACGCGGGTCGCCAGCGAGGTCGGCGGCGAGGGACTGCTCGGCGGCCAGGCGCAGGTGCCGGGCGCGGCCGGTACGTGGAAGGACCTCACGGATTCCGTCAACACCGTGTTCCGCAACATCACCACTCAGGTGCGCGATATCGCGCAGGTGACGACGGCGGTGGCGAACGGTGATCTGTCGCAGAAGGTCACGGTCGATGTGGCCGGGGAGATGCTGGAGCTGAAGAACACCGTCAACACGATGGTGGACCAGCTTCAGTCCTTCGGTTCCGAGGTCACACGGGTTGCCCGTGAGGTCGGCGTCGAGGGCCGGCTCGGCGGCCAGGCGGGGGTGCCCGGTGCGGCTGGTACGTGGAAGGACCTCACCGACTCGGTGAACACGGCCTTCCGCAATCTGACCGGTCAGGTGCGGGACATCGCGCAGGTGACGACGGCGGTGGCCAATGGTGATCTGTCGCAGAAGGTCACGGTCGATGTGGCCGGGGAGATGCTGGAGCTGAAGAACACCGTCAACACGATGGTGGCGCAGCTGTCCTCGTTCGCCGACCAGGTCACCCGCATGGCCCGCGATGTGGGTACAGAGGGTCGGCTGGGCGGTCAGGCCCGGGTCGACGGCGTCAGCGGCACCTGGAAGGAGCTGACCGACTCCGTCAACTTCATGGCGGGGAACCTGACTTCACAGGTCCGGCAGATCGCCCAGGTGACGACGGCCGTCGCGCGGGGTGATCTGTCGCAGAAGATCGATGTGGACGCCCGTGGTGAGATTCTGGAGCTGAAGAACACCATCAACACGATGGTGGACCAGCTCTCCGCCTTCGCCGACCAGGTCACGCGGGTGGCCCGCGAGGTGGGTACGGACGGACGGCTCGGCGGTCAGGCCCAGGTGCCGGGCGTCGCCGGGGTGTGGCGCGATCTGACGCACTCCGTCAACGGCATGGCGGGCAACCTCACCGATCAGGTCCGTAACATCGCGCAGGTCGCCACCGCCGTCGCGCGCGGCGATCTGTCGCAGAAGATCGAGGTCGACGCCCGTGGTGAGATTCTGGAGCTGAAGAACACCATCAACACGATGGTGGACCAGCTCTCGGACTTCGCCGAGCAGGTCACCATGGTCGCCCGTGAGGTGGGCACCGAGGGCATGCTGGGCGGCCAGGCCGAGGTGCAGGGTGTCTCCGGCACCTGGAAGGACCTCACCCAGTCCGTCAACTTCATGGCGAACAATCTGACCTCGCAGGTCCGCAGCATCGCCGAGGTGACCACGGCGGTCGCCAAGGGCGATCTGTCGAAGAAGATCACCGTCGACGCCAAGGGCGAGATCCTCGAACTGGTGACGACCGTGAACACGATGGTGGACCAGCTGTCCGACTTCGCCGACGAGGTGACCAGGGTCGCCCGCGAGGTCGGTACGGAGGGCGTCCTGGGCGGTCAGGCGCGGGTGCGAGGCGTCACCGGCATCTGGAAGGACCTCAGCGACAACGTCAACCTGATGGCCAACAACCTGACGAACCAGGTGCGGAACATCGCCCGCGTCTCCGCGGCCGTCGCCAACGGCGATCTGACGAAGAAGGTGACCGTCGAGGCCCGTGGTGAGTTCGCGGAGCTGGCCGAGACCGTCAACACCATGGTGACGACGCTGTCGTCGTTCGCGGACGAGGTCACCCGCGTCGCGCGTGAGGTGGGCACCGAGGGCGAACTGGGCGGACAGGCACAGGTGCCGGGGGTCTCCGGGACCTGGAAGGACCTCACCGAGTCCGTGAACTCGATGGCGTCCAATCTGACCTGGCAGGTGCGGCAGATCGCCACGGTCACCACCGCCATCGCCAAGGGCGATCTCACCAGGAAGATCGACATCGATGCGCGGGGCGAGATCCTGGAGCTGAAGACGACCATCAACACCATGGTCGACCAGCTCTCCTCGTTCGCCGGCGAGGTCACGCGGGTGGCCCGCGAGGTGGGCACGGACGGGCAGTTGGGCGGTCAGGCCCGCGTACGGGACGTCGACGGCACCTGGCGTGACCTGACCGAGTCCGTGAACGAGATGGCCGGGAATCTGACCCGGCAGGTGCGGGCGATCGCGGCCGTCGCCACCGCGGTGACGCGCGGTGATCTCAACCTCAAGATCGATGTGGACGCGGCCGGTGAGATCCAGGTCCTCCAGGACAACATCAACACGATGATCGCGAACCTCCGTGACACCACACTCGCCAACGAGGAGCAGGACTGGCTCAAGGGCAACCTGGCCCGTATCTCCGGTCTGATGCAGGGCAGGCGCGACCTCGACGACGTGGCCTCGCTGATCATGAGCGAGCTGACACCGGTCGTCTCGGCGCAGCACGGCGCGTTCTTCATGGCGATGTCGACGGGCGGCAGCTCGGATGTCTCGGGGAACGGGGAACTGTCGTACGAACTGGTCATGAGGGGCAGTTACGGCTACTCCGCGGGGCTGATGCCCACGTCGTTCCGGCCGGGCGAGACGCTGATCGGGACGGCCGCGGAGGAGAAGCGGACCATCCAGGTCAATGTGCCGCCGGGGTATCTGAAGATCTCCTCGGGGCTCGGTGAGGCGTCTCCGGCGCATGTGATCGTGCTGCCGGTGCTGTTCGAGGGGAAGGTCCTCGGCGTGATCGAGCTGGCGTCGTTCCAGCCGTTCACCCAGATCCAGCGGGACTTCCTCAACCAGATCGCCGAGATGATCGCGACGAGCGTCAACACGATCAGCGTCAACACCAAGACCGAGGTTCTGCTGAAGCAGTCGCAGGAGCTGACCGAGCAACTGCGGGAGCGTTCGGCGGAGCTGGAGAACCGGCAGAAGGCACTCCAGTCCTCCAACGCCGAGCTGGAGGACAAGGCCGAGCTGCTGGCGCAGCAGAACCGGGACATCGAGGTCAAGAACACCGAGATCGAAGAGGCCCGGCAGGTGCTGGAGGAGCGCGCCGAGCAGCTCGCGGTCTCGATGCGCTACAAGAGCGAGTTCCTGGCGAACATGTCCCACGAGCTGCGGACGCCGCTGAACTCGCTCCTCATCCTGGCCAAGCTGCTCGCGGACAACGCGGAGGGGAATCTCTCGCCGAAGCAGGTGGAGTTCGCCGAGACGATCCACGGGGCCGGCTCCGACCTGTTGCAGCTGATCAACGACATCCTCGATCTGTCGAAGGTCGAGGCGGGCAAGATGGACGTCAGCCCGACCCGTATCGCGCTGGTGCAGCTCGTCGACTATGTGGAGGCCACTTTCCGGCCGCTGACGGCCGAGAAGGGGCTCGACTTCTCCGTACGGGTCTCTCCGGAGCTGCCCGCGACGCTGCACACGGACGAGCAGCGGCTGCTGCAGGTGCTGCGCAATCTGCTGTCGAACGCGGTGAAGTTCACGGACTCCGGGGCTGTGGAGCTGGTGATCCGGCCGGCGGGCGCGGATGTCCCCCAGTCGATCCGGGAGCAGTTGCTGGAGGGCGGCTCGCTCCAGGACGCGGACGCCGATCTGATCGCCTTCTCCGTCACCGACACCGGGATCGGGATCGCGGCGGGCAAGATGCGGGTGATCTTCGAGGCGTTCAAGCAGGCCGACGGCACGACCAGCCGTAAGTACGGCGGTACGGGCCTGGGGCTGTCGATCAGCCGGGAGATCGCGCGGCTGCTCGGCGGCGAGATCCACGCGGCGAGCGAACCCGGCCGGGGCTCGACGTTCACGCTCTATCTGCCCCTCCACCCCAGCGAACCGCTGTCCCACGGATACGGATCGGGGGAGGCCGGCCAGGGCGCGGAGATCAGCGCTCCGCCGGAGCGGCCCGAGCGGATGGTGCCCGGGGGCGACTCGGGTCCGGCCACCCTCTTCCGCCGCCGGAAGGCGCTGAGCGGGATGGGGGAACGGGCCGCACTGCCGACCGCGGGAGGGCGGGGCAGGCGGAGCGCCGGGGCCGCCGGGCAGGAGAGCCAGGTCCGGGACGGTCGGGCCACGGATGCAGGGGACGCCGCGGGTGCTCAGGAGGCGGTCCCGGAGCCGAGGCGCACCTTCGACTTCGACAACGAGAAGGTCCTGATCGTCGACGACGACATCCGCAATGTCTTCGCGCTGACCAGCGTCCTGGAGCAGCACGGTCTGTCGGTGCTGTACGCCGAGAACGGGCGGGAGGGCATCGAAGTCCTGGAGCAGCACGACGATGTGACGGTCGTGCTGATGGACATCATGATGCCGGAGATGGACGGATACGCCACGACGACCGCGATCCGCAGGATGCCCCAGTTCGCCGGGCTGCCGATCATCGCCCTCACCGCGAAGGCCATGAAGGGCGACCGGGAGAAGGCCATCGAGTCGGGCGCTTCCGACTATGTGACCAAGCCGGTGGATCCCGACCATCTGCTCTCGGTGATGGAGCAGTGGATGCGTGGACAGTGAGTGAATCGTGTTCGAATCTCTGTCAGTTGCCGAATGACGGTGGTTGATGGTGTGTGAGACGGTGGCATCCGGGGAACCTTCTGGGCTTCCGCTGCGTTTTGGCTCCGTGCACAGTGACATCCTGGTGACAGGGTGTGGCGGCGGGCGGGGTGCGGCTACCATGACCGGCACAAGGACGGGCGGCGCAAGGGAGTCGTCCCCTGGGGCGGCGCTCGGCGCGCCCCCTGTGCTCAAGGAGCCGGGGAGGCCCCAAGCCGGGGCGAGGAGGACGGGGCATGGTGCAGAAGGCCAAGATCCTCCTGGTCGATGACCGGCCGGAGAATCTGCTGGCGCTGGAGGCCATTCTCTCCGCGCTCGATCAGACGCTGGTGCGGGCATCGTCAGGGGAGGAAGCGCTCAAGGCGCTGCTGACAGACGATTTCGCGGTGATTCTACTTGATGTGCAAATGCCCGGAATGGATGGATTCGAGACGGCTGCGCACATCAAACGGCGGGAGCGGACACGGGACATCCCGATCATCTTCCTGACCGCGATCAACCACGGTCCGCACCACACCTTCCGGGGTTACGCGGCGGGCGCGGTCGACTACATCTCGAAGCCGTTCGACCCCTGGGTGCTGCGCGCCAAGGTCTCGGTCTTCGTCGAGCTGTACATGAAGAACTGCCAACTGCGCGAACAGGCCGCGCTGCTGCGGCTCCAGCTCGAAGGGGGCGGACAGCCGGGCGCGGGGGCGGGGTCGTCCCGCGGCAAGGAGACCGCGGGGCTGCTCGCCGAGCTTTCGGCACGTCTCGCGGCGGTCGAGGAGCAGGCGGAAGCGCTCTCCAAACAGCTCGACGACGACTCCGCCGACGCGGCCGCCGTCGCCACCGCGGCCCATCTCGAACGCAAACTCACGGGTTTGCGCCGAGCGCTGGACGCCCTGGAACCGGGCACGGGCGGACCGTCTCCGCTGCCGTCGCAGAACTGACCACCCCGACGCCACCTCGGTCACCGGCCACGGCGGATCTCCTGGTCAGCGGCGTCGGCGCAACGTCTGAGGGGGCGTCACCTTCGCGTTCCCGCAGGGCGACACGTTGGGGTGAACCCGGAGGCACACGTGTCCACCGCCTCTCACACCGGTAACCTCACCGTCATGGCCTCACGTACGTCCGGCAAGGGATCCCAGGGCGCGGCCGGCACCGCGAAGCCGCGCCCCGGCCGTACGAGCGGTGCCTCCGCAGCCGCGAAGAAGGCGGCACCCGCCAAGAAGGCCGCCGCGAAGAAGTCCGCGCCCGCGAAGAAGTCGTCGGCCGGGCCCGCGAAAAAGACGGCGGCGAAGAAGCCCGCACCCAAACCGGCGCCTTCCCCCACGGGGGGCGTGTATCGCCTGGCGCGCGCCCTCTGGCTCGGTCTCGCGCACGCGGTGGGGGCGATGTTCCGCGGCATAGGGCGTGGCGCGAAAGGGCTCGACCCGGCGCACCGCAAGGACGGGCTCGCGCTGCTCCTCCTCGGCCTCGCGCTGGTCGTCGCGGCCGGGACCTGGTCCAATCTCCGCGGCCCGGTCGGCGATCTCGTCGAGATGCTGGTGACCGGGGCCTTCGGCCGGCTCGACCTCCTGGTGCCGATACTGCTCGGCGCCATCGCCGTACGACTGATCCTCTATCCGGAGAGGCCCGAGGCGAACGGCCGGATCGTGATCGGTCTCTCCGCCCTCGTCATCGGCGTGCTCGGTCAGGTCCACATCGCCTGCGGCTCTCCGGGCCGGGACGACGGCACCGACGCGATGCAGGACGCCGGCGGCCTGATCGGCTGGGCCGCGTCCACGCCGCTGATCTTCACCATGGGTGAAGTCCTCGCCGTGCCGCTGCTCGTCCTGCTGACCCTCTTCGGGCTTCTCGTCGTCACCGCGACGCCCGTCAACGCCATCCCGCAGCGACTCCGGCTCCTCGGCTCCAGACTGGGGCTCGTCCAGCCCCCGTACGAGCCCGAGGCGGACGTCGTGACCGACGACGACCGGCGTTACGAGGACCAGTGGCGCGAGTCGGCACCCGCGCGCGGACGGAGCTCCGCGCGCCGGAGCGAAGCGCCGGAGTACGACCCCGACCAGGCCGAGGCGGAGGCCCTCTCCCGGCGCCGTAAACCACGCAGGGGCTCCGTACAGCCCGCGCTGGACCGCCCGATGGACGCCGTGGACGTGGCGGCGGCAGCGGCGGCCGCGCTCGACGGCGCCGTGTACAACGGCCTGCCGCCCTCACCGCTGGTCGCCGATCTGACCAGGGACGTCACGGCCGACCGGCAGCGCGCCGCGTCTCCGGTGCCGCCCGCCCGGGAACCGGAGCGGCCCGCGGGCCCGCCCGGATCTCCCGGAAGCACCGTCCCCGCCGAACCCGTGGGGCGGGCGGATTCGGCCGGGCAGGGATCCGTACCCGATCTGACCAAACCCGCGCCCGAGGAGTCCCGGCCTCTGCCGGCGCGCGCCGAGCAGCTCCAGCTCGCCGGGGACATCACCTACTCGCTGCCCTCGCTCGACCTGCTGGAGCGCGGCGGGCCCGGCAAGACGCGCAGCGCCGCGAATGACGCGATCGTCGCCTCGCTGACCAATGTCTTCATGGAGTTCAAGGTCGACGCGCGCGTCACCGGCTTCACCCGCGGCCCGACGGTGACGCGGTACGAGGTGGAGCTGGGACCGGCGGTGAAGGTCGAGCGGATCACCGCGCTCACCAAGAACATCGCGTACGCCGTCGCCAGCCCCGACGTCCGCATCATCTCGCCGATCCCCGGCAAGTCCGCGGTCGGCATCGAGATCCCCAACACCGACCGCGAGATGGTCAATCTCGGTGATGTGCTGCGCCTCGCGGACGCCGCCGAGGACGACCATCCGATGCTGGTCGCGCTCGGCAAGGACGTCGAGGGCGGCTATGTGATGGCCAACCTCGCCAAGATGCCGCATGTGCTCGTCGCCGGCGCAACCGGTTCCGGCAAGTCGTCCTGCATCAACTGCCTGATCACCTCGGTGATGATAAGGGCCACCCCCGAGGACGTCCGGATGGTCCTCGTCGACCCCAAGCGGGTCGAGCTGACCGCGTACGAGGGCATTCCGCATCTGATCACCCCGATCATCACCAACCCCAAGCGGGCCGCCGAGGCCCTCCAGTGGGTCGTACGCGAGATGGATCTGCGCTACGACGACCTCGCGGCCTTCGGCTACCGGCATATCGACGACTTCAACCAGGCCATTCGCAGTGGCAAGGTCAAGCTGCCCGAGGGCAGTGAGCGTGAGCTGCAGCCCTATCCGTATCTCCTGGTCATCGTGGACGAGCTGGCGGATCTGATGATGGTCGCACCACGTGATGTGGAGGACGCCATCGTCCGTATCACCCAGCTGGCGCGTGCGGCGGGCATCCATCTGGTGCTGGCAACGCAGCGGCCGTCCGTGGATGTCGTCACCGGTCTGATCAAGGCGAACGTGCCCTCACGTCTCGCCTTCGCGACCTCCTCGCTCGCCGACAGCCGGGTCATCCTGGACCAGCCGGGCGCGGAGAAGCTGATCGGCAAGGGCGACGGCCTCTTCCTGCCGATGGGAGCCAACAAGCCCACCCGGATGCAGGGCGCGTTCGTGACCGAGGACGAGGTCGCGGCCGTCGTCCAGCACTGCAAGGACCAGATGACCCCCGTCTTCCGGGACGACGTCACCGTCGGCTCCAAGCAGAAGAAGGAGATCGACGAGGACATCGGCGACGATCTGGACCTGCTCTGCCAGGCCGCCGAACTGGTCGTGTCCACCCAGTTCGGGTCCACCTCCATGCTCCAGCGCAAGCTGCGCGTCGGCTTCGCGAAGGCAGGCCGGCTGATGGATCTGATGGAGTCTCGCAACATCGTCGGGCCGAGCGAGGGCTCCAAGGCGCGCGATGTCCTGGTGAAGCCCGACGAATTGGATGGCGTGCTCGCCGTGATCCGGGGGGAGTCTCCTTCACAGGAGTAGGGAGTCCCGGGCAGGCGCGTCCGGCGGGGCCGGAGTGCGACGGCGCGACATGGACCGGCGGAATCCGGCCCTGGAGCGGCGGAGCCCCGACACTCCCGGAAGGGAGGGTTCACCCGCACGAGCCGGGCGAGTCCCACTCGTACGGGATGGGTGAGCAACCGTTTCCCCCGACTGCACGTCAAGTTGGATGAAGGGACGGAGGAGTATGTTCCGCCACCACGGAAGCACGCTGGCCATTCCGATGGCGTACAAACTCGCTCCGCCCGCTTGCCCCACCCTTTCGTACCACCCATAGACTGAACCTCCAGCAGGTGGTTACACGCTCGAAAGGCACCCTCGTGTCCATCGGCAACTCACCCGAAGACGACCGGCCTTCCGCCCGGGAGGAACAGCCTTCCGCCCAGGAGGACCGGCCCTCGATCGGTCATGTGCTTCAGCAGGCGCGTATCGACTCCGGTCTGACCGTCGACGAGATCAGTGCCACCACCCGTGTGCGTGTCCCGATCATCCATGCGATCGAAGAGGACGATTTCACCCGCAGCGGCGGGGACGTGTACGCGCGCGGGCACATCCGTATGATCGCGCGGGCCGTGGGGATCGATCCCGGCCCGCTCGTCGAACAGTACGACTTCGGGCACGGCGGCCGACCGGCCCCGACTCCCGCCGCACCGATGTTCGAGGCCGAACGTATCCGGCCCGAGCGCCGCCGTCCCAACTGGACCGCCGCGATGGTCGCCGCGATCGTCGTGGTGATCGGCTTCGTCGGCTTCACGCTCTTCAGCAGCGGAGACGACGAGGGCACCAAGAGCGGCCAGGTGGCCGAGGGGCCGGCCGCCGACAAATCCCCCGGCAAGGGCAAGCCGTCCAGCAGCAAGCCCGCCGACCCCAAGCCCGTCCCCTCGCAGAGTGACGCCATCGCGGCCGTCCCGAAGGACAAGGTCACCGTCAGGCTCACGGTGATGGAGGCCAAGAGCTGGATCTCGGCCAAATCGCACAACGGCAAGATCATTTTTGACGGGACGCTCGGGAAGGGCCAGTCCAAGACCTTCCAGGACGACGAGCGGATCGATCTCATCCTCGGGAACGCCGGGGCGATCGAACTGTTCGTGAACGGGAAGAAGGTCGGGGACGAGTTCAAGCGCGGCCAGGTGGAGCGGCTTTCGTACACCAAGGGCGACCCCGAGGCCGGGTAGAGCGGACGCTCGGGAGGTCCGGTCGGCCGGAACGGAACCGGTCATCCGGACCCGGCCGGGATGGGCGGCCGGGCGAGTTTCGGGGGACGCCGCCCCGAAGGGCGGGGCACGGAGGCGAAGACCGGAGGGCACGGGGAGCGTCGATCCTCAAGGGCGCTCCGCACGGCCGGCACCCCGGACCGCGGGGGCCCCGCCGCCGGTGCGCAGGGTGCTCCGGCGAGGACCTGGGCCGGGACAAAGTAGTCTGAGCCCATGCCCGAACGCCGTACCGTCGCCCTCGTCACTCTTGGCTGCGCCCGTAACGAGGTGGACTCCGAGGAGCTAGCAGGCCGCTTGGCAGCGGACGGCTGGGAACTGGTCGATGCCGCGGCCGACGCGGATGTCGCGGTCGTCAACACCTGCGGCTTCGTCGAGGCCGCCAAGAAGGACTCCGTCGACGCCCTCCTCGAAGCCAACGACCTCAAGGACCACGGCAGAACCCAGGCCGTGGTCGCGGTCGGCTGTATGGCCGAGCGGTACGGCAAGGAACTGGCCGAAGCGCTGCCCGAGGCCGATGGAGTACTCGGCTTCGACGACTACGCCGACATCTCCGATCGGCTCCAGACCATCCTCAGCGGCGGCGTCCACGCCTCCCACACCCCGCGCGACCGGCGCAAACTGCTGCCGCTCAGCCCCGTCGAACGGCAGCAGGCGTCCGAGGTGGCCCTGCCGGGCCACGGCGACCGGACGGGCCCCGCCGAGGCCCCCGCGGATCTCCCGGCGGGCGTCGCGCCCGTCTCCGGCCCGCGCGCACCCCTGCGGCGCAGACTCGGCACCAGCCCCGTCGCGTCCGTGAAGCTCGCCTCCGGATGCGACCGGCGCTGCACGTTCTGCGCCATCCCCTCCTTCCGCGGCTCCTTCATCTCCCGCCGCCCCGGCGATGTCCTCGGCGAGACGCGCTGGCTGGCCGAGCAGGGCGTGAAGGAGGTCATGCTCGTATCCGAGAACAACACCTCGTACGGCAAGGACCTCGGCGACATCCGGCTTCTGGAGACCCTGCTGCCGGAGCTGGCGGCGGTCGACGGCATCGAGCGTGTACGAGTCAGCTATCTCCAGCCCGCCGAGATGCGGCCCGGCCTGATCGACGTCCTGACCTCGACGCCCGGGATCGCGCCGTACTTCGATCTCTCCTTCCAGCACTCCGCGCCCGGCGTACTGCGCGCCATGCGCCGCTTCGGGGACACCGAGCGGTTCCTCGAACTGCTGGAGACCATCCGGGGCAAGGCCCCGCAGGCCGGTGTGCGCTCCAACTTCATCGTGGGGTTCCCCGGCGAGAGCGAGGCGGACTTCGCCGAACTGGAGCGCTTCCTCACGCATGCGCGTCTGGACGCCATCGGAGTGTTCGGCTACTCGGACGAGGAGGGCACGGAAGCCGCCTCGTACGAGAACAAGCTGGACGGGGAGGCCGTCGCCGAGCGGCTCGCGCATCTGTCGCGGCTGGCGGAGGAGCTGACCGCGCAGCGCGCCGAGGAGCGGCTGGGGGAGAGCCTGGAGGTGCTCGTCGAGTCGGTGGACACCGAGGACGGCGCGATCGGGCGGGCCGCTCACCAGGCCCCCGAGACGGACGGTCAGGTGGTGTTCACCGCGAGCGAGGGCCTGACGCCCGGCCGCATGGTCATGGCGAAGGCCGTCGGCACGGAGGGCGTCGATCTGGTGGCCGAATTCATCGGCCTTCCGGAAGGGGATCATCCGGTTCCGGCGGCTGCTGGGGCGGTCCGTGAGTCGGTAGCGCTGGTCGCATCGGGCGGCTCCGGGGCTCAGGACGGCGGAGGCCGGATTCCGGGCGAGGAGGCCGGCAGATGACCGGAGTGCCGGCGTCCGCCGGGGGCGGCACCGGTAGGCCCGCACCCGGTGGCAAGCTGGGCGCTGCGGCCGTCAATCAGGCCAGCCTGTGGAACATCGCCAACATTCTGACCATGCTCCGGCTGGTTCTGGTGCCCGCTTTCGTGCTCCTCCTGCTCCAGGACGGCGGTTACGACCCCGTCTGGCGCGCCTGGGCGTGGGCGGCGTTCGCCGTCGCCATGATCACCGATGTCTTCGACGGCCATCTGGCGCGTACGTACAACCTGGTCACCGATTTCGGGAAGATCGCCGACCCCATCGCCGACAAGGCGATCATGGCGGCCGGTCTGATCAGTCTCTCCGCGCTGGGTGACCTGCCCTGGTGGGTGACCGGTGTCATCCTCTGCCGCGAGCTGGGAATCACCCTGATGCGGTTCTGGGTGATCCGTCATGGAGTGATTCCGGCCAGTCGGGGCGGCAAGCTGAAGACGCTCGCCCAGGGCACGGCGGTCGGGATGTACGTCCTGGCGCTGACCGGGCCGCTCGCCACTCTCCGCTTCTGGGTGATGGCGCTCGCCGTCGTGCTGACGGTGGTCACCGGACTGGACTATGTGCGACAGGCGATCGTGCTGAGGCGGAGAGGGCTGGCCAAGGAGCGCGGAACGGCCATGGACGATCGATGACGGATTCCGCGCCGGATCCCACCCCCGAGCCGTCCCGGGAACGCATGTCCGGTCCCGAGCCCGGTCCGGCGCCCGCTTTCACGGCCGGTCCCGCGAGCGAACCCATGATCACAGCGGCCCGGATCCTGGAGCTGCTCGCGGAGCGTGGCCAGACCCTCGCCGTCGCGGAGTCCCTCACCGGTGGCCTGGTGGCCGCGGAGCTGACCGCCGTTCCGGGAGCCTCGGCGGCCTTCCGCGGCTCCGTCACGGCGTACGCGACGGCCCTGAAGCGGGACGTCCTCGGCGTCGACGGGACCCTTCTGGCGGAGCGCGGAGCGGTGGATCCCGAGGTCGCGAAGCAGATGGCGGCCGGTGTGCGGGCCCTCCTGGGAGCGGCCTGGGGTATCGCCACCACGGGCGTCGCGGGTCCCGAGCCACAGGACGGCCACGCGGTCGGGACCGTCTTCGTGGCCGTATCGGGACCATACGGCGGTGAGAAAGTGGTCGCTCTGCGATTGAACGGCGGCCGGGCGGAAATCCGTAGAGAGAGTGTACGGAGCGTGCTCGAACTGCTCTCCGGTGAACTACGCGAAAATGCGCGGGCACAGGATACGGAACAGAACGGGGGGAATTGATGTTTGCAGCCCTGAGTGAACACGACATCGCTCCCCGCACGGCCGCAGCGCGAGGCGGTACGGTGGGGCGTGAAGGATGCGGCTACGCGGTCCGAGGAGGGAGCCACCGATGATTCTGCTCCGTCGCCTGCTGGGTGACGTGCTGCGTCGGCAGCGCCAGCGCCAGGGCCGTACTCTGCGCGAAGTCTCCTCGTCCGCCCGAGTTTCACTCGGCTATCTATCCGAGGTGGAGCGGGGGCAGAAGGAGGCGTCCTCCGAACTGCTCTCCGCGATCTGCGACGCGCTGGACGTACGGATGTCAGAGCTCATGCGTGAAGTGAGCGACGAACTCTCGCTGGCGGAGCTGGCCGAGTCGGCGGCGAGCGAGCCGTTGCCCGCGCCGGTACGCCCGATGCTCAATTCCGTCTCCGTGACGTCGGTGGCGGGTGTGCCGACGGAGCGGGTGACCATCAAGGCGCCGGCAGAAGCTGTCGACGTCGTCGCTGCCTGATCCGTCGTCCCTGCGGCCTGTGTGCCGTCGGTACGAGGTTCGGTGCGGTCCGGTTGAAGCGGCTCGGTTCAGGTCCGAGCCGGTGTGATGCGGGCCGAGCCCCGGCCGCTGCCCTCATGAGGGTGGCGGGCCGGGGTTTTTCGCGTTTCCGGCGAACGGGTACCCGAGCCGAAAAGGCCCCCGCCGCTGACTGCCGCGTACGCCGTGGACTCCTGTGCACTGCCGTGAACCGTGTGCGCCGGCGTGAACCCTGTGCGGTTCGGCGCTCCGGCGTAAGCCGTCGTAGGTCGTGTGAAGCGCGCACGGGAAGCTCGAAATGTTCCGCTCAGGCCGGTATGTCATGGTGGTGATGATCCTGCAATCGAGCTGGAGGAACGCATGTCTGTCGTGAAGAGCCCACTGTCCGATGCCGACCTGAAGACGGTCGGTGAAGCGCTTCAGGGCGCGCTCGTCGATCTCGTGGATCTCGGACTCGTGGCCAAGCAGGTCCACTGGAACGTCATGGGCCCCCGATTCCGCTCCGTGCACCTGCAGCTCGACGAGGTGGTCGACACGGCCCGGCTGCACTCCGACACCGTGGCCGAGCGCTGCTCGGCGATCGGCGTCTCCCCTGACGGGCGGGCCGCGACGGTGGCGTCCAAGAGCGCGATCGGCGGAGTGCCGGACGGCTGGATCAAGGACGTCGCCGCCGTGCGCACTCTCGTGGACGCCCTCGGCGCGGTCATCGACCGTATGCGCGAGCGCATCACGGTGACCGCGGACCCGGACCCGGTGAGCCAGGACATCCTGATCTCGCTCACGGCCGACCTTGAGAAGCATGCGTGGATGTTCCAGGCGGAGAGCGCCTGACCGGGCAGGTCGGGTGGTTCCGGTGGAGAGTGCGTAGAACCGGAGTCGCGCGGGGCCGGCGCACGAGAGCCGTCGTCCGGCGTCGGCGAGGGAATCCGGCGCACAATTCCCCGGCCCGCCCGGGGCCTGTGCGCCGGGCTTGCGTCCGGTGCGCCTCCCTCTGGGTGACCGCGCCGGTCTAGCGTGGACCGGAGGGAGGCAGCCATGGCGCGACGCGTGTCCGCACACGTGCCGGTGGCCGCCCTCGGGCTGGGGCTGGCCGTGCTCGTGGGCGGTGGGCTGTGGTGGTGGGCCGTCATGAGGCTGGTGATCGTGCCGGAGCGGACCGGGCTCGTGGAGGGGGCGATGGCGGCGGGCGGATGGGGGCTCAGCCTTCTGCCGGTCCATGCGACGGCTTTTCGGGGGCCCTCCGGGGGTGCGGGAGTTACCAGGGCATGGCGACGCCGCCGTTCGGGCGGATGATCCTTCGGGTCGTGGAAGCGGACGCGTCGGACGCCGGATGTGGAACCGTGTGCGCGATCTCGGCCGGCTCGCCGACCCGGCAGGCCGGGAGATCCGGGCCATCGCCGCCTCGGCCTGCCGCTGGAGCGCCGGATCATGGCTGTCGGTCATGGGAGCTTGGTCATGGGAGCGTGGACCCTTCCGGGGGCGACGGCGTTCACCCGGATGGCGTGCGGACCGAGTTCGGTCGCGAGGGCCCGGTTCGGCCGGACCACCGCCGCCCTGGACCGCGCTGTGGCAGAGCACGGCCGCGCTCGCCGTATCCACCGCATCCGGGGCCATGGTGACCAGCGAGCCGGGTGTGCCGGCTGGGATCAGGGCGCGGGCGGATTCCTGACAGGCGTACAGGACGCCGTTGACATTGACGGCGAACAGGAGATTGAAGGACCGCACGACCGGTAACTGACGGTTAGTCAATCGGTCGGGCCGAATTGGCATCCCGGACACCAGTAGGTGACCCGCTCGCCGCTGCCGTCGTGCTGCTCGGCCTTGCGAATGAGCGACCCGCAGCGCAGGCAGGGCAGGCCCTGGCGTCCATAGACATACAGCCGGGGGAGACGGGTGCTGCCGGTCTCCGCGCGTGTACCGGTGTCTGATCGTGTGCCGGGTCCTCTTCTCGTTCCTGGTCCTGTGCCTGGTCCTGTGCCTGGTTCTGTCTGTGCGCGGGTGCCGGTGCCGGGGATTGTTCGGCCGGTGCTGCCGGTCGTCGGCGCGCGGGGTCCGGTCGTCCGGCGGTCGAACGTGTTCTTGTTCGCTTCGAGGAGCCGGTGAGCGGTGGCGACGAGCCGCTCCGGAACCCCTTCGGGCAGCTCGCCGACCGGCAGCCAGGGCGTCACGCGGGCCAGGAAGGCCAGCTCAGACTTGTAGACGTTGCCGATCCCCGCGAGATTGCGCTGGTCGAGAAGGGCTTCACCGAGCGCGCGGCTTGGATCGGCGAGCAGCCGTTCCAGGGCGGTTTCCGGGTCCCAGTCGGGGCCGAGCAGATCCGGTCCGAGATGGCCGACGGCCTTCTCCTCGTCCCCGGTGCGCAGCAGTTCCAGGACGGGGAGGCGGTAGCCGACAGCCGTATGCGACGCGTTGCCCAGTACGGCTCTGATCTGATGCGCGGGCCCGCCGCGCCATCGCTCGCCCGCGGCGAACACGCGCCAGGCCCCGTCCATCCGCAGATGGGAGTGGAGGGTGTAGCCGCCCTCGATCCGGGTGAGGAGGTGTTTGCCCCGCGGGGTGACGTCCAGGACGGTCCGGCCGGTGAGATCGGCGGTGGCGAACCGGGGCACCCGCAGATCGAATCGGGTGAGGCTCTGCCCGGCGAGGGCGGTGTGCAGTCGCTTCGCGGTCTGCCAGACGGTGTCTCCTTCGGGCATGTCATCCATGATGCGTGACGGGGGCGCGGGTGTGTGCCGGAGATATGCGACGGCGGTGTGTGACGGCGGCGGGCTCTGTCCGGTCCGCTGTCAGGGGCGCAGGCGCAGGCCCCTCGGAGTGGCGTGGAAGCCCGCTGTCTCCAGCGTGCGGGACAGCGGCGAGGTCAGCGCCGGGCCGCCGTTCGCCCGCTCCACCGTGACCGTGCCCAGCGCACCCGCTCTGGCCGCGCTCGCCAGGGCCTCGGCCGCGGCGTGCAGTGCCGGGGAGTCCGGGTCGGTGGACCAGGCCAGCAGGGTCTTGCCGCCACGCTCCATGTACAGCGTCAGCTCGCCGTCGACCAGCACCACCAGCGAGCCCGCCTTCCGCCCCGGTTTGTGGCCCGCGCCGTCGGGGGGCTCGGGCCAGGGCAGCGCGGCTCCGTACGCGTTGGCGGGGTCGGCGGCGGCGAGAACCACGGCCTGCGGTGCCGTATGGGGGTCGGCCCGCTCCCGCGCGGTGGCCGCCGCGCGGAGCCGGTCCACCGCGCCGTCCATCGCGAACTGGGCCGCACCCAGCCCCTCCACCACGTAGCCGCGGCGGGCCTGGCCGCTGTCCTCGAAGGCCGACAGGACGCGGTACGTCGCCGAGAAGCCGCCCTCGACTCCCTCGGCCGCCACCGCGCCCCGCGTCACCACCCCGTGGCGGTCCAGCAGGGTGCGGGCCAGGGCGTGGGCCCGATGGGTCGGATCGGATTCGGGGGGCGGAAGCAGGGACCACCGGCCGCTCACGGTCGGCGGACCGCTGCGGGACGCGGGCCGGGCGGCGGCCGTCAGGCTTCCGTACCGTCCGCGCGGCACGGCCCGTCTGGCCCGGTGGGCAGTGGATCCTGCGGTGCGTCCCGAGCCGAGCAGCGAACGCAGCGGGGACAGCGTGTCGTTGGTGAGCCGGCCGGACCAGGCGAGGTCCCAGATCGCGTCCGCCAGTTGGGGGTCGGTGGCGTCCGGGTGTGTGGTGGCCCTGACCTGGTCGGCGATCTGACGGAAGAACAACCCGTATCCGGGTGCCAGGGCGCTGAGGACGGACTCCTGGAGCGCGGTCGGCTCCAGAGGGTGGGGCTGGGGCAGGAGCAGCGGCACGGCATCGGCGAGATAGAGGGAGACCCAGCCGTCCTTACCGGGCAGCGAGCCGGCTCCGGCCCAGACGACCTCGCCGGTGGTGGTCAACTCGTCCAGCAGGGCCGGGCCGTACCCCTGGACGCGGGACGGCAGGATCAGTTTCTCCAGCGCGGACGCGGGCACCGAGGCCCCCTGGAGCTGCTCGATCGCTCGGGCCAGCCCGTCGATTCCGCGCAGCCCGTTCCCGCCGAGGTGCTGCCACTGGGGGAGGAAGGTGGCGAGCGCGGCCGGCGCGACCGGCTCCAGCTCATGGCGCAGGGCCGCCAGCGACCGGCGGCGCAGCCGGCGCAGGACGGTCGCGTCGCACCACTCCTGGCCGATGCCCGAGGGATGGAACTCGCCCTGCACGACCCGGCCGCTCGCGGCCAGCCGCTGCAGAGCGCCGTCGGTGACGGCCGCGCCGAGACCGAAACGGGCCGCGGCCCGCGTCGAGGTGAACGGCCCGTGCGTACGGGCGAAGCGGGCCAGCAGATCGCCGAGAGGATCCTTCACGGGCTCGGTGAACGCCTCCGGCACGCCCACCGGCAGCGCCGTGCCGAGCGCGTCCCGCAGGCGGCCCGCGTCCTCGATGGCCGCCCAGTGGTCCACGCCCGCGATCCGGACCCGGATGGCCCGGCGTGCAGCGGCCAGTTCCCGTGGCCACCGTGGATCGGAGCCGCGCTCGGCCAGCTCGGGGCCGGTCAGCGGGCCCAGCATCCGCAGGAGATCGGCGACCCCTTCCGCGTCCTTGGCCCTTCTGTCCTCGGTGAGCCATTGCAGCTCGCGCTCCAGCTCGGTGAGGACATCGGCGTCGAGGAGCTCGCGCAGCTCCGCCTGGCCCAGCAGCTCGGCCAGGAGCCGGGAGTCCAGGGACAGGGCGGCGGCGCGCCGCTCGGCGAGCGGCGAGTCCCCCTCGTACAGGAACTGCGCCACATAGCCGAAGAGCAGGGAGCGGGCGAACGGCGAGGGCTCCGGTGTGGTCACCTCGACCAAACGGACCCGGCGCGATTCGATGTCCCCCATCAGCTCGGTGAGCCCCGGCACGTCGAAGACGTCCTGGAGGCACTCCCGTACCGCTTCGAGAACGATGGGGAAGGACCCGAACTCGCTCGCCACCTGAAGCAGCTGCGCCGCACGCTGGCGCTGCTGCCACAGCGGGGTGCGCTTGCCGGGGCTGCGCCGGGGCAGCAGAAGGGCACGCGCCGCGCACTCACGGAACCGCGACGCGAACAGCGCCGAGCCGCCCACCTGATCCGTGACGATCCCGCCGATCTCGCCCTTGTCGAAGAGGACGTCCGCCACGCCGACCGGTGCCTGCTCGCTGTCGAACGCAGAGTCCAGGTGGGCCGGGTCCTGGTCGAGGAGGTCCAGGCCCATCAGATCGGCGTCCGGCAGCCGCAGCACTATGCCGTCGTCGGCATGCATGACCTGCGCGTCCATGCCGTACCGCTCGGCAAGCCGGGCGCCGAGCGCCAGCGCCCACGGCGCGTGCACCTGGGCGCCGAACGGGGAGTGGATCACCACCCGCCAGTCGCCCAGCTCATCCCGGAACCGCTCCACCAGGATCGTCCGGTCATCGGGCACATGGCCGCAGGCGCGGCGCTGCTCGTCGAGATACGCGAGGACGTTGTCGGCGGCCCAGGCGTCCAGGCCGGCGGCCAGCAGCCGCAGCCGGCCGTCCTCGGGGGCGAGCCCGCCGACCTCCCGCAGGAACGAGCCCACCGCCCGCCCCAGTTCGAGGGGACGGCCGAGCTGATCGCCCTTCCAGAAGGGGAGCCTGCCCGGCACACCGGGCGCGGGGGAGACCAGGACCCGGTCACGGGTGATGTCCTCGATACGCCAGGAAGTGGTGCCCAGGGTGAAGACATCGCCCACCCGTGACTCGTACACCATCTCCTCGTCCAGCTCCCCGACCCTGCCCCCGCCCTTCTTGGGATCCGCGCCCGCGAGAAAGACGCCGAACAGGCCGCGGTCGGGGATCGTGCCGCCGGAGGTCACGGCCAGCCGCTGCGCGCCGGGCCGGCCCGTGACCGTCCCGGCGACGCGGTCCCACACCACGCGGGGACGCAGTTCGGCGAAGGCATCGGAGGGATAGCGCCCGGCGAGCATGTCCAGCACGGCCGTGAAAGCCGAGTCGGGCAGCGAGGCGAAAGGAGCGGCCCTGCGCGCCAGGGCCAGCAGGTCGTCCGCCTGCCAGACATCCATCGCGACCATCGCGACCAACTGCTGGGCCAGCACGTCCAGCGGGTTCGACGGGATACGGAGCGCCTCGATGGAACCGCTGCGCATGCGTTCCGTGACCACGGCGGCCTGCACCAGATCGCCCCGGTACTTGGGGAAGACGACGCCGGTGGAGACCGCGCCCACCTGGTGTCCCGCACGGCCGACACGCTGGAGACCGGAGGCGACGGAGGGCGGTGACTCGACCTGTACGACGAGATCCACCGCGCCCATGTCGATGCCGAGCTCCAGGCTGGACGTGGCCACGACGGCCGGCAGTCGGCCCGCCTTCAGGTCCTCCTCCACCAGCGCGCGCTGCTCCTTGGAGACCGAGCCGTGATGCGCGCGGGCGAGCAGGGGAGGCGCGCCGTGAGCGGCCCCGGACTGGGCCATGATCTGGGCCGGTGGCGGCTTGTCGGGCAGCGCTTCCCCGGTGGCTCTTTCATACGCGATCTCATTGAGACGGTTGCACAGCCGCTCCGCCAGACGACGGGAGTTGGCGAAGACGATCGTGGAGCGATGGGCCTGGACGAGGTCGGCGATCCGCTCCTCGACATGCGGCCAGATCGAGGGCCTGTCGCCGCTGTCGGGGGACTCGGAGGCCGGTGATCCGCCCAGCTCCCCGAGATCCTCGACCGGAACGACGACCGAGAGATCGAATTCCTTGCCGGAAGGGGGCTGGACGATCTCCGCCTTCCGCCGGGGCGACAGATAGCGGGCGACCTCGTCCACCGGCCGTACCGTCGCCGACAGGCCGATACGGCGGGCCGGGCGCGGCAGCAACTCGTCCAGCCGCTCCAGCGAGAGGGCGAGATGCGCACCGCGCTTGGTGCCCGCCACGGCGTGCACCTCGTCCAGGATCACCGTCTCGACGCCCGCGAGCGCGTCCCGCGCCGAGGAGGTGAGCATCAGGAACAGCGACTCGGGAGTGGTGATCAGAATGTCCGGCGGTCGGGTGGCCATCGACCGGCGCTCGGCGGCGGGGGTGTCGCCCGAGCGGATGCCGACCCGCACCTCGGGCTCCGGCAGTCCCAGTCGCACCGACTCTTGGCGGATACCCGTCAAGGGGCTGCGGAGATTGCGCTCCACATCGACCGCGAGGGCTTTCAGCGGGGACACGTACAGCACACGGCAGCGCGTCCTGGCCTCGGCGGGCGGCGGGGTGGACGCCAGCCGGTCCAGGGCGGCGAGAAACGCCGCCAGTGTCTTCCCGGAGCCCGTCGGGGCCACGACCAGCACGTCCGAGCCCTCGCCGATGGCCCGCCAGGCTCCCTCCTGCGCCGCCGTGGGCGCGCTGAAGGCTCCCGCGAACCAGCTCCGGGTCGCGGGGGAGAAGGAGTCGAGCGCAGTCGTGGCCATGTCCCCCATCGTGCACCGCGTCACTGACAATCGGCCCTCAGGCTTCAGAAGGGCGGACCGAGCCGCGGGCACCCGCGCACAGGCAGCAGAGACGGAGAACCCGGGAACGGTGAGAACCGAGACACGGTCGTCCTGGAAATGTGCTGTCCGACCCGCCGTTCCCGGCGGCCTCGCGTCGCGTCCGTACTGCCCCGGCCGTCGTCCACGCGACGGACGCGTTGGTCAGACGGACGCGCAGGTGAGACGGACGCGCAGGTCAGCGGGGGGAAGGTCGGAAGGCGCCAGGCACAATGGGGCCATGAAGGTGCCTCCGCAGAGGGAACGGGCGAGCCACGATGGCCTTCTCCGCGCCTTTGTGATCAGGGGGATCGCGGGGCCCACAGATCACGGCAAGGACAGGACGGTCCGGCTCCGCCCGGAGCCCGTGCGTGGGACGTGCCGGATGTGCGGGCCGCGTGGGACGGCCGCGCGGGCCCTCGGGACCGGCGACGGTGCGCCAGAACGTACATGACCTGTGAGGCCGCTCTCGCGTAACGTCCGCCGAATGGCAGAGAAGACAGCTCCCGCGCGGAGCCACCCTCCCGACCCGTCGGCGGACGCCCCCGCCGGGATACCGGTGGCCGCCGAGCCCGCGGCCAAGCCGGACTCCGCCGTCGTCCGGGACGCCCTCGGCGTCGGGGTGGCGGTCGGCCTCTCGGGGTTCGCTTTCGGCGTCACCTCGGCGGGGTCCGGCCTCAGCCTGCTCCAGACCTGTGCGCTGAGCCTGCTGGTGTTCACGGGCGCATCGCAGTTCGCACTGGTCGGCGCGATCGCGGCGGGCGGCAATCCGTTCACCGCCGCTGCCGGCGCCTTCTTCCTCGGCGTACGCAACGCCTTCTACGGGCTGCGGTTGTCCCAGCTCCTCGCGCTGCCCCGGTTCGTCAGGCCGTTCGCCGCCCACTGGGTGATCGACGAGACCACGGTCGTCGCCCTCGCCCAGCCGACCCGGCGGGCCGTGCGCCTGGGCTTCACCGTGACCGGCGTGACGCTGTACGTGCTGTGGAATCTGACCACGCTCCTCGGGGCACTCGGCGCGGAGGCCATCGGAGACACCGATGCCTGGGGCCTGGACGCGGCCGGACCCGCCGTCTTCCTGGCCCTGCTCGCGCCCATGCTGCGTACGGCGACGGAGCGGGCTGTCGCCGGACTCGCCGTCGTACTCGGACTCGGCTTCCTGCCGCTGCTCCCCGCAGGGGTTCCGGTCCTGGTCGCCGCCCTGGCGGCACCCGCAGTGCTCTGGCTCAAGGGGCGGGGGATGAGCTTCGGCGGAGCCGGAAGGGGCGGCAGAGGACGCGCCGACCGGGCTGCGGATCCCACGACCGCCGCGGATCCCCTGGAGTCCGCCGCTCCGGGGATCACGACGGACCCAGAGACCACGACGGACCCAGAGACCACGACGGACCCGGGGGCCGCGACCGACCCGGAGAACTCACAGAAGGCAGAGGGTGAGAACCGGTGAGTGTCTGGATAGCCATCGCGGTGACCGCCATCGGCTGCTACGCCGTCAAGCTGGCCGGACTGCTGGTCCCGGCCGATGCCCTGGAGCGCCCCCTCGTCCGGCGGCTGGCGGCCCTGCTTCCCGTGGCCCTCCTGGCCGCGCTCACCGCACAGCAGACGTTCAGCACCAACGGCGTCCTGGAGCTGGACGCCCGAGTGGTCGGAGTGGCCGCGGCGGGTCTGGCCCTGGTCCTGCGGGCCCCGTTCCTCGTCGTGGTCGCCACGGCGGTGCTGGTGACCGCCGGGCTGCGGGCGATCGGCGGCTGACGGAGCGGTTCCCTCAGCCGATCACACGCCCGTACCCGCGGAGCGTGCGCAGGGCCTCGATCGTCACCAGCGGCCGTGCCTCCAGCGCCGACCCCGGAGCCCACTGCCGCCAGTTGACCGGCCAGCCGCCGTCGTCCCGCTGCTCGCCCGCCAGATGGTCCAGCGAGCGCTCCATCTCCTCGTCCGTGAACCACCGCCGGGCCAGCGACCGGGGCGTTCGGGCGTAGTCGTAGGGAAAGTGGTGCTCACCGGGCGCATACCCTTCGGCGACCGGGTAGGCGTCGGTCCGTTCCGGGTCGAGCACCGCGAGCCGTCGGCGGCGCACCAGCCGCCCGATCCGGTCGGCCGCCGCCTCGGCGCGTGCGCGGTCCGGAACCCCGTCCAGAAAGGCGACGGCCGCCTCGATCTCGTACGGATGGGACTCCTCCAGCGACTCGACCGCTGCCCAGCAGAAGTCCGTGGCCCGGAAAAGCCAGGCGTGCCACACCTTGTTCCGGTGCAGCAGTCCCACCACCGGGCCCGTGGTCAGCAACTCGCCCGGAGGGCTGTCCACGACGGGGATGAACGGCGCCGCGGGAAAGCCGCGCTGCGACGGATGGACCGCGGGGAGCGCCCCCTCGGGCGTCGACACATCGGAGAGGTAGCGGCACATCCGCTCCACACGCGCTCCGGCGCAGCGGCCGATGGAGTCCAGGACGCGCAGGGCATGAGCCGTGTGCAGCGGCTGGCTGACCGGACCACGCAGATCCGGTTCCAGTGCGTGGCCGTAACCGCCGTCCTCATTGAGATACGCCGACAGGGCGACTTCGACGGAGTCCGGGGCCCCGCCGAGGAAGTGATACGCGAAACGCCGCTGCTCAAGCACGCGGGCCGTGAGCCAGATGAACCGCTCGGCACGGGCGAGAGACGAGAGAAACGTAGGACTTCTTCCGGTTCCGGCCATGTGCCGACCGTACGGTGGAATGGGGTTTCGGGATACGGACGGAGCCGGGAGTACCCCCTGGGGCGGATACTGACATCATGCGGTTGACGATTTTCTGGGAACGGATGGCCGATCACTTCGGGCCGGGGTACGCCGACTCCTTCGCGCGTGATCATGTGATGGCCGAACTCGGTGGCCGTACGGTCCACCAGGCGCTGGACGCGGGCTGGGAGACGAAGGACGTGTGGCGCGCGGTCTGCGCCGCCGTGGGCGTTCCCGCGGAGAAGCAGTGATCCGCCCGAGGACCGGGGCACGGCGCCTGAAGCGGGGAACGGGCGCCTGAAGCGGGGAACCGTATGTGAAGCGCCCGGCGGAAACCGATTGAGGTGCCCGGCTGGACCCGGCAGCAGCAGACGCACCGCTGTCCTGGGGAGGACGGACGCGTCACCGGTGACGGAACCGCATCGGTCGGAGAAGCGTCGGTCGGAGCAAGGAGAAAGAGACGGAGCGTTGGTTGATGGAACGGCGGGGGACGTGGTGAGACGGAAGAGCCACAGAGCGCGGCCCGGAGTTGCCGGGTCGGCTCCTCACGAGTGCCGAACGTGGGCGACACTTTCCCGGTGCCCCCGACGAGTGACCGAAACGACCAGGACAGAACCGACCGGAGAACTGTGCCCGCGCAAGGTGTGACCCCTGGCCCGTCCGCGAAGGGCGCACCCGCGAACACGGCCGCAGAAGGCGCCGCTCCGGGTGCGCCCGCCGACAGCGTGACGCCGCCGAACGCCCCGCCGCCCGCCTCGGTGGCCGGGCCTCCCGGCGGGGCCCGGATGCCCCGCTGGCTGCCGCGTGCCATCGTGCTCGCGCTGACCCTCTACGCCTGCTTCCAGCTCGGCAGCTGGGCCTTCCAGCAGCTCATCGGGCTGCTGTTGGACATTCTGATCGCCTTCTTCCTGGCACTGGCGATCGAACCGGCCGTCGGCAGGATGGCGGCACGAGGAGTACGGCGAGGACTGGCCACCTTCCTCGTCTTCTTCGGCAT
The DNA here is from genome assembly GCF_053600955.1 of Streptomyces sp. NPDC004838. Lineage (NCBI taxonomy): Bacteria > Bacillati > Actinomycetota > Actinomycetes > Kitasatosporales > Streptomycetaceae > Streptomyces > Streptomyces sp. NPDC004838. Next base: position 11,401 of record NZ_JBSGAW010000047.1, on the reverse strand, counting down.
CCTGATCGCAGCGGTCGGCTTCGTGGTCCTGCTCGGCTCGATGCTCGCGGATCAGATCGTGACCATGGTCGAGGACTTTCCCAAGTATCTCGACTCGGTGATCAGCTGGGTCAACCAGAGCTTCCGGACGGAGCTGTCCCGGGTCGAGGTCCAGGACAGTCTGCTGCGCTCGGACTGGCTGCGGAAGTACGTCCAGAACAGCGCGAGCGGTGTACTGGACGTCTCGGCCACCGTGCTCGGCGGGCTGTTCAAGTTGCTGACGATCTTCCTGTTCTCGTTCTACTTCGCGGCCGACGGACCCCGGCTGCGCCGAACGATCTGCTCCGTCCTGCCGCCGTCCAAGCAGACCGAGGTGCTGCGCGCCTGGGAGATCGCCGTTGACAAGACGGGCGGCTACCTCTACTCACGCGGGCTGATGGCCCTCGTCTCCGGTGTCGCCCACTTCATCCTGCTGGAGGTCCTGGGCGTGCCCTACGCCCCGGCGCTCGCGGTCTGGGTGGGGCTGGTCTCACAGTTCATTCCGACGATCGGCACCTATCTCGCGGGCGCGCTGCCCATGCTGATCGCCTTCACCGTCGATCCCTGGTACGCGCTGTGGGTGCTCGGGTTCGTGGTGGTCTACCAGCAGTTCGAGAACTATGTGCTCCAGCCCAAACTCACCTCCAGGACCGTCGACATCCACCCGGCCGTGGCCTTCGGCTCGGTCATCGCCGGTACGGCACTGCTGGGGGCGATCGGCGCGCTGATCGCCATCCCGGCGGTCGCCACGCTCCAGGCGTTCCTCGGGGCGTACGTGCGGCGGTACGACGTGACCGACGACCCGCGCGTACACGGCCACCAGGGGCGCGGAGGCCGGTTGCTGCGGCGGATCCGCGCGGTGCCGGGGGCACGGCGCGGTGTTCCGGACACGGGGACCGGGTCTGAGCCCTGAGCCCTGAGTGAAGATCTTTCGGTGCGAGGCGCTCAGCGACGGGTGCCGGTGGCCGGCGTCAGCGCGGGCTGGCCGGCGGTTGGCGTGAGCGGCCGGTGTACCGGCCATGCCACGGGGTGCGGTGCACCGGCGAATCCCGCCGGTGCACCGCACCCCCGCGTGTCGTATCCGGTGCGTGTCACATCCGGTCGCGTACCAGCTCGGCCTGGCGCAGCAGCCCGGCCGCGGTGTCCCCGTCCAGCGCGCCGAGCTCGGAGACCAGGGCGGTCAGCCGGGCCCTGCCGTCCTCGGCACGGCCCAGGGCCTTCTCCACCTGCGCTGCCCGGATCAGGGACTCACAGCCCTCGCGCAGCGCGTCCCCGCCGAGTTCCCTGAAGACCGAGGCGGCCTGTTCCAGCAGCTGCACCGCCTCTTCCCGGACCGCTGTCCGCTCCTGCTCCTCCCGGTCCACCTGCTCTTCGTGCGTCTCCTGCTCCTCGTCCCCGTAGAGGGAGTCCTCCACCAGCTGAGCGAGCTGCCGACAGGTCTGGGCCCACTCGTAGCGCAGCTCGGGCTCCTCGGAGCCCTGGACGACGGCGAACGCCTGATCCATCAGGGCACGAGCCCGTCCATAGGCGGCCACGGCGGTGTCGTCCTCCACGGCCAGCCAGGCCAGCGAACGCAGCACCCGTACCTCGCCGACGGGATTGTCGCCCGCGAGCCGCCACAGTTCCAGGGCACGGGCGTACGCCGACTGTGACTCCGCGAGCATGTCCGCCGCGGCGAGGGCTTCGGCCGCCGAATGCGCCAGACCCGCCTGGAGACGGGGATCGTCCCAGCCCTTCGCGGTCTCGGCGGCCAGCAGATACTGCTCGGCCGCGGCCGCCGGGTCGTGCAGTTCCCGGAGCAGCCCGCCCAGTGTCCGCCGTGCCTCCACGGCCTCGTGCTCGTGGTGCTCCACGAGGTCGGGCAGCGCCGAGAGCAGCACCTCGGCCGCCTCGGCGGTCCGTTCCGCGTCCGCGTACGCATGGGCCAGCATCAGCCGGGCCCTGGCGCCGCCCGTCGCGGCGAGCCCCGCCTGATCGAGCCAGTGCGTCGCGTCGAGTGCGTGCCGGGCCGCCTCATCGGCCTGGTCGCCCTTGCGCAGCAGGATGTCCGTGAGCGTCAGCCGTACCGCCGCCTGCTCCTCGCCGTCGATCACTTCGGCCGCGTGCCCGAGCGCTGTCCTGGCGGCGGACTCGGCGGCGTCGAGTTCTCCGCCGGCGGCCAGCACACTCGCCCGCAGCGCCATCGGCTCGACCGCCTGCCAGGGGCGCTCCGCGGCCAGGAAGTGCTGGGCTGCCGAGGCGAGCAGTGGCGCTGCGGCGTCGAGATCGCCCATCGAGAGGAAGAGCCGCGCCAGGGTCAGCTCCGCCTGTGCGAGGACATCGGCCGTCCCCTCAGGCCCGCTCGCGTCCGCCGTCTTGGCCGTGGCCTCGGCACGAGCGGCGACGAAGCCTTCCAGTTCGGCCATCAGCTGTCGGTTCTCCGTCTCGGCCGACTCCTCCGCCGTATCCGCCGTATCCAGCGTGTCCGCCGTGTCCGGTGTGTGCGCCGGGGCCGCCGTACTCGTGCCCGTCGTCGCGTCGGCCGCGCTCGTCTCACGCTCACGATCGCGCAGGAAGGACGCGATCCGGATCGTGGCCAGTTCGGCCATGGCGATACGGCGGGGGCGCTCCGGATCCGTCTCGTCCAGCTCGGCGGCCGCCCGCGCCGCCGCGCCGAGCAGCGTGCGTATCCGCTCCGGATCCGCGCCGAGGCGTGCGGCACTGCCCGCTGCCGCCAGCGCCGAGTGGGCCGCCCGGCCGAGCCGACCCTCCGCCCGATGGGCCTCGACCGCCCGCGCGAAAAGCGCCCCCGCCTCCGGGGCCCCGGCGTCTGTCGCGGCCATCGCCCGGTACTCCAGCAGGTCCCCGGCCAGCCCCGGATCGGACTGCTCCTCGCCCGCCTCGGCCAGCCGTGAGACCTCCGCCCACATGCCGCGGGCGGAAGGAAGCCCCCGCCGCCGTGCCGCACGGGCGCGCTCCACCAGACCGGCGAAGTCGGGAGCGCTCCCGTCCGCCACGGCCCGACGGCCTGACCCGGCACCGGATTCCCCCGGGGCGCCGCTACCGTCCACGCTGCCTGAACCGCCCGCACCGGCCACCCGTACCGGCGTGGCGGCGGGAAGTCCCGCGCTGCGTACCCCGAGCGGCACCGACTCGACCAGCGGCTTTCGGCTGATCCGCTCGATCAGCAGTTCCGACACGAGCGCCGTCCCGTTGCGCGCGTCGAACCGCGCGGCGATGCCCGTGGCGTCCGCGTACAGCAGCTCGTACAGCTCGTCCGCGGTGCGGCTCGTGCCCTGGTAGAGGGCGGCGGGCCGGTCGCCGAGCCCCAGCTCCTTGAGCCGGCGCAGCAGAACCAGGATTCCGCCGCTGAAATTCATCTGTGCCTCGACATCCGTGAGCGGGCCGAGATGGGAGGCATGCTCGGAAAGGATCTCCAGGCCCCGGGACTCGTTCCCGGTCAGGGCGCAGAACTCGATGTGCTCGCCGACCGAGCGCAGCAGGCTCTCCTTGCCGCGGGCCAGGCGGTATCCGCGCAGATGGTGGGCGCGGGCGTCGTCGAAACGGCCGAGCCTGACCAGCGGCAGCAGTGACTGCGCCAGCACCCGGTGCGGCTCCTCCATACAGGACAGCTCGCCGGCGAGCACCGGCTGCCACACTTCGACCGCCTTCGCGTCCTGGCGCGTACGGGACCAGAACCAGCCCTGAGTGTTCAGCTCGCAGGCGTGGCAGTCGCTCATCTCGTCGCGGTCGGCGGCGGTCCAGCCCGCCATGGACCGCTCCATCCGGGCCTCGTCACCGGTCGCGTCGGCGAGATGGAACTCGGCCTGCCGTACCGCTCTCTCGCTGAAACCGGCCAGCCGGTAGCGGCGCTCCATGTCCGCCAGCCACCGGTCCACCGCCTCCAACGGGATCTCCGGGGACTCCACGATCCGCCCCGCCACCCACTTGAAGCGCCAGTACAGATTGTGGAACTCGTAGGGGGAGAACGAGGACGGGTCCCGGTCGTACTCCTGGAGCAGACGGGCGAAGGGGACCACCATCTTGGTGCGCTCGGCGCTCCACTCGTACGCGTCGATCAGATCGTTGAGCGCCCGGCGGAACAGCGCGGGGTCCTTGGCGGCCTCCGCGGCGGCGCTGAGTGCCTCCGCGCGCGCGTTCCGTGCCATGCCGTAAGGGGCGCCGGAGTTGTCGTTGAGACCCCGGCGGATCTCCTCAGGCGTCAGTGCGGTCACTTCTGGCCCTCCTGCGGGTCGGTGGTCCGGGTGACGGTGTGGGTCGCCCACTCCAGCAGTCCGAGGAAGGCCCGGTTGAGCAGAGTCGAGTCGGCGGGGCGCAGCGGCCGCTGTGACATCAGCAGGGCCTGTCCGTAGAGCGACTCGATCGCGGTGGCTGTCAGTTCGGCGTCGGGGAGGGCGGCGACCCTGCGGATCAGCGGGTTGTGGTGGTTCAGGACCAGCCGGGCGCGTGGGGCCGAGCCGCGGAGGGAACCGAGGATGTCGTTCCACAACGAGTCGGCGTTCTCCTGGGCGGTCGCGCGGTCCCTCTCGTGCCGAGCCTGCCGGTCGTCGAGGAAGAGTGCGGGCACGGTCACCGGCTGGAAGGCGCGCAGCACGACATCGCAGCCGTGCGGATCCAGCCGGGTGCGCGCGGTGGCGAGGAAAGAGGCGAGGGCCAGCTCGGCGCCGGTGGAGACCGGGTCCAGCCGTTCGGTGACGGCTCCCGCGTCCAGTTCGGTCACCTTCAGGCCGGGCCGGATGCCGGGCAACAGGGTGAGCAGATCGGCGTCGAAGGTGTATCCGGCGTTGACCACGCCCAGGCCGTGTGCGGCGGCGATCGGCGCGATCTGCCGGAACTCCTCGACGGTCCGGGTGAAGTGGATCTCGGAGTGCGCGGCGGCGAACTCCTCCAGGCTGAGCTGTCCGTCGCTGGTCTCGAAGGGCAGCCAGGGCAGCATCAACTCGAAGAGGTCGGCGTCGTGCCGGGCCAGGGACTTCACGCCCAGGTGGTGGACGCCGAGGAAGGCGGCCAGGCGCTGGGGGTCGCTCGCGGCCAGCTCCGCCAGCCACTGCCGTACGCAGGCGCCGAGGGCGTCGCGGACGGCGGCCAGCGTCTCGTCGTCGTACAGATTCTCCCGCGAGGCGGTGGGGCGCAGCGAGTCCGTGTCCACCACGGCGCGGACGAAGAAGGCCCAGTCCGGCAGCAGATTGTCCGCGCGGTCGGTGAGCAGCATGCCCTTGAGATACGCGCGGTGCCCGCCCCGCTGGGCGGGGCTGGTCGGCTCCGGCAGCACATAGGCGACTCCACGGACACCGGCCACCGGCAGATCGAGGTCGATCGCATCGAGCGGAGTGAACCCGAACAGCTTCGCGCAGTGTCCGGAGAGCGCCACCCGGCGCGCGGCGGGCGTGGGGTACTCGCGGTCCCAGACGGCGGGGCGGTCGGCGACCGGGCGCTCCACCCCGTCGTCGGCGGTGAAGACGATGTCGTACGGGAGCAGTGAGCCGAAGTCACGGGCCAGCTCCTCGACCCTGGCCGCCGCCGTCCACTCCTCCGCGCCGGGGCGCGGCTCCAGATGCACGGTGGTGCCCGGCTCGGGACGGGCCTCGTCGGGCAGGACCCGGACGGTGTACGAGCCGTCGTCGGACGCCAGCCACTCCACGGGGGCGGCATCGGGCGTACGGGCGGAACGGGTGACCACCCGGATCCTGCGCGCCACGACGAAACAGGCGAGCAGACCGATGCCGAACTGACCGAGGAACTCACGGCGGGCGGACTCCAGGCCGTGCTCACCGCCGCGTTTGGAACTGCGGCCGATCGTGGCGAGCAGGGTGTGGACCTCGTCGGTGGTCAGACCGATGCCGCTGTCCTCGATGGAGACGCGTCCCGCGACGGAGGAGAGCCGGATGCGGGATCGCGCGCCGGGGTCGAGCGCGTGCCGTGCGGTGACCGCGTCCACCGCGTTCTGGAGCAGCTCGCGGACGTAGACCCGCGGACTGGAGTACAGATGGTGGGAGAGCAGGTCGACCAGCCCTCGCAGGTCCACCTGGAAGGTGCTGGTGTCGGGCGGAGTCCCGTCGGCCCCGGCAGCGGAAGTCATGGCGCATCACCTCGCGTACTCGCATGGGAACAGGCGATCGCGAGGTCCCCCCTCACAGATCACGAAGTGAGAAACAGAGTAGGGGGGCTCACTGACAATCTCCTCCGGATTGAATCCGGTCGGGCAGGCGGAGCCGGAGTCAGAGCCGGGACGGCCCCCGTACCGGAAGGGTCGGGAACCGAGGAGGGAGGGGGAAGGGGGAGGGAAGGGGAGGACGAGGGCCGGGGCGGGCGGTGGCCGGCCGTGGACCGGGGGGCGGTTCGCGACGCGCCGGGCGGTGTGCTTGACAGCAAAATCGAACATCCATTCTTATGGGGGTTCCGGCGCTCAGTGTTTCCTGGAGTTATCCACAGGCTGGAGGGCGTCGGGGCCCATTGTCAGTGGCAGGGGTTAGCGTCTTTGACGTGAAGCGATCGACTCAAGCAAATCGGGTGGAACCCATGGCAGGAACCGACCGCGAGAAGGCGCTGGACGCCGCGCTCGCACAGATTGAAAGGCAGTTCGGCAAGGGTGCGGTGATGCGCCTGGGCGAGCGGCCGAATGAGCCCGTCGAGGTCATCCCCACCGGGTCGACGGCGCTCGACGTCGCGCTCGGCGTCGGCGGGCTGCCGCGCGGCCGTGTGGTGGAGGTGTACGGGCCCGAGTCCTCCGGTAAGACGACCCTCACCCTGCATGCCGTGGCCAATGCGCAGAAGGCGGGCGGTGCGGTCGCGTTCGTCGACGCGGAGCACGCCCTCGACCCGGAGTACGCGAAGAAGCTGGGCGTCGACATCGACTCCCTCATCCTCTCCCAGCCGGACAACGGTGAGCAGGCGCTCGAAATCGTCGACATGCTGGTCCGCTCCGGCGCGCTGGACCTGATCGTCATCGACTCCGTCGCCGCCCTGGTGCCGCGCGCGGAGATCGAGGGCGAGATGGGCGACTCGCACGTCGGCCTCCAGGCCCGGCTGATGAGCCAGGCGCTCCGGAAGATCACCAGTGCGCTGAACCAGTCGAAGACGACCGCGATCTTCATCAACCAGCTCCGCGAGAAGATCGGCGTCATGTTCGGCTCGCCGGAGACCACGACCGGTGGCCGCGCGCTCAAGTTCTACGCCTCGGTGCGTCTGGACATCCGCCGTATCGAGACCCTGAAGGACGGCACGGACGCGGTGGGCAACCGCACCCGTGTCAAGGTCGTCAAGAACAAGGTGGCGCCCCCCTTCAAGCAGGCCGAGTTCGACATCCTGTACGGGCAGGGGATCAGCCGCGAGGGCGGACTGATCGACATGGGCGTGGAGCACGGCTTCGTCCGCAAGGCGGGCGCCTGGTACACGTACGAGGGCGACCAGCTGGGCCAGGGCAAGGAGAACGCCCGGAACTTCCTGAAGGACAACCCCGATCTCGCCGATGAGATCGAGAAGAAGATCAAGGACAAGCTGGGCGTGGGAGTCAAGCCGGAGACGTCGGCCGCCGAACCGGGCGCCGATCCGACCGGTACCGCGGCCGGTGCCACGGCTCCCGCCGGTGAGGCGGCGAAGTCGGTGCCCGCTCCCGCCACCAAGGCCAAGACGGCCAAGGCGGCGGCGACCAAGGGCTAGCAGTGGCCCGGCGAACCGAATGGCCGGGCGACAGCGCCGACTCGTCGAGGGCCGAGAAGGAGCTGTCGCCCCAGGACCCGGCCGAGCGGGCGCGGGCGATCTGCCTGCGCCTGCTCACCGGGACCCCGCGCACCAGAAAGCAGCTCGCGGACGCGCTCCACAAGCGGGAGATTCCCCGGGAGACGGCCGAGGAGGTGCTCTCCCGTTTCGAGGATGTGGGCCTGATCGATGACGCGGCCTTCGCCGGCGCGTGGGTGGAGTCCCGGCACCACGGCCGGGGCCTCGCCAGACGCGCGCTGGCGCGTGAGCTGCGGACCAAAGGCGTGGATTCCGAGCTGATCGACGAGGCGGTGGGCCGACTCGACTCCGAGCGCGAAGAGGAGACCGCACGCGCCCTCGTCGACCGCAGGCTCCCCTCCACCCGCGGCCTCGACCGAGACCGCCGCATCCGCCGTCTGGCGGGGATGCTCGCCCGCAAGGGCTACGGGGAGGGGATGGCGCTCCGGGTGGTCCGACGAGCACTGGAGGAGGAAGGCGAGGACATGGAGGACGTACCGGAAGGCTTCTGAACCATGCCCGGCACCCATTGGGCCGCCGGGACACGGATCCGTGTCCCCTCTCGCCTCCCCCTTCTCCGCTCGTTCCCCGCCTACCTGCTCCGCCTGCTCACCTCACCTGTTCCGCCTCACCCTTCGACCGGGAGGCCCGCCGTCCTCCACGCCTGGAAGCCGCCGATCAGGTCGGTCGCACGGTGGAGACCCAATTGGCGGAGAGAGACAGCCGCGAGGGAGGAGGCGTATCCCTCGTTGCAGACGACCACGACACGGAGGTCATGGCTCACCGCCTCCGGGGCGCGGTGGCTGCCCCAGGGATCCAGCCGCCATTCCAGTTCATTGCGCTCCACGACCAGCGCGCCGGGGATCAGGCCGTCGCGTTCGCGCAGCGCCTCGTACCGGATGTCCACGAGCAGCGCTCCCGCGGCGGCCTCGTCGAAAGCCTGCCGCGGCCCGACCCGGTCCAGATCCCGCCGGACCCGCTCCAGGAGTTCGTCTACGCCGATCGGATCACTCACTGCCAGTCCTCCGGACGCTCGACCTGCTCAAGACGGAGCACCGCGCCGGTCCGGCTGAAGCGCCGGATCAGCGGCAGCGGCGGGTAGTACGCGTGGATCGAGACGGCGTGCTCGGAGTCCGACTCGTTCAGCACCTCATGCACATGGTGCGTACCGAACGAGCGCCCCTGACCCGCCGCCACCCGGCGTTCACGGTCCAGATCCTCGTGCAGTTCGAGAGTCTTCCAGCCGCCTGCGGGGAGCCGCACGGCCAGGGAGTTCTCCTTCAACTCGCCCGCCGCGGTGGCGAACGCGCCGAGAGACTCCGCATGGTCGTGCCAGCCGGTGCCCGTTCCGGGCGGCCAGCCGATCAGCCACGCCTCACTGCCACCGGGCCCGTCGAGCCGTACCCAGGTACGGCCCTCCGGGTCGAGTGGGAGAGAGGCGATCAGCGCGGCGTCGGCCGCCGCCTTCGTCACGAAATCGAGCAGTTCGGCGGCGGTGGGAGCGACAGCGGCGGCAGCGCCGAACGGGATGGAGACAGATGGGGACACGGAGAACCGTCCTGGGAGTTCGCTGGAAGCGCGCGCGGCACGGCAGGCCACAGCACGTGAGAGAGAAAGGGCGAATTCAGCAGGACGGCCGACACACGCAGCCCGCGTACCGGAGCAGATCCATATGGACCCTCCGCCACAGGCGCACATCGGTGTCGGTCACGTTTTGGAGTACACCACGCGTGACCTCCATGGTCAATTGATGTCCGCGGTCCGGTCGCTGCGCACCGCTGACGGTGCGCCACCGCGTGTGGCGTCCGCCGCCGCGTACAGCTCCGCCGGCCGGACCCCGGCGAACGCCGCGACGAGATGCCCGTCCGGCCGGACCAGCAGCACGGCGTGAGCGGAGGCGCCCGGATAACTCTCCGTCACCAGCAGCTCTGCACGGAGCGGCAACGCGGACACCGCCGCCGCCAAGCCGGGCATCACCCCCGCGCTCTGCCAGTGCCGACGGTCCCAGACCCCCGTACCCGGAGCCACCAGCACCACCAGCAGCCCCTGGCCCAGCCGGTCCCGCAGCCGCGCGCTCGTCCCGTCCGGCGCGGTCACCCGGACATCCTCGACCGGAGCACCCGCCTCCGTACCGACGGGGATCTGCGAGGGGGCGTACTCGGGTGCCAGGGGGGAGTGCGCGTGAACCGGGGGCGCGCCCAGCGGTCCCTGACCCAGATGACCGTCGGTGAGCAGGGTGTCATGCCCTCGGGTCGCGCCCGGCAGATAGGTACGCAGGGCGCTGCCGCTCCGCAGTATCGGCAGCGCCTGATCAGCGGCGCGCAGCCTGGCCGCGACGGCTGACCGCCGCTCCGCCTGGTAGCTGTCCAGCAGCGTCTGCGACCCGCCGTGGTGCCAGGTGTGAGCCAGCTTCCACGCCAGGTTCTCGGCGTCGCGCAGCCCTTCGTCGAGTCCCTGCGTCCCCAGCGCGCCGAGTAGATGCGCCGCGTCGCCGGCGAGGAACGCCCGGTCCACGCGCCAGCGCCGCGCGAGGCGGTGGTGCACCGTGCAGACGCCGGTGTCGAGGAGTTCGTACGGAGGCGTCCCGTCGCACCAGCCGGCCAGCGTGTCACGGATACGGGCCACCAGCGCGTCGGGGGTGACCAGTTCACCGCCGGGCGGCAGCAGCCAGTCCAGCCGCCAGACGTCGTCCGGCAGCGGCCGTGCCGTGATCTCCTCGCCGCCCGTGCGCCACGGCGGCTGACGGTGCAGCAACGCTTCACCGGGCCAGGGGAGTTCGGCGCGCAAGGTGGCCACGGCGTGCCGTTCCACCGCCGTACGTCCGGGGAAACGGATGCCGAGAAGCTTGCGGATCGTCGAACGGGCGCCGTCGCAGCCCACCAGATGGCTGCCGCGCCACCAAGTCGCCGACGGCCCCCGCGTATGCACGGTGACACCGTCGGCATCCTGCTCCAGCGAGTCCACCCGGCTCTCGGTGACGAGTCCGATCAGCCGCTGCGCGCGGACCGCGTCGCGCAGTCCGCGTGTCAGGGCGTGCTGCGGGATGTGCAGTGGTGCCGGTGTGGTGTCGTCGCCGAGCGACTGCCGCCGTACCTCCTGCTTGCGCCGCAGGGAGCGCCAGCCGGTCCAGCGGATGCCTTCGTCACGGACCGTGCCGCAGCCGAGCCGTTCCACCAGAGCCGTGGTGTCCGCTCTGAGCACCGCGGTACGGGCGGGCCGGGGCTCCTCCCCGCCGCCGCTCTCGTCGAGTACGACGGTGGGCACTCCCTGCTGTGCCAGGGCGAGCGAGAGCGCGAGTCCGACCGGACCCGCGCCGACGACGATCACCGGGTCCACGGCGTGACTCCTCGGGGTCGGAGGGTCGAACGGGAAAATCGGGAGAATCGGGAGAATGCGGTGGAGCCCCGGTGCGCGATCACAGAACGTATGCAACCGACTGGGGGTGCCTGCGTCAAGTGACGGGTGCGCGACATGACGGCCACTGATCCGCCGGAAGCGGAATGGGACGGCTGGGTAGGGAAAATCGCGAGAAAAACGACCGGAGGGCACGTGGCGGGAGCATATGAGGAGGGCGACCACGGTCATCGTGGCCTCTCTCGGCGCGACGTCGACGACCGGCCGCAGCCGCTGCGCCTCCTCCAGTCCGGCGATCGGGTAGGCGAACTCG
>NZ_JBSGAW010000046.1:0-43187 GCF_053600955.1 Streptomyces sp. NPDC004838 | reverse complement strand
CGTGAAGGGCGAGGTCATCAAGACCGTGCCGGAGTCGAAGATCGTGGAGACCCTGATCGAGGAGGCGATGAAGATCGCCGAACAGATGGAGAAGGCGGGAGTGGCATCGGGCCCGCCCGCCGTCACCGTCAGCTAGGAAAGGGGGACGACCGTGTCGATTCTGGAGAGCATCAAAGGCCCGCGCGATCTCACGGCGCTGACCGCTGCGGAAGTCGAAGAACTCGCCGGCGAGATCCGAGAGTTCCTGATCCACGCGGTGGCGAGGACCGGCGGGCATCTCGGCCCCAACCTCGGCGTGGTCGAGCTGACCATCGCCCTGCACCGGGTCTTCGAGTCCCCCAAGGACAAGGTCCTGTGGGACACCGGTCACCAGAGCTATGTGCACAAGCTGCTCACCGGCCGCCAGGACTTCTCCAAACTGCGCGGCAAGGGCGGCCTCTCCGGCTACCCCGCGCGCGCCGAGTCCGAGCACGATGTCATTGAGAACTCCCACGCCTCCACGGTCCTCGGCTGGGCCGACGGCCTCGCCAAGGCCAACGAGGTCCTCGGGAAGGACGACCACGTCGTCGCCGTCATCGGCGACGGCGCGCTGACCGGCGGCATGGCCTGGGAGGCGCTGAACAACATCGCCGCCGCCAAGGACCGCCCGCTGGTCATCGTCGTCAACGACAACGAGCGCTCGTACGCGCCCACCATCGGCGGCCTCGCCGACCACCTCGCCACCCTCCGTACCACCGACGGCTACGAACAGGTCCTCGCCTGGGGAAAGGACGTCCTCCACCGCACCCCCGTCGTCGGAAGGCCGCTGTACGAATCCCTCCACGGCGCGAAGAAGGGCTTCAAGGACGCCTTCGCCCCGCAGGGCATGTTCGAGGACCTCGGCCTCAAGTACGTCGGCCCCGTCGACGGCCACGACACGGCCGCCGTCGAGTCCGCGCTGCGCCGGGCGAAGAGGTTCCACGGCCCGGTGCTGGTCCACTGCCTGACCGAGAAGGGCCGCGGCTACCCGCCGGCCCTGGAGGACGACGCCGACCGCTTCCACGCCGTCGGAGCGATGGACCCCCTGACCTGCGCACCGCTCTCACCCCCCGGCGGCCCGTCCTGGACCGCCGTCTTCGGAGACGAGATCGCCGCCATCGGAGCCGAACGCCCCGACGTGGTGGCGATCACCGCCGCCATGCTCCACCCGGTCGGACTGACCCGGTTCGCCGAGCAGTTCCCGGACCGGGTGTGGGATGTCGGGATCGCCGAGCAGCACGCCGCCGTCTCCGCCGCGGGGCTCGCCACCGGAGGGCTCCACCCGGTCGTCGCCGTCTACGCCACCTTCCTCAACCGCGCCTTCGACCAGGTGCTCATGGATGTCGCCCTGCACGGATGCGGGGTGACGTTCGTCCTCGACCGGGCCGGCGTCACCGGCACCGACGGGCCCTCCCACAACGGCATGTGGGACATGTCGATCCTCCAGGTCGTACCCGGTCTGCGCATCGCCGCGCCGCGCGACGCCGAGCGGTTGCGCGAGGAGCTGCGGGAGGCCGTCGACGTGGACGACGCGCCGACCGTGCTCCGCTTCCCCAAGGAGGCCGTGGGGGAGCCGGTCCCGGCCGTCGCCCGCGTCGGCGGAATGGACGTACTGCACGCCACGGAAGAGCCGGACGTGCTGCTCGTGTCGGTCGGGGCCATGGCGGCCGTCTGCCTCCAGACCGCCGGACTGCTGGAAGGGCGGGGCATCCGCTGCACCGTCGTCGACCCGCGCTGGGTCAAACCCGTCGACGAACAGCTTCCCCCGCTCGCCGCGCACCACCGCATGGTGGCGGTCGTGGAGGACAACAGCCGCACCTCGGGCGTGGGGGCCGCCGTCGGGCAGGCGCTGCGCGACGCCGGTGTGGACGTGCCGCTGCGGACGTTCGGCATCCCCGAGCAGTTCCTCGCCCACGCCAAACGCGGCGAGGTGCTGGCCGACATCGGTCTCACCCCGGTGGAGATCGCGGGACGGATCAGTGCCGCCATGGCAGTCAAGGAGAGCTGAGCGATGACCGAGCCGACCGGGACCCCCTCGGGGGGCCCGTCCGGGACTCCGGAGCGACCGAAGGGTTTCGACCTGGCGAGACTGCTCGCCGAACGCGGAGCCGAGCGCTACGAACTGCACTCACGGCATCTGAACCACCAGCTGCCGCGGATGCTGCACACCATCGGCTTCGACAAGGTCTACGAGCGGGCCGAGGGCGCGTACTTCTGGGACGCCGACGGGAACGACTACCTCGACATGCTCGCCGGCTTCGGAGTGATGGGCCTCGGCCGGCACCATCCCGTCGTACGCAAGGCGCTCCACGACGTCCTCGACGCCTCGCCGGCCGATCTCACCCGTTTCGACTGCCAGCCGCTGCCCGGACTGCTCGCCGAGAAGCTCCTCGCCCACAGCCCCCATCTCGACCGGGTCTTCTTCGGCAACAGCGGCACAGAGGCGGTCGAGACCGCGCTGAAATTCGCCCGGTACGCCACCGGCAAGCCGAGGATCCTCTACTGCGACCACGCCTTCCACGGCCTGACCACCGGCTCGCTCTCGGTCAACGGGGAAGGGGGCTTCCGGGAAGGATTCGCGCCTCTGCTGCCCGACACCGCGATCACGCTCGGCGATCTGGGCGCGCTGGAGCGGGAGCTGAAGCGCGGCGATGTCGCCGCGCTGGTGGTGGAGCCGATCCAGGGCAAGGGCGTCCTCGCGGCGCCGCCCGGATTTCTCCGTGCCGCGCAGGAACTGCTCCACCGGCACAAGGCGCTCCTGATCGCCGACGAGGTGCAGACCGGCCTCGGACGGACGGGCGACTTCTACGCGTACCAGCACCAGGACGGCGCCGACGCCGTGGAGCCGGACCTGGTCTGTGTCGCGAAGGCCCTGTCCGGCGGATATGTGCCCGTGGGGGCGACCCTCGGCAAGGACTGGATCTTCAAGAAGGTCTACTCCTCGATGGACCGGGTCCTCGTCCACTCGGCGAGCTTCGGCTCCAACGCCCAGGCGATGGCCGCCGGACTGGCCGTGCTCAGTGTGATCGAGGATGAACGGATCGTCGCCAACGCACGCACGACCGGTGATCTTCTGCGCACCCGGCTGGCCGCTCTCGTCGACCGCTATGAGTTCCTGCACGAGGTACGCGGCCGGGGCCTCATGATCGGCATCGAGTTCGGGCGGCCCGACTCGCTCAGACTGCGCAGCCGCTGGAGCATGCTGCAAGCCGCCCGGAAGGGCCTGTTCGCGCAGATGGTCGTGGTGCCCCTGTTGCAGAAGCACCGGATCCTCACCCAGGTCTCCGGCGACCATCTGGAGGTGATCAAGCTGATCCCGCCGCTGACGATCGGCGAACCCGAGGTCGACCGGTTCGTCACGGCCTTCACCGCGGTGATGGACGACGCTCACACCGGCGGCGCACTGATGTGGGACTTCGGAAAGACCCTGGTCAAGCAGGCCGTCGCAACCCGCTGAACGGACGCTCGCACCGCCCGCGCCAGGGCCGTCGGGCGGGCCCGAAGGCCGAAATTTACCTCTGAGGCAAGAAACTTGCCTCGGAGGCATTTTCCTGGCGCAATGAAGGTATGCAGAGTCCTCCCGGGGGCCACCCCCCGGATCCCCGAACTCCTGCCGGCGAAACGCCCGTGGAGCTGCCCGACGTGGCGCCCCGGCTCCGCGATCTGCGCCGCCGCCGCGGTCTCACGCTGGAGGCCGCCGCCCAGCGCGCCGGTCTCTCGCCCGCGCATCTCTCCCGGCTGGAGACCGGCCGCAGACAGCCCTCGCTGCCGATGCTGCTCTCTCTCGCCAGGATCTACGGTACGACAGTCGCCGAGCTGCTCGGCGAGCTCGCGCCCGAGCACGACCCCGTCATCCGGGCCGGCCGCCGGGAACCCTCCGAGGCCGACGGCTGGACCTACCACCAGGTGGGCGGTCCCGGCCGGGCCATGCAGGCGCTGCGGCTGATCGTTCCGTACGGCGCCCAGGGCGATCTGGTGCGGGTCCACCCCGGAGAGGAGTGGCTGTACGTCCTCGACGGGCGGGTGCGGCTCAGTCTGGGGGACGCCGTGCACGAGCTGGGTCCCGGGGACAGCGCGCACTACGACTCGCTCACCCCGCACCGTATCGCCGCGGGCACCCGCGACGGCGCCGAGATGCTCTTCGTCCACACCCTGCTCCAGAGCCCCGAGATCCATCCGCACTTCTGAGACACCAGGCGCGACAAGCGCCGAGGCCCCGGGAGATCGTCCAGATCTGAAGAAACCCGAAGAATCCAGAAGAAAGAAGCCCACGAAATGTCCGAGACCCCCATCGTTCCCGAGGACGCCGCCGTGCCCCAGACGCCGGCCAAGCACGAGATGAAGGAAGAGGGGAAGTTCCCCAGGGGCCTGGTCGTCCGGCTCTTCGCGTATCTGATCGCGGGCCACCTGCTGGCCGGTTTCCTCTATCTCCTGTTCGAGGTCGGCGCCAAGTAGATCAGGTGGCCCGGACGGCTCACGCCGTCTCGGTCAGCCGCTCCCGCAGCCGCTCGCGCGTTCCGGGGCTCAGCTTCAGCCCGTCCGTGAGGTAGCGCTCGGTGGTGCCCCACGTCTCCTCGATCGCGTCGAAGGCCGTGTGCAGATACTCGGCGCGCGCGTCGAAGAGCGGGCTCAGCAGCTCCATCACCTCGGGTGACATCGCTGCGGGCGAGTCGTCCTTGCGGCGGATCAGGTAGCGGCGGTGCGGGTCGTTGGACTTGAGGTAGTCCGCCTCGATCGCGTCCCGCTCCACCCCGACCGCGAGCAGGGACACCGCGATGGAGAGACCGGCGCGGTCCTTGCCCGCCGCACAGTGCATCAGCGCCGGAACGCTGTCCTCGGCGAGCGCGTGGAGAATCCTGCTGTGATCGCCCGTGCGCTGCGTGATCATCATGCGGTACGACTCCGCCATCCGGCCGGCCGCCTTGCCGTCCGCCAGAATCGACCGCAGCTGGTTGATGCCGCCCTCGCGGACCATGCGCCAGAACTCGGCCCCGTCGGCCGGGTCGCTGAGGGGCAGATTCAGATTCCGCACACCGGGCAGCGGAACGTCCGGCCCCTCCAGTTGGATGTCGGCGTTGTTGCGGAAGTCGAAGATCGTGTGCAGCCCGAGGGTGGCCAGGAACGAGGCGTCGCTCTCGGTCGCGTGGGCGAGATGCCCGCTGCGGAAGAGCCGCCCGTACCGCACTGTCCCGCCGTCCACGGTCGGCAGTCCGCCCACGTCGCGGAAGTTGCGCACTCCGGTCAGCTCGGGCTCGTTCGAGGGGACCTGCGGCAACTGCTGCGTCACGAAGGCTCCAGGAGATCACAGCCGTCGGCATCGGTCGCCGACGGTGGCGTTTTATCGACGATACGACATCGGTACCTCGGGCAACCAGCGGAAACGGGCTGCCGCGTCCCGTCCGGCGCCATCACCCGGACGCCCGCGCGCTCTCGATGATGCGCGTACATATGGCGAGCCCGACCCGCACCGGGTTCCGCCATCACGGTTCGCGGCGAACCTCGCCCGGCGGGGTGTGCGGGCCTATGGGACAGCCTCTGTCTCCGTGAGTAGTCGGGCGCACTTCTGACCGGCGCTCCGATCGCATTTGCGGAAGGGGACCTCGACCGCTGTGTCATGGACGCGCCGATTCATGGACGCGGGTCTGTCCCGGTGGGGAGTATTCGCGGGAATGGCGGACCGGGCATGCCGACGTTGTTCTTCGGGCGCTGGTCGGCGTTCTTGAGGCACTGGTCGGCCGATTGCGGACCGTGCATCGGGAAGTGGCTTTCGAATCCTGTTTCCGGGAGCCCCGCCGTGTTGAGCGAGCAGGAACCCGGCCGAGACGCGGGGTCCGCGCCCGGGCGGGCTCGGGGCGAACCCGGGCGCCATGGTCATACGGCCGCGCCTTGTCGAGGTGGACGGGAATCGACGTACGGCTGTCGTTTCCGTGTGAAAGGTGAGGAGTTGGGAGCGGCAATCGCGGCGATCAACCCTTATGGGATCACATGTGCCTTATGTCCGAATCAGGAGGTTCGCCATAACGTGCCCTATAAGTGCGGGATATGGGATCCGCTCGTGAGCAGGATCATATCCGTGACGGTGTGTGGCCGCGCCCAGAAGTGGAATACGCCTGCGGGGCAGGAGTTTTGCGGACTTCGGTCCACGGAGTGTGACGGTGAATTCCCCCGGAGAATGACCCAGTTCACCGATCGGGATAATCCTCGGCTTGTTCCGCTCGGTACGGCCGGTCTACGGTCTCGGAATTCCGGGCGGCACGCCTCATCCTGCCGCCGCCCGAATTTCACCCACTCACATGTGGCAGGAGCGGGGGACCCAGGTAGTACGCCGATTCCGGGTATCCGGACGGCTTGGGGTGAAGTCGTGCTCATCGCGCGGCCGGGCATCTCCAGCCCGAACCCGACAGCTCACCTCGCAGGCGCCGGAGAGGAAAGCGTCATGCCCAAAAAGGGTAAGCATCGCCGTATCCAGGCAGGCCCCATCGCCCGCGGTTTCGTCGCCGCCGGTACCGGTGGCGCGGCCATCGCCATCCCGCTGATGGGCGCGACCGGCGCCCAGGCCGCGGAGCAGACCGCCCCCGCCGTACAGACGGTTCCCTCGGCCGTCGCCCCGGCGAAGGCGAGCGGCGCTCCGGCCGCCCCGGAGGTGCGGCAGCACGCCGCCGCCCCGGTCACCTACCGTGTCGTCGCGGGCGACTATCTCGCCAAGATCGCCGAGGAACAGCAGGTGAGGGGCGGCTGGCAGAAGCTCTACGCGGACAACCGCGAGGCCGTCGGCGAGAACCCCTCCCTGATCCACCCCGGCCTCAAGCTCACCATCGGCGCGAAGGCCGAGGGCAAGGCTCCGGCGAAGGCCGAGAAGCGCTCGGACGACCGCTCCTCCCGTGACCACTCCCGCGAGAGCGCTCCGGCCGCGCAGTCGCAGAAGTCCTCCGGCTCCTCGTCCGCCGAGTCTCCGTCGGCCAAGTCCTCGAACGCCAAGTCCTCAAACGCCAAGTCCTCGGCCTCCGGCTCCTCGGTCCGGGGATCGGCCCAGGCGTCCGACGACGCGCCGAGCACCACCCAGCGGAGCGGTGGCTACACCACCCCCACGCCGTCCGGCAACGTCAGCACCTCCTACCGTGCTTCGGGCTCCATGTGGTCCAGCGGGTACCACACCGGTGTCGACTTCACCGCCTCGACCGGCACCAGCATCAGGTCCGTCGGACCCGGCACCGTCGTCTCCGCCGGGTGGAGCGGCGCGTACGGCAACGAGGTCGTCATCAGGCACACCGACGGCAAGTACTCGCAGTACGCCCATCTCTCCTCCCTCTCCGTCTCGTCCGGCCAGAGTGTGAGCGGCGGCCAGCAGATCGGCCGCGCCGGCTCCACCGGCAACTCCACCGGTCCGCACCTGCACTTCGAGGTCCGCACCGGCCCCGGCTACGGCTCGGACGTCGACCCGGTGGCGTACCTGCGCCAGCACGGCGTCTCGCTCTGACGGATCCTGACGGATCCTGACGGATCCTGACGGATCCTGACGGATCCTGACGGATCCTGACGGATCCTGACGGATCCTGACGGCACCGGCGCGTTCCGGTCCCGTTGGTCCTCTGAACCTCTGAGCCCCGGCTCTTCCGGACTCCGGTTCCGCTGATCTCTTCGCCGAACGGCTCGCACCCGCGGGCCGAACGGCCCGGATCCCCTCGCACCGCCGCGGTGGCGCGAGGGGATCCGGCGTTTTCGCCCCCCTGGGCATCCCGGTGGGACCGATGCGCTCCCGTACCGCCGCCGCTATACGTCCCGTTCCTGGTCGGTGCCGGTGCCGGTGCCGTTGCCGAACGGCACCGGCACCGGAAACGGCAGGAGCACGGGCTCGGCGGCGGCGGTGGGTCCGGCGGCGGGGATCCGTTCCAGGACGCCGCCCGCGAACACGTCGTACAGCGGCAGCGACTCCAGATGCACATAGCCGATGTGACAGTCGCAGACGGGGAGCGGACACGCCCTCGGACGCAGCGCGCTCCGGTACGAGCCGTCGTAGAGGTTGCCCAGTTCCTCGCTGACGAAGTGACAGCGGCGGACCGTGCCGTCGCCGTCCACCGAGATGACCGACTCGCCCGTACGACAGGGGAGTCCGGCCGAGCGGTGCGGATGGCGGCTGTAGGGGAAGAGCGGATCGAGCCCCGTCCAGTCGGCGGCCTCCGCGTCCGTGTAACCGTGCCCCTCCGCCGCGTTCACCCAGAGGTAGACCCGCTCGGGCAGTTCGGCACGGAGACGGCGGGCCTGCTCCAGATGCTCGGGGAGACCGACGACGCCGACGCTGAAACGGACGCCCCGCGCCGCCAGGTCGCCGCATTTGGCGAGGAAGCGGTCGTAGGGGGTCTGCCCCGGATGGTAGGTGCACCAGAGCGCGAGCGTGTCGAGATCGGCTTCGGCGAGCCAGTCGGTGCGGCAGCTGAGATTGGTCTGGATCGCCACCCGTCGCACCTGCGGCAGCCGCGACAGTTCGACCAGGGTGCGGCGGTACCAGGAGCGCACCAGACCCTCGCCCCACGGGGTGAACAGAACCGAGAGCCGGTCGTCCGGCCGCGAGGACACCCAGGCGGCGAACCGTTCCAGCGCGGCCCGGTCCGCCCGCAGTCGCGCGGGGTTGTCGCGCCTTTTGGCGAAGGGGCAGTAAGGACAGTCGTAGTCGCAGGACGCGAGCGGTCCCCGGTAGAGGACGGTCAGATGATCCATGTCCGCCGTCTCACTTCGGCTCGTACGCGGCCATACGGGCCCGTACGACGGGGGAGAACAACTCCGGTCCCAGCCCGTCCGAGTACGCCAGCCCTTGGGCGCTCAGCCGCAGCAGTCCGGGCGGCGCGGACTCGTCCAGCCAGCCGAGCACGGTGAACCGTTCCAGCTCGGGACCGAAGTCGTCCTCGGGATCGCGGCCGAAGCGGTCGCGGTAGTCGCCTGTCTCCATGCCCTGGGCCTGGAGGAGCGACTGGAGGAGATGGCGTCGGCGGGCCTCGTCCTCGTCCATCTCGTATCCGACGCCGGCGCGGCCGAAGTCCTCGGCGCTCGTCTGCGTGTACGCGTCGATGATGCCGCGTATCTCCGTCATCCGGACCGCGTAGTCGAACGAGTAGTGCAGACGCGAGGTGTACGAGCGGGCTCCGCAGCCGAGGCCGATCATGCCGTCGGTCTGGCAGGCGTGGTCCGGGGAGTCCGAGGCCGGTGCGTCCGCCCGGCGGAACATCCGCATCGACACCTGCTCATAGCCGTGGGCCAGGAGATGATCACGACCCTGCCGGTACAGCCGCAGCCGCTGGGCGTCCCAGGAGTGATCACCGCCCGTCCCGAGCCTGCCGAGACCGGTCAGCGGCCTGACGTAGAGCGGGTAGAGATACAGTTCCTCGGGCCGCCAGGCCAGCGCGGAGTCCAGGGAGTATCGCCAGCTCCGCGAGGTCTGGCCGTCGATCCCGTAGATCAGATCGATGTTGAGGACGGGAACGCCCGCCTCCCGGATGCGGGCCAGTGCGGACTCGACCTCGGCACGCCGCTGCGGGCGTACGGCCGCCTTCGCCTCCTGGTCGACGAAGCTCTGGACACCGATGCTGAGGCGCGTGGCGCCGCGCTCGGCGAGTACGGCGAGCCGATCGGGGGTCGCCGTGGACGGTGAGGTCTCGACCGAGAGTGGGACGGAGGCGAGATCCGCGCCCATGCGCTTCTCGGCGATGTCGCAGAGCCGGTCCAGCTCATCGGCGGTGAGGAACGTCGGCGTGCCGCCGCCGAAGGCCGCGGCCGTGAAGCGCACCGGCCCGTCGTCGCCGAGCGCGTCCCGTACGGCGGTCGCCTGCCGGTCGAGCGCGTCGAGATAGCGGGTGGTCAGCTCGTCGGGAGCGCCGATCCGGGTGAAGAGATTGCAGAAGCCGCAGCGGACCTCGCAGAACGGTATGTGCAGATAGAGCGAGAGCGCGTCCTTGCGTTCCGCGGCCCACAGCTCGCCGAGGGAGTGCCGGTCGGCGAGCGGCCGGTACGCCGTCTTGTGGGGATAGGCGTAGACGTAACTTTGGTACGGGCGCGGATGGTCGGGCGGTGTGTTCGGTGGCGTGCTCATACGGCGGCCTCGGGTGGTTCGGATTGCGGAGGTGACACGGCCGGTTCAACCGGTTCGACCGGCTCAACTGGTTCGGCCGGCTCCGGCGGATCAATCGGCTGATCCGGCACGGTGGTTGGTTCGGTCGGCTCGGCCGCTTCGAGGAAGAAGTGCGCGTACGGCACGGTCCACACGGACTCATGGGCCAGCCGGTGACCCGTGTAGCCGTCGTCGCCGTACGCCGTGCCGTGGTCGGAGCAGACGATCGCGAAGCAGCGCCGACGGCTGCGCGTGGCGTCGAACAACCGGCCGATGTGCCGGTCGACGTACTCCAGCGCGGCGGCGTGCGTCTCACGGGAGTCGCCCGCTTCGCGGGTCGCGCCAGGACGATGGAACCAGTTCGGCTGATGCAGCGAGGGCACATTGACGAACAGGAAGAGCCGGCGGTCGTGGGGGAGTGCCGCGACGACCTCCTCGGCACGGGCGACCTGCGCCTCGAACGAGGTGGGCGAAGCGACGCCGAACTCGGGCTCCCAGTGGCTCTCCTGGAACATTCCCGGCAGTACGGATCCGAGCGGCCCCCGCTTGTTGAAGAAGCCGACTCCGCCGATGCAGACCGTGCGATACCCCGCCCGGGCGAGGCCCGTGACCAGATCGGGGGTGTCGAAGACGAAGGTCCGGCCGGCCGTCGTCTCACTGCCGTCGAAGCGCGCGGCGAACAGCCGGGGGTGAGGGCCCGGCGCGGCCGGAGTCGGCAGAAAGCCCGCGAACATCGCCTGGTGCGAGGCGTAGGTGAAACTGCCGGGCGCGTGCCGCTTCTGCCAGCGGCCCCCGGGAAGGCGGCGGGTGAGGTTCGGAATCCGCCCGGCCTCGGCGAGTTCGGCGGCGACATCGTGGCGGAGGGTGTCGAGCGTGACGAACAGCAGATCGTCGCGGCCGACGACCTCGTTCATGTCCGGGTTCATCTCCGGGTTCACGTCAGGATTCATGTCCGGGTTCATGGCGGGGTTCATGCCCAGGGCAGCGTGTTCCCGGCCGGGCCGGGTGACGGCGTCAGGCGTCGGCACGGTGGTTCCCCGTCCCTTCCGGTGCGCCCGCTCTCCCCGGCGCGAGGGCTTGGTGGGCCACGGGAGCGTGATGCGGTGCAGGGGTTCGGTGGGGTACGGGAGCCTGGTGGGGTACGGGGGTTCGGTGCGGGGCGACGGCTCCGCGCGGTGCACGGCCGTCGTCCCGTCGCGTCGCTCGTTCCCGTACGGCCGCGATCTGCGCCCCGTAGGTGTCCAGGCCCTCCACCCCGCTGCCCGGCAGGCCGGTGAGTCGCGGCAGCAGATCCCCGAAGGCGTTGACCTCGCCGACGGCGAAACGCCGCCATCCCGTGGTGGGCAGCAGATCGACGCCCACGCGCAAGGCCCCGGGGAAGCGGGCCGCCGCCCGCTCGCAGATCCCCAGCGCCTCGTCCCAGGCGGTGCCCGCGGCCTCGACGGCGGCGCGGGCCGCCGCCAGATCGCCGCGCGCCCCGCCGAGATGGAGATTGGTCATCGGTGACGAGCCCTTTCTGACGACCGCGTGGGTCGCCCGGCCGGCGGTGACGACGATCCGCAGATCCGCGGTCATCCCGTCCTGGGACGCCTTCGGCAGCCATCGCTCGATGTGGAGGCCGTCCGGCGCGAGGGCGTCCACGATCGCGGCGACCTCCCTCTCGACCGTGTACCGGCGGACCCGCAGCGAGTTGAAGAGCCGGCCGCGCCCGTCCCGCTCCACCGACGTGGTGGCCCGCACCCGCCCGCCGCTCGCCGTCTCGACGGCGAGGACCCCGGAACCGGACGACCCGTGGGCGAGCTTGACGAACATCCTGCGCAACCCCGTCGCCTCCCCGATGGCGCGGACGTCGTCCCAGCCGCGTACCGCCCGCGCCCCGGCACCGGACGTGGGCGAATCGGGCACCGGGACGCCGGCCCGGCGCAGCACACCGTGGCAGAGCCGCTTGTCGAACAGCACCGCCAGTTCGTCTGGATCATCCAGCGGTACGGCCCCGGCGGCGACCGCGGCCCCCGTCACCCGGCGCGCAGCCGCCGTGAACCGCTCGTACCAGAGCGCGGTCCCCTCGACGCGCGCGGGGTCGCCCTCGCCCCGCAACTCCCGGTCCACTTCAGGGTCCTCGCCGGGCGAGTCGATGCGGACGTACTCACCCGGACGGAACAGCGCCCGGTCCCGCAGCACGTCGATCCAGGGCACCACGCGCACGGCGGGCAGACCGGCGGCGAGCGCCGCGTCCTGGAACAGCGTCACGCGGCGGTTGGCCGGATTGCCGACGACCGCGAGAGCGGGGGCGGGCAGGGGGCGTGTCCCGGTCACGGCGTCACTCGGCCACAGAGGTGTAGCGGTGGTCCCACTCGTCGTCCGGGTCGAGTTCGCCGAGCTGCTCGTCGCCGAGGTCCACCACCACACCGGAGCCCTCGAACGCGGCCTCGAAACGCTTCACCATCGGCTCGCTGACGAAATGGTGGTTGAGGTCCAGCTTCGTCAGATGGGTCAGTGGCTGCCCGTGCAGCAGGGCCTCGGCCCCGTCGTCGCCGAGCGTGCCCATCGACAGGTCCAGGGTGTCGAGACGGCCGACCACGGGCGCACCGGCCACCGCGACGGCGATCTGGTCCTGGATGTCGCTGTTGCAGAGGCCCAGATACCGCAGGCTCGGCAGCCGGGTGCCGGCGAGGATCGGCTCCAGATCGGACACGGCGACATCCGCGCCGTACTCGGACGCGCCGATCCAGAGGTCCAGATGCTCCAGCGCGGGAAGATCGCTGGCCGCGACGGCGCGTACGACGTCCGCGCCCAGCCCTCCCGTCTCGATGACGAGGGCCCGCAGCTTCTCGTGCCGCAGGGCGTCGAAGCGCAGGCCCTGGCCGCCGCGCGCCCCGAACCGCTCCAGTTCGGGGAAGGCGTCGATGAGCGGTGACACCAGACCTTGATTGATCCAGGAGATCTCGCACTCCTCGTAGGTGATGTCACCGACGAAGAGCGCCCGCAGTCCGGGGAGCCGCTCGCGGGCGTCGACGATCGCGGAGACCACGGGTTCGGGGCCGGTGTCGTACACGTCGCTCCACGCCCCGACGATCAGCGCCCGCACCTCGGAGGTGTCCACGGCCGCGAGGAAGCGGGCGAACGCCTCCTCCCACGCCTCGTCGCTCTCGTACGAATCGACGGCGATCCGCCAGGCCACCGAGTCCGCGGACGGCAGTTCGACCTTCTTGTCGGCATCGGGGAATGCGAACACGGGCAGGCCGTGAAACTCCTGCAGATGGCTCGATACGCTCATGAGGGGCTCCAGAGATACCGGACGTGGTTGATCGGCTGATGGGCAGAAGTTCTACCAAGCCGCACTGACAACGCTGATCGCGGGGGCCCTGCGGTGCTTCCGCGGCCCGGCGCGGTTCGAGTCTCGGTCCCAGGTCACGGCCGGTTCCGGGCCGGTGGGCAGGCGAGCGGTGCCCGGCCGTGGACCCCGTTGTCACACCCGGCCGTTAGCGTCGTTCTCAGCTCGGCGCACTCGGTGCCGCGCATCGAGGGGAGAGCCATGTACCGGCAGGGAGATGTCCTGATCGTGCCCGTCGCGGAGGAGGCCGTGCCCGCGCACATCGAGAACGCGCAGGCCGAACCGAGGGACGCGCGGGGGCGGATGGTGCTGGCGCTCGGGGAGGTCACGGGCCACGCCCACGCGGTGCCCGGCGCCGGCCGTCTGGTGCGCGAGCCGGGCCCGTTCGGCCCGATGGTGCTCCATCTGCCGACCGGCGGCCGGGTGGTCCACGAGGAGCACGCGGCGATCACGCTCCCCAGGGGCTGGTACCGCGTGGTGCGCCAGCGCGAGTACCTGCCGGGGGCGGTACGCGTCGTCGCCGACTGACCCGGCGGCCTCGCGCACGGGCTCACCGTTCACGGGCTCAGCGGCTCACGTGGCTCGCGCGACGGGAACGGCACCGGCACATCACCGCACAGGGCACAGAGCAGTGCGGGCACGGAGCAGTGCGGACACAGAGCAGTACAGGCACTGGGACAGAGCAGTACAGACACCGGGCAGCACGGGCACCGGGCAGGACACGCAGAGAACGACACCGGCCGACGACCGGCCGACAGGGGACGGGGAATCACATGGGTGACATGGACATGGGTCATGTGGACAAGTGGCGGGCCGTCGCGACGGCGACCGGACCCGCGGACCGGGCCGCGGCCGAAGAAGGCGTACGCATCGCCTACCGCAGTGCCGGGCTCGCCGAGCCCGAACGGATCATCTGGGCCGACTCGCCCCGCGCGGGCGCGACCGCCGTCCTGGCTCTGGACGCCGGGCCGTCGGTCCGTGAGCAGGTCCGCACCCGCCCCTGGGCGGAGGAACGCCGGCGCGTGCACGACGAACTGGGGCCCGCGGGCTGGACGGAACTGTGGAGCGCCACCGGCGCCCAGCTCTGGGACACCACGCGCGCCCTCGCCGAGCGGATCCGGAGCGGGCTTCTGGAACAGGCGTCGACAGGGCGCGCGATGGCCCCCGACGGGTTGGGAACGCGGGGCGCGGACCCGGCGGACGGTTCGGCGGGCGGCCCGGCGGAGCCCGGAGCGGACGTCCAGGCCGCGGATCTCCGCCTGCTGCTCCTCGACGCGGTTCTCGGACAGCACGACGCGGCCTGGCTCGCGGCCTTCGAAGGCCGCAGTGAACGGCTGGAAGGGCTCGCGCAAGTGGCCGCCAACGCCGGCTGGTGGTGGCCGTACGAGAAGGCCGCGGTGGTCTGCGAGCGCCCGGTCGAGCTGCACCGCGACGAGGCGGGCCGCCTCGACAGCGGTGAAGGACCGGCCCTCGCCTTCGCCGACGGCTTCGGGCTCTACGCCTGGCGCGGTATGCCGGTGCCCGCCGAGTTCCTGAGCGAACTGACCTCCCTGACCACCGATCGCATACGCGACGAGGAGAACGCCGAGCTCCGCCGGGTGATGCTGGAGCACTACGGCTACGACCGGTACCTCGCCGAATCGGGCGCCCAGCCGGTGCACAAGGACGAGACCGGCACGCTGTGGCGGATCCCGCTCCGGGGCGACGAGGACGTGGTCATGGTGGAGGTGCTCAACTCCACGGCGGAGCCGGACGGCACCTTCCGCACGTACTGGCTGCGGGTGCCGCCGGAGACCAGGACGGCGAAGGAGGGTGTCGCCTGGACCTTCGGTCTGGAAGCGGAGGCGTACGAGCCGCTCCGTCAGACCTGAGCCGCCGGGATCCCCCCCCCGGCCGACGAGCACCGTACCGCCCTCGCCCGTACAGCCTCGGGCACCGCGGCCCGGCGTGCCCCACCGGCGCGCTCTCTCCTCCGGGCCGGGCCCGGACCGCCTGCCGTGGGGGAGCCCGTGGACATGGCGTCGGCCGTGCCGTGGGTGTCGGCCAGGGAGGGGAGGGTGGGCAGCGACCGGGGCCGGGCGCGGGCGTTGAGCGGATGCCCGTCCCGCCCGCCGGAAGGTCCGGTGACGCTCGACGGGGCCGTTCAGCGGGTCGCGGCGGTGAGGGCTTCGCGATCCAGGCCGAGTTCGCGGGCGAGCGCGTCGTCGGTCCACTCCAGCATCGCGGCCCGTGACAGCGAACCCGCGTACGAGGTCATCTGTACGGCGAGCCCGTCCAGGAACGCGGTGAGTCGCCAGGCCGTCGCGGCGGGGTCCTGGCAGGGGAACTCGCCCTCGGCCGCTCCCTGGGCGATGACCTCCGTCAGGGCGGCCTTCCACTGCTGGTCGAGATCGCGGGCGACCTCCCGCAGCGCGGGCTCGCGCAGCGCGGCGGCCCATCCCTCGATCCACAGCCGCCAGCCCTTGGCGGTCCCCGTCGGGGCGTACCAGCGGACCGCGGCCCGCAGTCTGCGCACGGCCGTGGTCCGGCGGTTGAGCAGCTTCCGCAACTGGGCGAGGTCTTCGTCGGCGGCGTGGGTGAACGCGGCGGCGACCAGCTTCTCCTTGGTGGAGAAGTGGTACAGGACAAGGGCGTTGCTCACACCGAGAGCGGCGGCGACATCGGCGATCCGAACCGCCGCGACACCGCGCCGCTCGATCTGCTCGACGGCGGCTCCGAGCAACTCCTCGCGCCGCTCTGCCACGCTCAACCGGACTCTGGCCACGGCCTCACCCTACACAGCCGATCTTGGCGCGCGGGATGAATCCGCGCTCCCTCCGACGCCCGGCGGCACCTCGCGGTCCTCCGTACGTCGTCGGCACACCGAACGCGTTGTGCGTGCTCGGTGTGCCGACGACGGGGACACGCGGGCTGCCGCGTCACCCGCGGTCCGGAGGATCCGGACTGCTGTGAAGCGGACCGCGGGACCCCACGGACAGAGCGGGCTCCACGGCCTACGACCGCCACCGCCGGCCTACCCCACTGCCCAGGAGAAGGAGGCGCGTACCGGGGTCACGGCACGGGTACGGGAACGATCGGAGCGAGCACCGCCGGAGGAGTACCGCCGGGCGCCGTGTCCGTGAGCGACCCGGGGCGCACGGAGCCGATACCGGCCTCGGTGACCCGCCCGCACGGGAACCACCGTGCCCCGTCCGCCCGGGGATACGGGGCACGCTCTGACCCGCTCCCTCCAGGCGCTGCACCGATCGATCAACTGAACAACCATTCAGTATCTGGACCGTTCGGTATCCATGTCGACGCAACCGTCGACCGGCCCCGCCCGGAGCCGCGGCCGAAGGCGCGTGCGTTCGCGGGCGACTCGGGTGGCGGGGTCAGGAACATCGGTAACAGGACCGGTGTTGGGATGTTGATGGCGGAATCCGCTGCGTGGAGAACCGGTCCGGAGGCCGGAATGAGGCTCGGGCCGCCCGGCCTCCGGGCCGGCGGTCGTGCCCCCGCGATCGCCATCACCGTGCCGGCCGTCCCGCCACGGCGTGCGACCGGACGGACGAGGCCAATCGGGTGAAGGGGGTGATCGGAGCGGCTTCCCATGCGGCCGATCCGCACCCGGCACTGTCGTACCGCGCGCACATAATGAGAAGACCCCGATACCAGGAGGTGCCGTGACCGGAGTTGGCTCCCCCCGCTCACTGAGATCCCGGCTGCGCTCGCTTCGTACCGCGCCGTTCGGCGCCGACCCCGCCGGAGCGCGGCTGGAGCGGATTCTGCGCTCGCCGAACTTCTCGGACGGGTCCTTCCAGAACCCTGTGGGGGCCAGTACCAGGCCGTCCGGTGCGTCCATGGTCGAATTCGCCAAGATCTACTTTCACAAGGAGGCGAGGGCCCGCAGATCGCCGATCGGCCGGGTACCGCTGCATCCGACCACGCTCCGTGACCTGGCGAAACCCCCGGCGTCCGGGCTGCGCGTCACCTGGATGGGCCATTCCAGCGTGCTCACCGAGATCGACGGGAGGCGAGTGCTGTTCGACCCCGTCTGGGGCGAGCGCTGCTCCCCTTTCCCCTTCGCGGGGCCGAAGCGGCTCCATCCCGTGCCCGTACCCCTCGCCGAACTCGGCGCGGTCGATGTGGTCGCGATCTCCCACGACCACTACGACCATCTCGATCTGCCCACCATCAAGGCCCTGGCCTCCACCGACACCGTCTTCGCCGTTCCTCTCGGGGTCGGCGCCCATCTCGAACGGTGGGGTGTGCCCGCCGACCGGCTGCGCGAACTGGACTGGAACGAGTCGACGAAGGTGGCCGGAATCCGGCTCACCGCGACCCCGGCACGGCACTTCTGCGGCCGGGGCCTGCGCAATCAGCAGAACACCCTCTGGGCGTCCTGGACCGTCGCGGGCCCTGAGCACCGCGTCTACCACAGCGGCGACACGGGCTACTTCCCCGGTTTCCGGGACATCGGCGCGGAGCACGGGCCCTTCGACGCCACGATGATCCAGATCGGGGCGTACAGCGAGTACTGGCCCAAGAATCACACGGATTCTACGCCGTTGCCGGGCGCGTGGCCGGACATTCACATGAATCCTTCGCAGGGGGTCCAGGCCCACCTTGACCTGCGGCAAGGCCAGCCGGGCGGTGTCATGCTGCCGATCCACTGGGGAACATTCAACCTCGCGTTGCATCCCTGGGCCGAGCCGGGGGAGTGGACGCTGGCCGCGGCCGAGGCGGTCGGCCAGGCGGTGGCCTTGCCGATTCCGGGCCAGCCGTTCGAGCCCGCTGGTGAGATTCCCTCGCGTCCGTGGTGGCGGGATGTATCGCAGTCGGTCACCCGCAAGTGGCCGGTGCCGGAGCTTGCTCTGAAGACGACACGTGATCTTGATCTGGTGGGCGAGGACTGATTGCCGGTGGACGTGGAGGAGCTGAGGCGCGTCACGGATATGCTGGCGGCCATGTCGGAAACCGAGCGGGAGCAGTTCCTTCGGGCGATCGACGGGCCGCCGCGTCAACGGCAGCGGGAGCAGCCGTCCGGGTATCGGCCACTGCCTCGTACACGTGGTTCGGGCGTGAGCGTGCGAGTGAAGGTGAACGCGACGCCGCGTTGAACCGTGCACGGGGTCAGGTTGGTTGCGGTGAGGCAGCCGTCGATCAGATGGGGCCGGAGCTGGATTCTGCGTAACTCTCGGCGGAGTGTGCGGTCAAGGTCGTCTGGTGAGGCTTCCCCGGAGGCATCAACGCCGGGGCCCCGGCAAGCGGTCCTGCCGCGCCCGCGCCCACCAGGGCAGCTGCGGCGCGGTGGCCGCGTTCACAGCTCGGCTGAACGTCTCCAGTGCGGCTTCCAGACGGGCGGTGTTCTCCACATCTCCCATGGCGTGCAGCAGCTGTTCGGTGGCGGTGACGACAGCCGGATCGGAGCAGCGCATCAAGGGTGCGGTTGCCGTGGCGGCCCGGGTGAGCGGTTCCCGTACGGCGGCTGCGGTCTGCTTGGTGGCGATGCGCTCCTAGGCGGTGTTTCAGGTGGGTCTTCTGGTTGTCGTCCTGCACCGGGGTGATCGGCCATGTGGGGCGTGGGGATCTTTCCGATGAGCAGTGGTCAGTGCTGGAGGCGTTGTTGCCTGCGGTGGGGGTGAGCCGCAGGTCGCCGGGCCGGCGGCGACTCGTGGACGGCGTGCGGTGGCGTGTGCGGACCGGTGTTCCGTGGCGTGATCTGCCGCGTGAGTACGGGCCCTGGCAAACGGTGTATGGGCTGTTCCGGCGCTGGCAGTGGCAGGGAGTGTGGGCCCGGCTGCTGACGTTGCTGCAGGCACGGGCCGATGCGGCCGGGCTGATCATCTGGGAGGTGAATGTCGACTCCGCGGTCTGTCGGGCCCATCAGCATGCGGCCGGTGCCCGTCGCGGCGGCGCGGAGCAGCAGGAGCCGCCTGGTGGGGTGGCGAGCGAGCCGGATGACCATGGGCTGGGTAGGTCGCGGGGCGGCTTATCCACCAAGATCCATCTGGCGTGCGAGCGGGGCCAGAAGCCGCTGTTGCTCCTGGTCACCGCCGGGCACCGGGGCGACAGTCCTCAGTTCGAGCCGGTACTGGATGCGATCCGGGTACCCAGGCCCGGTGGCGGCCGGCCAAGGACTCGCCCGCTGCGGGTGCGGGGAGACAGGGCGTATTCCTCTCGCGCGAACCGCGCTTACCTGCGCAGGCGCGGGATCAGGTGCACCATCCCCGAGCCGGCCGGCCAGGTGCGCAACCGCAAGGGTCGTGGCCGTGCGGGTGGCCGCCCACCTGCCGTCGACTGGCAGGACGACAAGGCCCGTCACGCGGTCGAGCGCGGGATCAGTCGTCTGAAGCAGCGTCGGGCGGTCGCCACTTGTCGGCGTACAAGCTCTCGGTTCGGTTCGAGGCCACCGTCCACGTCGCGGCGATCCACCAGTGGCTGTGATGCGGTTCCCGGGCCTCTCCTCGTCCGACGCTCAGGGGTGAGACGGCCCGGGTGACCCGTCGCAGGCGGAATTCTGGCCGGTTCGAGCTGCACAACCGTGTCGGCTGCTGCACACGTCCGCGACGGCCGCTCACTTGTGCGGAAGGAACGGCCGTGTGCCGACTCCCATCCCCCCAGCGGCAGGCGGCCCCGCTGTCCGGCTCGCATCGCGGCCGCACCGGCCCTCCCCGTTCGGGTCATGAACGTTCTCGATCTCAGCAGCCGCCCCTTCTCGACACCCCCGCTGAGCAGGCGAGACGAGCCCGCGTGAAGAGGCTGGCCAAGATCGCCCGGTTGCGCTTCACCACCACTAGGCCATCGCGTTCCGCTTGTGAATGAATACCCAGCGTTACATCTCTCTCATTCCCTCTTCTCGTGGGCCCCGATGAAAGGGCACAGCCATGCCTTCGGCCATGCGCAAGACGACCACTCCCAGGGCGCGGCGGCTGGCCGCCGCCACGATCGCGCTCGGCAGCTGCCTGGCCCTCACCGTCCCGGCGGGAACCGCCGCCGCGGCGCCCGCCGACCCGGTGCCAACCGTCTTCTTCGGCGACTCCTACACCGCCAACTTCGGCATCGCTCCCGTGAACAACCAAGACAGCGAGAGGGGCTGGTGCTTCCAGGCCACGGAGAACTATCCCGCCGTCGCCACCCGGCGCCTGGCAGACAAGGACATCACGCTCGACGTCCAGTCGGACGTCTCCTGCGGAGGCGCACTCATCCACCACTTCTGGGAGAAGCAGGAGCTGCCCTTCGGCGCCGGGACGCTCCCGGCGCAACAGGACGCGCTCAAGCAGGACACCCGGCTGATCGTGGGCGGCATGGGCGGCAACACGCTGGGCTTCACCAGCGTGATCAAGCAGTGCTCCGACGAACTCCGCAAGCACCCTCTGCTGCCCGGAGATCCGGCGGACCCGGAAAAGCCGGCCGGCGAATGCCGGGACTTCTTCGAGTCGGAAGACGGAAAGGCATGGCTGGACAACCGGTTCCAGCAGGTCGAAGGGGACCTGGAGCAGATCCTCCTGCGCATGGAGTACTTCTCCCCGGACGCCAAGCGCGTCCTGGTCGGCTACCCCCGGCTCGTGCCCGAGGACACCACCAAGTGCCTGACCCCAGCCCCCGGCCAGACGCAACTGCCGTTCGCCGACATCCCCAAGGACGCGCTACCGGTCCTGGACCAGGTCCAGAAGCGGCTCGACGACGTCATGAAGAAGGCCGCCGCGGATGAGGGTGCCGACTTCGTAGACCTCTACGATCACACCGGGAACAACACGGCGTGCGACGGCGCCAACCGCGGCATCGGCGGCCTGCTGGAGAACTCCAAGCTCGAACTCTTCGGCCAGCCGATCCCGTGGTACGCACACCCCAACGAGAAGGGCCGCGACATCCAGGCCCAGCGCGTGGCCACCAAGATCGAGGAAGTCCTCAACCGCTGACCGGCCACACAACCGCGTTCCCCGCATGAACGAAGCCCCAGGACCCGCCATCGGCCTGGGGCTTCGCAGCACACAGGATTCCAGGGCACTTGTCCCAACTGGCCCTCACCACCGCATGGTGCGCCTGGCAACGCTCACCTCGAGTAGCCCCGCTCAGCGCCGTCCAAGCCAGCGGACCACCAGATGAACCGTCCCCGTCCGCTTCGATCGTGCCGCGTCGGCCGACGAGCGCGATCCACGACCGTCCACGCCGGTGAAGAGGGCGGGCTGAGGCCGACGGAGCCAGGTGGAAGGCCATCTCGTAGGCGACGGCCCGGTGCCAGTGGGGGTCGGGCGGGTCGGCGCCGGAGTGAGCTGCTCGTCGGCGTCCCATCACGACAGGTCTGTTTCCTTGGGGAAGTTGTGGTGGGGATCGGCCACAGCCGTTGTGCGCTGAGGTGCTTCGGCGAGGGTCCGGACGAGTGCGGGAGCCATCCCGAACCGGGAAGTGTCGTTCTGCTGAAGGGCCCGGGTCGGCCGGGGGCTGGTTGGGCCCAGTTCGTCGAGACCGTGGAGCAGTCCCACCGGGTCCTCGGTCGAGAGAGCCTGGACGGGCATGTCCAGACACACCGCGCGGCCTAGGGAGACGCAGGGTAGAGCGGCCGATCCCGTACGGCTCGGCCAGTGCCCCAGGGGCGGGTTCGTGCGCGGATAGCCAGGGCGAGCCCACGCGGCCGGTGAAGACCGGCTCCTGCCTCGGCCGGCGCCCACTGCCCACACGCGCTGGCGGCCACGCGGTTCGTGCGGCTCCGCTTCACGCAGCGCGCACCATGGCTCGGCCGACCCCTCGATCACATCGCCGAGACGCCGGTGCGAGACGCCGGTGAGGGCGGGATGGGACAAGGCCGCACGGGCCCACTTCCCGGTCGCACTCGAAGAACCCGTGCGGCCGTCTGCATGTCATGGCCGGAACGCCATCAGCTATCGCCGCCCGAGTCGTTGGTGAGAGTGGCCCTCAGACCTGCTCGCGGGCCGCTCGACGAGGCGGCGGTGTAGCGACGGGCGAGCCGTGCGAACGCGTCATTGAGTTCGGCTGGTCCGACGACTTGGATGTCGGTCCAGCCATGCGCGGCAGGCAGACGAGCCCACCTGCTACCGCCCGGGCCCGTACGGCGGGATCCGGCCCGTACGCACGCGGTCAGGACTGTTCTTCATGGCGGTTCAGCGCGTTCGCGGCAGACAGCCGAAGCCCCGCACGGGGGACGGGGCCGGTTGGACCCCGCCGGTCCACGGCCCGCAGCAGGAGCGAGAAGGGCGGTCCAGGCACGCGGGCTCCGTCCGGCACGCACTTCCCCGCCCCCGCCCCGCTCGACGGCTCGCCCTGATCCTGTGGCTGGGGGACACCGTGGGCCGAAGGCTGGCGGGCGGGGGCGCTACGTGATCGGGTGGAACCGCAGCACGCTTCAGTCGTCGTGGTCGTCGTGGTCGTCGTGGTCGTCGTGTGGAGGCGGGTGTTGGGGGTGGTGGCCCAGGTGAGTGCGCACAGGCCGGGGAGAGTGACACAGTCGCTGTCGTGACCTTGATGAACGTGCTCGTCGATTTCGCCCGGACCGGCCGTGTCGGTCCGCTTCGCTGCGGTATGCCCCTGGCCGAGGCCGAGGGCCTCCTCGGCCCGGGGCGGCCGCACCCCGCGATCCGCATGAAGGGGCCCGACATCGACGGCTACCCGTACTCCTGGGGCGGGCTCAAGCTGGACGTCACCCAGCGGGCGGTCAGCGGCATCCGGATCGACCTCTGGCCCGGTTCGGCAGCGAAGCTCCCCGCTCTCGTCCTGCCCGGGTCGGAGTCGTTCGAGGCCACGGTGCTCCGCGAGGAACTGGTCGCGGCCCTGGACGCCGCAGGCTGTGAGCATCACGTCAACGACGCCCTCACCTTCGGCCGGCAGTCCAGCATCCTCGCCCGGCCCGCTGACGTCTACGCGGTCTTCAGCCTCCCGGGCCGGGACAACCACGTGCCTCACCGAGATCGTCACTACCTCGACGTGATGCACAAGCGCACGGCTTGACATCGCTGATCCCGCAGAATTCCACGTGCCGGACTGTCAGCCACAGAGCACTGGGGAGGGATCATTTTCAGGCAGCCTTCGGGGGGTCTGCCCGCCCGACGGACGTCACTCGGCGTGGTGATCCACGGAAAGTGAGCCGGAACCCGGGAAATGACGGCGCTCAGGGCGTCCGGGGCATGATCGGGGCAGGACGCGGATCTGTGAAGGCGAGGGGGCACCGCGATGGTGATCAGAGGGTTGCGTCCGGAGAGAGCTGCCCGACTCGAGGCGCTTGTGGATGAGTGCCGACCCCTGCTTGCCCGTGCTGGTGGGATGGCCGCCGTGCAGAGGCTGCTCAGCGAGCGCCGAGTCGAGGTACTCGACGCGGTGGTGATCACGCGCGAGCTGCTGGGGGCCGGCCCCACGGCACTCGGGGAGGCGAAGACCATCGTCCTGACGAGTCCGGGCAGAGGCCGCGAGCTTCACGTGCACGCGCAATTCGTGGACGACCTGGAGCGAAGCGGCGGTCTCGACCGGTGCTGAGCGTTCCCGTCCGGGGGTGCCGCCCGCTGGGCGGCCCCGGATGCGGGATTCGCTGAAGAAGGACGCGCATGCCCTGGTCCGCCGTCCCCGAACTCCCTCCCTTTGTGGCAGAACAGGCCAGGGTACGGGGCCCGGGGAGAGTACGAGGAAGAGTGTCACAAGCGCGATTTGCGGATAAGCAAGGTCGGCTTCGGCAAGATCGAGAATCTTCGCATCGCGCCATGCCGCAGGAGGGGGCGGCGGCATCCCGCCATGGTGCGAAACCGCCGCCCGCCCTCCGGTCCCGTTGCTTCACCTATCGAGATTCGATAGATTCCCATCGTAGCTCGATGGAAGGATGGGCATGGGAAAGCTGACCGTGCGCGCGCTGCGCGCCGTGCTCGTCGTGGTGCTCACCGGCACCGTGTTCGTACAGGCGCTGATGGTGTGGGCGTTGGTCAGCGGGAGCGACCCGGAGGACGGGTCGCTCCCGCTGACCCCGCTGCGCGTGATCACGATCCTGGGCATCGGGACGGCTCAGGTCGCCCTGGTCTGCGTATGGCGACTGGTAACGATGGTGCGACGCGGAACCGTGTTCTCCCACGCCGCCTTCCGGTACGTGGACGTCATCATCGGTGCGATCGTTGCGGCTGCTCTCGTGTGGTTCGCGGTCACGGCCCTGAATGCGCCCGGCCAGCGGGACGACCCGGGCGTCACCCTCATCATGGGCGGGATCGGCGTGGCCATCCTGGGAGTCGCGCTCGTCGTGCTCGTGCTGCGGACGCTGCTCGCCCAGGCCGTCGCCCGCGACGTCGAAGCGGCGCAGATGCAGGCCGAGTTGGACGAGGTGATCTGATGCCGATCGCCGTCGACATCGACGTGATGCTGGCCAGGCGGAAGATGTCCGTGGGCGAACTCGCAGACCGCGTAGGGATCACGCCCGCCAACCTGGCGGTACTCAAGAACGGCCGCGCCAAGGCGGTGCGCTTTGCGACGCTCGCCGCGCTCTGCGAGGTGCTCGAGTGCCAGCCAGGCGACCTGCTTCGCTGGGAGGCCGAGGACACCGCGGGCGAATGAACCGTGCCTGCCGACGCGTCATCGCCGACCCCTCCAGGCCGGTGATGGTCAAAACGCGCGAGACCAAGAAGTCGGCCGGCGGCGGTGTGAGCTGGAACGGGAAGATGGCGGCGGCCAAGGAGCACGCCACCGCCCTGAAGCTGCGCATTCCTGTCCAGGGCAAGCGCATCCTGCTCGTCGACGACGTCTTCACCACCGGAGCCACGTTCCACACCGTCGGGAAATACCTGATGCAGGAGGTCGGCGCCGCGGAGGTCCGTGGCCTGGACCTCGCTCGAGTTCCCCGCTGACAGATACCCGATTGTTCGTGAGCTGGCTCAGGGACGGTTGACGGGTTCTCGTCCGATCTTCTGAGCGGACGGGATTTCGTCGTTTCCGGGGGCTGTCCGAGGCGTTTCGTCACCGCGCTGTCATCCATCCCGCATCCATGGGCCCGCACGTGGGGCGGACGGACGATGTCATCGGAGCTGGACGGTGGCGCAGCAGAACGTCGTGTCCTGGAGCAGTGCCGGAGTGACGGCGATACCGGTCAGGTGCTCCGCCAGAGCGAACGCTGCCGGTGAGGACAGGTCCGTTTCCGGAGCCTCCTCCTTGAGGCGGAAGCCCCGGGCCTTGCCACGCCCCCGCGCTGGGCCAGCCGAGCGCCTCGCACAGCTCGCCGAGCGCCCGCCGCTTCTCCCGGTCCAGATGGGGAGAGAGCCCGACTCCGAAGTCGCAACTGCGTCGAGATCGCCACCAGCCGCACTGGCCCGGTAGGGGTGCGGGACAGCAAGCTGACCGGCGGGCCCGTCCTCCGGTTCTCCCGCCATCCGTTCGCCACGTACCTCGAATCCGTAGAGGCGGACTGAATGCAGCCATCCGCGTCACCAATCCTCGCCCGCCCCAGCCTGGACAAGCACACGGGCCTCGAGCCAGGCCGCGAAGGACCGTAAGGCGCGGCCACACAGTTCCGGTGGCCTTCCTGGACGACGCTGGATCAGCGAAGTGGGGATCTACGAAGTGGCGCGCGTCGAAGCGGTCGGTAAACGCTGGCGCGTACTGCCAGAAGACTTGATCGGCCACGAAGTCGCGGTCGAGATAGAGTGTCGTGGCCGTGATCCGGCCCTCGGGTTCCACTCCGCGGAGGGTGCGAGGAGCCGGCAGGATCACGTCGCCGACGTTGAGATACCGGTGCCCGAACTCCCCAAACAAGATCGCAGCACCCGAACGGATGACCGTGACCTCAGCGCAGTCGGACGCTCGCGGTTCTGTCGGCGTGTGAGCGGTGCTGGTGCGAGCAACTACCGCCGAGAAACCCTGATCGCCGGCCCCCGGCATCTCGACTGGCTCGATGGCCGGCCGTCACGTGGTGCACTACCCCGCACATCCGCGCGAGCTCGGGAAGGTCCGGCGTCAGCCAGGCAGTTCCCAGATGAATATGAGGTTGGTGCCCTTTGCCGCGGCCGTGGCCTGGAATGAGTGAAGAATCCACCCGTTCGCCGTCCCGCCGTCGAGGACGGGCTGAATCGTCTCCTCGATCTTGTCCTCGGCGTTGTCGATGAAGCCGTGCTTGATGTACTGGTTCTCCACCTTGTAGCTGGCCATGGCGTCTCCCTGGGCTGCGGGTGTATCACCTATCATGTCAAGTGTGCTTGACTCGATGGGCTTGAGTCAAGTGTGCTTGACTCGGCGATGAAGGGAGGCGGCCCGGTGCAACAAGACGATGAGACCGCGAGCTATCGGGACTGGAACAAGGCAACCGCTCAGCTTGCACTCTGGACCGCCGCCTGGGCGGCGACACTTGCCGTGGCCAGGTTCGGCCCCGAGTTCGTGTGGGACTGGCAGCAGACGGCGAGCCGGGCCGCCGTCGCCGTCAACGTCCTCGCCGGCGTCGCCTGGATCATCGCCTTCATCCGCTTTGTCCGAGCGCTGGACGACCTTTGGCGCAAGATCATCCAGGATGCACTCGGGGTGGCCCTCGGAGTGGGCTGGGTTGTCGGGTTCGGCTACCTCGTCGCGGACGCCGCCGGGCTCGTCGCCTACGACCTCAACATCGCACTGTTCCCCGCGCTCCTGGGAGTCGCCTACCTGATCGCTCTCGTCGTCGGCTGGATCAGGTACCGATGAGAAACCGCATTGCGACTCTCCGGGCCGAACGCGCCTGGACGCAAGCCGACCTGGCTCAGCGCATCGGTGTGTCACGACAGTCGATCAACGCGATCGAGACGGGGAAGTTCGACCCGAGCCTGCCCGTCGCGTTCCGTCTCGCCAGGCTGTTCGACATGACGATCGAGGACATCTTCACCGACGACGAATGACGCCGGAGGCCGCCTCGGCTCTGCGGGTAGCGATGAGCACCCTCGATGCCGCTGCTCGACGGGGCATCTCACTGTCAGCGGCAGGCAGTCCTGGGCGGTCGCCGGGCCGTTGACGACCCCGAGTTGCAGCGGGTCGGTGAAGGTGCCGCTGCCTGGGAGAGTGCCGCAGTCCAGGGTCCCGGAACCCGTTGACCGGTCGGTGTCGCCGGTCGAGCCGCTCTCCAGGTCACCCCGGTCTTCACACCTTCGAGACCATCGATCCTCTTGAGGTGGCCGGTAGAAGAAGTGCCGAATACGGACGGTTGAAAGAGCTGGTGGATCGGGTCATTCCCACCGCCCGTCCGCAAGGGTGAAGGGTCTTGCTCGCCATCGCCGCCCGGTCCGCACCTTCGGTCCCGGGAAGTCCTCGAACTTCTCAATTCCCATGGAAATCGCGTGAGAGCCTCGGTGTTTCTCTGCGGAACGACTTGTCAGGTCTCTGAAGATCTCCTGTATGTGGCCACAACCCTTCTTGACCACCCCGCGGACGACACTTCAGATCTCTCCTCCGACAGGTGTTCTCCGCCCGGCGCGGCACCCCGGGCACGCACCGGCGGAACCGTCCGCCCGCGGGCCTCTCGGGCCGGGCCCCGTGGGTGGGGGACCGGCCGGGCGGAAGGCGGTTCAGGTGACCGGGACCACCATCGGTGTCCCGGTCACCGGGTCGGGGACGACGATGCTGGGCAGGCCCAGCACCGATTCGATCAGGGGCGCGTCGACGATCTCGCCGGGCGGGCCCTCCGCGTACACCCGGCCGTCCTTCATGGCCACGAGGTGGTCGGCGAACCGGCAGGCATGGTTGATGTCGTGGAGCACTGCGACGACGGTCCGCCCGCCGTCTCTCAACCGGGCGAGCAGGGAGAGAAGTTGGTACTGGTGGGCCAGGTCCAGGAAGGTGGTCGGCTCGTCCAGCAGCAGGTACGGGGTCTCCTGGGCCAGCACCATCGCGATCCACACCCGCTGCCGCTGGCCGCCGGAGAGCTGGGCGACCGGTCGCTGTGCCAGGTCCGCGATCCCGGCCGCCGCCATCGCCTCCCCGATCGCGTGTTCGTCGGCCGCCGTGGTGACGGAGAGGGCGGAGCGGTGCGGGAAGCGCCCCCGGGCGACGAGCTGGCGCACCAGCAGGTTATCCGGGGTGGAGAGCTCCTGCGGCAGGAAGCCGATGTGGCGGGCGATCGCCTTGGGCCGGTACGCGTCCACCGGCCGGCCGTCGAGGACCACGGAGCCCGCCGCCGGCTTGAGCAGCCGGACGAAGGCCCGCAGCAGGGTCGACTTCCCGGAGGCGTTGGCGCCGACGATCGCGGTGAAGGCGCCGTCGGGCACGCCGAGCGAGAGAGAGACGGCGATGGTCCGTTCGCCGTAGGCGAGGGTGATGTCCCGGGCGGCCAGGCGCACGGCTGCCCCCTCGCGGGCGGCGCCCGAGTCGGCACCGGTCGTGGCGGGGTCCGTCGTACGGGGGGCGATGTCGGTCACGGTCGGTTGACTTCCTTGATGAGCAGCCGGATCAGATACAGACCGCCGATCGCGGTCGTCACCGCGCCGACCGGCAGCGCGATGGGGGCCGCCAAGGTCTGCGCGAGAAGATCGGCGGCAAGCAGCAGGACCGCGCCCGTCAGCGCGGCGGGCAGCAGCGGCACGCCGGGTGCCGCCGTGACCCGGCGGCCGATCTGCGGCGCGGCCAGCGCGATGAACGCGATCGGCCCGGTGACGGCGGTGACCGTGGCCGTGCAGCCGACACCGGCCCCGACCATCAGCAGCCGGTGGCGGGTCAGGCCCACGCCCGAGGCGACCGCGATCTCGTCGCCGAGCGCGCTCTGGTGCATCGCGCGCGCCAAGAGCGCGAGCAGTACGGCGAGACCCGAGGCTACGGCCAGCGGCAGTGCGAGATCGTCCCAGCCGATGCCGTTGAGGGAGCCCGCGCTCCAGCCCGACGCGGCGAACGCCACGTCCAGATCGGCCCGCAGCACGATCCACGAGTTCAGGGCGATCAGCATGGCGTTGACGGCGATGCCGACGACGATCAGCCGCATCCCGTCGAGCCCGGCCCGTACCGAGAGGAGGAAGACGGCGCCCGCGGCCAGCAGTCCGCCCGCGATCGAGCCCAGGGCGAGCTGCGTCGCCGTTCCGCCGAGGACGGTGATGGAGAACAACGCTCCGGTGTAGGCGCCCGCGTCCAGCCCGATGACGTCGGGGCTGCCGAGCGCGTTGCGGGTGAGGTTCTGGAAGACCGCGCCGGCGCCGCCGAGCAGCGCGCCGAAGACCACCGCGCCGGCGACCCGGGGCAGCCGCCACTCCCGTACGACGACCGCCTCGTCGCCCCGGCCCGCCAGGGCGCTCAGCACCTGGCCCGGGGTGCTCCAGTCGTCGCCCCGGGCGAGGCCGGTGACGGCGAGGAGCAGCAGCAGGGCGAGGAGTACGGCGCAGCCGGCGGCGGTGCGCGGTTCGAGTCCGAGCGCCGTGAGCGCCCGGCGTGCGCGGCGTGTCCCGGAGCGCGGCGGGCGGGCCCGGCCGTCCGGGGGAGTGGACGCGCCGTCCGGGATTCCGGGGGGTGTGTCGGCCGAAGTGCCGGCGAGGGCGGTCATGGGCCGGCCTCCTTCACAGGGTCGAGGCACCGTAGCGGTGGATGGTCCAGATGAGCACCGGCGCTCCGGTGAAGGCCGTCACTACGGCGACCGGCACCTCCCCGGTCGTCAGCAGGAGCCGTGCCGCGATGTCGGAGACCAGCAGCAGCACCGGGCCCAGCACCATGGAGTACGCCAGCAGCCAGGGCACCGAGCCGCCGGCGGCCCGGCGGACCAGATGGGGAACCATCAGGCCCAGGAAGGCGATCGGCCCGGCGACGGCCGTCGCGGTGCCCGCGAGCAGGGTGATGACGGCGAGTACGGCGAGCCGGGACCGTACGACATGGATGCCGAGGGCGTGGGCGACGTCCTCGCCGAGCGCCAGCGCGTTCAGCACGCCCGCCAGCGCCAGCGCGCAGACCAGGGCGGCGGCGATGGCGAGCAGCGGCAGGGTGAGCGGGAGTTGTTCACGGCCCGCCAGGGAGCCGACCGACCAGAAGCGGAAGCGGTCGAAGGTGTCTGGCAGCGTGAGCCGCAGCCCGAGCGAGACTCCGCCGACCACCGCGCTGAAGGCGACGCCCGCCAGGACCAGCCGCAGCGGTGAGGTCCGCCCGACGGCGTGGACCAGGACGGCCGCGAGGAACGCGCCGAGCAGGGCGAGGACGAGCGTCGCCGCCTGGGAGCCCGCGAGGCCGAGGACCGTGCCGAGCGTGACGGCGAAACCCGCGCCCGAGGTGACGCCGAGCAGGCCGGGCTCGGCCAGCGGATTGCGGGTCAGCGTCTGCATCAGCGCGCCCGCGACGGCGAGTGCCGCGCCCGCGCAGACGCCGAGCACGGTCCGGGGCACCCGGATATCGCGCACGATGGTCTGGGCGTCGGTGCCGCCGTAGGAGGTGACGGCGCGCCAGACCTCGGCGGGCGCGATCATCCGGGAGCCGATACCGAGGCTCGCGACCACGACGGCCAGCAGCAGGACGGCGGCGGCGAGCAGCGGCGCGGCCCGCGACCGGCCGCCACGCGGACCGGGCGCGCGGTCGCCGGGAGCGTGCGCTGAACCGGCAGCCGGTTCAGTCGTCAAGGTCGGCGACCCCGCGCTTCCAGTACCCGGTGAACAGCGCGTCGGCCCGGCCCCGGGACCAGGCGCGCAGCGGCCGGATGTCGTCGGCCTCGCCCGCCGCGAAGAGGAACACCCCCGTCGCCGGGAGGTCGAGCGCCTGAACCGTTGCCGCCAGCAGGGAGCCGCGATCCTTGTCGCGCACCAGGCGGACGATCTGCACGCCCTCGCGTCCGGCCAGCGGGTAGCCGTGCTCTTCGGCGTGCCCGGTCTCGATCACCAGATGGGCGCGGACGTCGGGCGGCGACTCCTCCAGCCAGCGCGCGGCGGCCGGCAGGGCGGTCGCGTCGACCGCGAAGACGTAGTGGTCGTAGGTGAGGGCGAAAGCCTTGGCGCCGGGTGGTCCGGCGATGGCGACCGGATCGCCGGGGCGGGCCGTCAGGATCCATGCGGAGGCTGCCCCGCCCGGGTGAACCACGAAGTCGAGGTCGAGTTCCCGGGCCGCCGCGTCGAACCGGCGGACGGTGTACTTCCGCGACGTCGGCAGCGGTCGATGCCAGTCGAGGGTCAGCTCCGCGTTGGGGGTCGGCAGCACCATGGCGCCGTCCGGGCCGGGGAGGATGATCCTGACGTGGTCGTCCGCCTGGTAGGTGTGGAAGCCGTCGAGACCGGGGCCGCCGACGGTGAGGCGGATCATGCGCGCGGTCACGTACTCCTTGCGGAGCACCTCGACGGTGCGGATGCCGATCGGGTAGCCGATGCGTGCGACGCCGGTGCCGGTGCGGTGGTGGTCCGCGACCAGGCGTGGTGCGGCGAGCCGTTCGGCGGCCCGGTCGCTGTGCCCGGTGCGCGCGCCGCGTCGCCCGGCGGCGGTGTCCCCGCTCATCGGGCGAGCAGCGGCGCGAGCGCCTTGTCGACGGCGTCCAGCGTGAGCAGGGCCGAGGAGTACGTGGCCGCCTCCGTGTACCGGAGGGGGAAGACCTTGCCCGCCTTGACCGCGGGCAGCTTCTTCCACAGTGCGGAGTCGAGGACGTACTGGACCATGTCGCTCACCGTGCCGTCGTCCTCGACGGTGTAGGTGATGGCGTCCGCCTCGCCGAGGCTCGCGGGCAGTTGCTCGATGGAGGGGTACTCCTGGACGGCGAGCGCGCCCTTGCCCTTCTCCTTCACCTCGCCGTAGTAGTCCACGCCGATGTCCTGGGCGATGTTGGTGCCCCAGGAGGAGGCGAACTCGCGCTGGAAGTTGCCCTTGGAGGCTTCGCCGTAGGCGCCGACGTGACCGAAGTCGACTCCCTTGAGGG
This sequence comes from Streptomyces sp. NPDC004838, assembly GCF_053600955.1. Classification (NCBI taxonomy): domain Bacteria; kingdom Bacillati; phylum Actinomycetota; class Actinomycetes; order Kitasatosporales; family Streptomycetaceae; genus Streptomyces; species Streptomyces sp. NPDC004838. The sequence goes on along the minus strand of NZ_JBSGAW010000046.1, from coordinate 10,961 downwards.
CGTCGGCGTACTTGGCGCGCAGCTCGCCCGCCTTCTTCTCGTATGTCTGGCGGGCCTTCTCGAAGTCGCCGAGCCGGCCGGCCGCGTCCGCCTGCTTGCGGGAGAGTTCGCGCCAGGCGGAGGGGACGGTCGGGCCGACGGCTACGACGGGGGCGATGGACTCAAGCCGCTTGAGGTCGATGTCGGCGAGTACGGGCTTCGGTACGCCGATGACGATCAGATCCGGCTTGGCGGAAGCGATGGCCTCGTAGTTGGTCTCCGCGGCCATGGCGCCGGCGACCTTCTTCAGTCCCTTGTAGGTGGCGAGGTCGTCCTTGTCCATCATGGCCAGACCGCGCTCCCAGGTGGAGATGCCGACGAGCGGGGCGCCGGCCTCGATCAGGACGGGGACGGCGTACCCGGTGGCGACGACCCGCTCGGGCGCGACCGGGATCCTCACCTCGCCGTTGTCGGCGGCGAACACCCGGGTCCCGCTCCCGCCGCCGGACTTCCCGGAACCCGAAGCCGAACCGGAACCGGGGGACTGTTCGGACGTGCCGCAGCCTGTGAGCAGGGCGAGGGCGAAGGTCAGCGCGGCAGCGGCCGATCTGCGGGAAGGCCGGGGACCGTGGGACGCACGGGAAACCCGGGAAGTACGAGGGGACATGGGGGATTTCCTTAGGGTGCACAAGGGTGGGCGCCCGAAGCGGCGGGCGACTTGATTAGGTTAGCCTTACTTCACTTCCCTGTGATGTCGATGAGAGGTCACTTCATGTCGTTCAGCGGACACCCCTCACCGGATCGTCGGCCGCCGGAGCCCCGTTCGCCCGGTACCCGCACCCGAGGCCGGCGGTGAACGGCCTCCCGCCGCCGGGGCGGACGGGAGGCGCCCCGACCGCGCCGGTTCCGCCGGTGGCCGGCTCCTCGGTCAGCGCACCCGGCGGCGCGGACCCGGTCCGGTGCGACGAATACGGCTACGGCCTCGGCCACCCGTCCGGAATCCTGGTCCTGCGCTACCGCTCGGCCGCCCCGCTGGACTTCGGCGCGATCCGCCAGGACTTCGTCCACCAGCTCTACTGGTCCCCCGACGGGGTGATGTCGACCGTGTACGGCGGCCGGAGTGCTTTCGTCGGCCCGCAGGAGGCGTTCTGGTCGGAGCGCGCCGTGCACCACGAGGTCCGCGTCGGCGACCGGCAGACCGTCTACCGCATCTGCCTGCGCCAGGTGCCGCGGAACCTGGCGGAGCTGCGGATCGGCCCGGTGTCCGTCGGCGCGGAGGCCGCCCGGCTCATCCGGGCCGTCGCCGCGCCCGGGTACCCGGAGGACGACGCGCTGCTCGCTCGGGAGGAGATCCTGCGGGACCTGCGTCCTTCTCCCGAGGAGCCCACCGCCCCGGGGACGCCGGGACGGGGGTACGCGCTGAGCGTGGCGCGGCTGATGGCGCACGATCCCGGCTCCGCCACCCGGCTCGACGAGTGGGCCGCACGGCTGCACATCGGCCCCAAGACCCTCCAGCGCGATTTCCGGCGCGAATTCGGGATGCCGTACACCCGCTGGCGCACGCGGCTGCGGCTGCGGGCCGCCCGAGTACTGCTGGGGACCGAGCCGGTGACCACGGTCGCCCACCGGGTCGGGTACGCGAGCCCCTCCGCCTTCGTGATGGCGTTCGCCAAGGAGTACGGCATGACCCCCGGCCGGTACATCCGGGCACCGCACAGCGAGAAGGGCCGGGTCGGCGACCTGACCCCGGATTCCCCCGCAGTGGTTCAGCCGGAGGCGCGCTCACCCGCGAACACCGCGAAGCCGCTCCCTGACGCGGTCGGCACAACGAGGGCGGGACCCCTCTCGTCCTAGGAGTCGTCGATGCCGACTCCGTGCGCCAGCGCGGCGACCTCGACACAGCTGTTTCCGGGCCTTCGCATGCCGCCCGAGCGGTGGCCAACGCACCACTCCGTCCCGTCGAGCGGTACAGACCGAGCTGGTAGGGGCGAGACGCTCCCACGCGTCGACACTGGCACCGCGAAGGCGGGCGGAGCAGGCACGCACCGTGCGTAAGCCTGGGCTGCTCATCCGGGCCGGCGCCCGGGCCGAGGCCGTAGGGAGTCTGGCGCGGGCCGAGCACCCTACGACAGCACCTCGACCTCGGCGGCGACGTCACCCGGAGCGGCGGCCGCCGCGCGCCCCAGGCTCCCGGGCTCGCCCGTCACCGCGGCTGCGGTGAGCAGGATGAACGTCCCGCCGCAGGCAGGAAGGGTGAGGACGTCGGGGAGCCGTTGCACGGCGAGGTCGATCAGCGCCAGTGCGACCCCGCAGGCGGCCACGCAGTACTGAGCGGCGGCGAACCAGCCACCCGCCCCGCCCACCGCGACGGCGGCGAACGCGAACGCGGCCGCCGCCTCCGGCACGAGCGGGCTCGGACCGATCGCCTCTGAGCACGCCGGACAGCGCCCGGAGTAGGGCAGGACCGGCACTGACGGCCAGGGAAAAGCCACTGCGAGCTCCTGCTGCTGGCGTAGGGCAGGTGCTGACGGGACTGGATGTAGGCCCGCATCAGATCGGCGACGGGCTCCGGCAGCGGGGACGGCGGGTCTCCCAACTGGACGGTGAAAGACCCAAAGCCTGACCAACTCGGCCGTCTTCAACCGCATCAAACACGGCAACCGGGCGCCCGATGGCGGGCAGGCAGTGAATGTTGCGCGACTGTGGGTGGAGGGTGCGCCCGGCCTGGCACCGGGAGAAAGCGCTGCGGTCCGTTTGGCACCCCTCAGCCCCGAACGGTGTCGCCATGTCCAGCCTGGCGACGTGATCACCATGTACGAGGGCAGGCCGGTTGTCGGCACGGCCGTGATCATCGAGGTCGGCCCGCTGACATCGGTACTTCCTATGGCCTTGACTCGACGGGTGGGGTCGACGGGTACGACCTTGCGGGATCGAGCGAAGCGGAAGTACTGCCGCAGCACGGTCGGCCGGCGCTTGCGGGTTTTGGGTATGGCCGCCAGGAATGCCTCGATGTTGTGGACATCGGTCAGAGACCGGTCCTGCTTCTCGCGGGTGCTGGTCAGGAAGCGGGCGGGGGCGCGGACGATGGCCAGGGCCGCGTCGATGGTGCTGTCGATGCGAGGCAGCGTGCCGGCCCTCCGGGCCCGCTCATGTGCTCGCAGCAGGGACTCGGCGAACGCCTGTACTCGGGGTCGAAGTCCGGGCACGTCTCGTGCGCCCGGACACCGCCCGCTGCCTTCTTCCGTGGATTACCCGGCAGGCTTGACCGGTGTGATGGTCTTGACGGCCTGCTCGTAGGTGACCGGCTTCTTGATCAGCTTGTTCTCCAGCATGAAGGCGGAGAGGGCGTCGAAGCCGGACTTCTCGATCCCCAGGCCGAACTGGCCGATCTGATTGCCCTGGTCCGGCGCGAAGATCTGGCTGACGATCTTCGCCGTGTCCTTGTCCTTGAATCCGAACGCCTTGGCGACGTCGGCCGCGAACGCCTGCTGGTTGGCGGGGTCCTTGGACCAGGCGATGGCCTCCTCGATCGCCCCCAGGTACTTCGCGAGGTCGGCCCGCTTCTCGTCCGAGAGGCCGCGCTTGGTCACGTAGACGGCCTCCGGGAAGTTCTTGATGGAGGGGACGTCCCGGGTCCTCACCAGGAGTTCGGCCTTGCCGGAGTTGACCAGGGAGGTGGTGACGATGGGGTTGGCGATGGTGACGTCGACCTGGCCCGAGGACAGGGCACCCATCTGGGTCTGCCCCCCGCCGACGCCGATGAACTTGACCTTGGCGGGGTCGACCCCGGCCTCGCGGTACATCTGCTCGGTCAGGATCTGGAAGTATCCGCCGATCGCCGCCACGCCGACCTTGGCGCCCGCCATGCCCGCCAGGTTCTGCGGATACGGCTTCTCGGCGGCGGCGTCCTCGTACCCCTTGCGTCGGACCAGCTCACTGCCGATGTTCTTCGCCTGGCCCGCCACGATCTCGACGCGGTCGATGGCCGGCAGAACGGTCGAGGTGACGGTCGGGGTGATGTCGACGTCTCCTGCGATCAGCAGGGTCGTGGCCTCCGGTCCGCTTTTGATGTTCACGGTCTCGACCTTGAGGCCGGCCTTTTTGAACATGCCCTGCGACTCGGCGATGATCTCCGTGATGGCCTGGCTGCTGCCCGGGAGCATGGCGACGCGGATCGTCGTCCGGCCGTCCGACGAGCCCGAGTCCGAGCTGCAAGCGGTGGTCAGGAGCAGGGTGGCCGCGGCGGCGGCTCCCGCCCAGCTGCGAATGGCTTTCATGAGTGTGCCCTTTGCGTGGTGGTCGAGCAGGTCGAGATGATGCCCTGCGGATCGGTCCCGGCCGGGAACCCCGGCCCCGGGGACGGAGGCTTCCGCGGTCGCGAGAACGGTGTTCGCGGTGCAGCGCCGGATTCAGCCGTTGCCCTGCTGCTGCCAGGCGAGGAGGCGGCGCTCCGCGAAGTTCATGATCATGGTGAGGACGGTCGCGAGCGAGGCGAGGATGATCAGCGCGCCGAAGACCCCGGGCAGGTCGAAGGTGTTGCTGTGGAAGACGATGAGCTGGCCGAGACCGTCCTCGGAGGCGACCATCTCGCCGACGACGACGCCGAGGAGCGCGTACACGGCGGCGAGCTTGAGCCCGGCGAAGATGGCGGGGACCGCCGCGGGGAAGGAGACCTTCCAGAACGCCTGCCGGGCCGGGACCCGCAGCAGCTTGGCGAGTTTGACGAGGTCGGCGTCGACGGCGCGGAGTCCGGCGAGGGTGTTGAGGAGAAGGACGAAGAAGATGATGCTGACACCGACGGCGACCCGCGACCAGATGGAGATGCCGAGGTAGAGCACGAACAGCGGGGCGAGGGCGACGCGCGGGATCGCGTTCAGGAACAGCACCAGCGGGCTGACCAGGGCGGAGAGCTTCTCGTACCGGCCGAAGAGTCCGCCGACCACAATGCCCGCGCCCGAGCCGATGACGAAGGCGATCGCCATGGCGAGGCTCGTGGAGGCCAGATGCGGCCAGATCGAGCCGTCGCCGAAGACATCCCCCAGCCAGGAGGCGATGTCGGTGGGGGCCGGCAGGAAGTCCGGGTCCACGAGCTTGGTCTTGGAGGCCGTCTGCCACAGTCCGAGCACCACCGCCACCAGGAGGGTCTGGTACGCCAGCATGCGGGGGCCGCTCCAGGGCGCCTGCCGCTTCCTGCCGGCGGTGCGGGTCTTGGTGCGGGCGGGGGAGGTCGTGCCGGGCGTCTCTTTCACGGGTGCGGGCGCGGTGGTCTGCTTCATCGGGCTTCCCTATTGCTGCGAGGGGGCTGGGCGGTTGAGGGCGGGTGAGAGTTCTGCGGGGTCGGGCGGTGATACGGGGTGCCCTCGGGCGTGGGTGACCGTGCCGTGCCGTTCGCAGTGCCGGGTGAGGCACGTCCGGCGGGGCGGTGCCGTTCCGCTTGCCCCGGGGGTGCCCGGGGCGCGAGCGGATCAGTTGGTGGTGAGGCTCTGGAGCTCGTCGCGGATCGAGCTCCACAGCTGGGCGTGGATGGCCTGGAACTCCGGGGTGGTCTGGAGTTCCTCGACGTCGCGGGGGCGTTCGAAGGGGACGGTGATGTCCTCCTTGATGCGGCCGGGCCGCGCGGACATCACGACGACGCGGTCGGAGAGCGTGATGCCCTCCACCAGGTCGTGGGTGACCATGACGACCGTGGAGCCGGTCTTCTCCCACAGGCTCAGGAACTGCTCGTGCACCAGTACCCGGGTCTGGGCGTCCAGCGCCGCGAACGGCTCGTCCATCAGGATCAACTGCGGCTCGGCCACCAGCGTCCGCGCGATCGCGACCCGCTGCCGCATGCCCTGGGACAACTGGGACGGATAGTGGTCCTCGAATCCCGACAGTCCCACCCGGGCCAGCGCGTCCCGCGACCTGGAGGCGCGCTCGGCACGCGAGGACACCTTGGTCTCCAGAGCGAATGCGACGTTGCCCTGCGCCGTCCGCCACGGCAGCAGGGCGTCGCGGGCCATCATGAATCCCAGTCCCTCGGGAACCTCGGTCACGTCTGTTCCTTCGAGACGAACCGTTCCGTCCGAGGGCTGGACGAGCCCCGCCACCATGTTGAGCAGCGTGGTCTTGCCGCACCCGGAAGGGCCGACCAGGGCCACGAACTCACCGGGCCTGATGCTCAGATGGACGTCGTCCGTGGCCAGCACATCGCTGTTCCCGCCGTAACGGTGGGACACGGCGTCGAAGGAGATCTTGGGCTGCACAGTCATGGAACTCTCCGGAAACTCATGTGCTGGAGGGAAGCGGCCCGCCGTCCGGCCGGTGTGCCGAAGGCCGGCGCTCGAAAGGTCACCCAGACCGGTCCGCGACCTTGAGCCGCAGGTGAAGTGAAGCACTCCAGATCCTCGGATACAAGCCTTAAGTAAATATTCTCTTCCTTATTGGAAAGAATGTGATGTCCATTGACTCTTTCCGGGGAGTGGCGGCCGGTATCCGGCCCGGATGGCGCGGTGTGTCGCCGGACGGAGAAGGTCGCTCCGTCAGGTGCCTGACGTTGCCTCATAGGCACAGGTCAATGGCGTCTCGATGAGGTGCGGTCGACGGGAGCCCGGCCCTGCCCCGGTGGTGTGAGCCTGCGGGAAAGCCGATCTGCGGGCGGCTCTGCCCGTCATCGCCTTGTGTAGATTTCACTTCCTGAAGGACTGTCAGGAAGCCTGTGCGGCCGGGCGGGACCAGCGCCCGGCCGTGACGGTCGCCGCACCGGGTCGGCGGTCAGGGGGTCGCGGCGGGCCCGGCGGCGCCCGGAAGCAGCGCCCCGAGGGCCAGTTCCACCGTGGTCACCGTATGGACGGCCCGCCTCCCCCGGGGGACCAGGGTCAGGTTTCTGATCAGAGTGAACGCGGACAGGACGGTGACGCGGGCGTCCACGTCCTTCAGGTCGGGCCGGGCCGCCTTGAGCAGGGTGGTCCACTCGGCCACGTACTCCTGCTGGGCCCGGCGCAGTTCGTGCGCCTGCTCGCCCGCGAGTTCGGAGGAGCCGGTCACCGAGAGCCCCATGGACCCGCGGAGCATCCCGAGGACGGTGACGAACGTCCGCACCAGCCGCTCCAGGGCCTCCTCCGGGGTGGAACTGTGAATGATGGACCAGGTCAGCGCCAAGTGCAGCACTTCGCTCTCACGGTGCAGCACGGCGGCCAGCAGATCCGACTTCCGGGCGAAGTGCTTGTAGATGCTGGGGCCCGCGATGCCCGCGGCGGCGCCGATCTGCTCCATGTTCACGGACTGGTAGCCGCGTTCGGAGAACAGCCGGGCGCCCGCCATGAGCAGAGCCTCCCGGCGTGAGAGCGGCGTCATCCCGTGGCCGTCCGGCAGCGGGATGCCGCTGTCCGGCAGCAGGAGGGCGGCGCCGTCCGGGCCCTGTGTGACGGGCGTCCGGCACACCGACAGACCCTGTTCGTACAGCAGGGCCTCCATCCGCGGCCGGGGCAGCCTGGTGTGGTGGTACGACGGACTGGCCAGGACGGACAGGGCCGCCCGCGCCACGACGCGGCTGTCCCGTTCGGACAGCTCCGGACGGGACAGCCGCAGCCGGGCCGCCACCATGCAGGTCACCGCGCGCGCCTGTTCCCGTACGAGGTCCTGCTGTTCCTCCGGTAGCAGTGAGATCTCCCGGTCCCACAGCAGGGGGAGGCCCTCGTGGTCGAGGAAGAAGCCCCCCGAGGCACGCAGCGCCCCCTCAAGACCCTCGGAGCGTTCCACGACGTGCCCGAGTTGCTCCAGTCCCTTCAGCAGCGCCCTGAGCAGCAGTTCGTTCTTGTTGCGGAAGTGCCGGTACAGGGCTCCGGGTGTGATGCCCACGGCCCGGGCGATGTCCTCCATGCTCGTCGCGCCGTATCCGAACTCGTGGAACCGGGTGACGGCCGCGGCCAGGATCTGCGCTTTGCGATCGGCCGGACGGCGGGCCGGGCGGGCGCTCTTCGTGGTCATCCGCGCCATCCTACGGGCCTTGTGCCCGGCACCGCTCCCGCTCCGCGGCCCCGCTCAGGACCGCACTGCATCGAGCACCTCGAAGGCGAGGTCCGCGTCGGGCTCGTACGGCAGAACGACGTTGACCCGGCTCAGCAGTCCCGTGTACCGCTTCCTGATCTCGCGTCCGGCCGCGGCCGGGTCCTCGGACACCACGCTGAAGGCGTTGAGCACGTCGTCGTCGATCAGGTTCCCCATCTCCTTCCAGCGTCCCTGCTTGGACAGGGCGTTCAGCTCGGGCTGGAGGCCGCCCCAGCCGTGCTGCTCCAGCACCCCCGCATAGGCGGGGGTCGAGCCGTAGAAGGCGAGGCGCTCACGCATCGCGGCCAGCGCCTTCGCGTACTCCTCCTCGGTGCGCCCCGTGGCGACCATGGCCGTCCCCGACAACGTGAAGGGGGTGTCCGTCCACCGCTCGCCGGCGGCCTCGGCCCTGGCCCGCCCCTCGCGCACCGCGGGCAGGGTGACCTCGCGGAGGTAGTCGGGCGAGGACATCGGGTGGCAGATCATCCCGTCGGCCACCTCTCCCGCGGTCGCGGTCATCAGGGGTCCGACACCCGCGATCCACACCGGAGGCGCTCCCTTCGGGAGCGGACCGGGATCGAAGATGGGCGTCATCAGGTCGTGGGTGTAGAAGTCGCCGGAGAACGCGAGTGCGTCTCCCGTCTGCCAGCTGTGCCAGATGGCCCGCGTGGCCAGCACGAACTCCCGCATCCGGGCCGCCGGAGCGGACCACGGCATGCTGTAGCGGCGGGTGATGTGCGGCTTGATCTGCGAGCCCAGGCCGATGGCCGCGCGGCCCTCCGACAGTCGCTGGATGTCGAACGCGCTCTGCGCCAGAGTCATCGGTGTGCGGGCGAAGGCGATCGCCACGGAGGTCCCGAGAGTGACACGGGTGGTCGCGCCGGCGGCCAGCGCGAGGCCGATGAAGACGTCGTGGGCGGTCTCGGTGAAGAACACTCCGTCCGCACCACCCTTCTCCGCCCGCGCGGCCGCCGCGGCCGCGCCCTCGGGAGGTCCGCTGTAGACGATGTCGGTCCTCAGTTCCGTCGGCTGGACGGACGGTGCGGGTGTCATGAGGAGAACCTTCCTGTGGATGAAGCCCACGGGTCGCGGCGGGGCGCGAGGGGCGGGCCCCCGCGACCCGGCTCAGCCGGGTCGCACCCGAGGTGAAGTGAATATTTCCTTGCCTGAATCTGGACTGCAAGCCTTGGATCATATGCTCTGCAACATGACAGTGAACAGAAGCTAGCTTCATATGGCTCCTCTGTTCGTCATCGCAAGGACGTGGACGGCCCGCGCCCCCTGGAGATTCAAGCCCGTGGTCAGGGGCGGTCGCGCCGGTGGCGGATTGAGGCCCTCGCCCGCGGTCTGCGCCACGCGGCGGACACCGCCGTGCTCAGCACCGCGTTCACCTCCGTCGGGCTCTCCGGCGGTCTCGGGCCGACCGGTCCACCGGCCGGGCGTCCTCGCGCCGCGGCAGGACCATCGCGGTGCGCCGGCCTTCTCCCGCGACCGGTGACGGCCGGGAAGGAGGCCGGCAGGACCGCGAGGACGGCCCCCGTCCTCGCGGCTTGAGCCGGTGAGGCCCGCCGGGACGGGACGGGCCGCCGGTCCGCGCGGGACCGGCCGCCTTCTCCCCTCGGGCCGCGGATCCGCGCCGGGGTCACCCTCGCCGTGTCCCGTCAGTCCCGGAGTTCGGCCAGGACCTGGGCGGTGTGCTCCCCCGCGGCGGGGATGCGGCCGGAGGCGGCGCCCCGGTCCCAGGTTTCGCTGCGGAACGGCAGCGCCGGGACCTGGAAGGCTTCGCCGGTTTCGGTGACGGCCTCGGCGAAGAGGGCGTTCGCCGTCACGTCGGCTGCGGCGACGACCTGCTCGTAGCCGCGGATGGCTCCCGCGACGAGCCCGGCGGCGACCAGTTCGGCGACGCATTCCTCGGTGCTCTTGCCCGAGAGGGCGTCGGAGAGTTCCTTGAGCAGGGCGGAGCGGTTGGCGACCCGGGCCGTGTTGTCGGCGAAGCGGGGGTCGGTGGCGAGGTCGGGGCGGCCGATGAGGTCGCACAGGCGGGTGAAGTGGTCGGGCTGGTAGGCGGAGAGCACGATGGAGCCGTCGGCGGTGGTGATGACCTCGGCCGCGGGGCAGACCATGGGCTGGCCGTTGCCCTTGCGGACGGGGGGCACGCCGGAGACGCCGTACTCGGTCCAGCTGGAACTCTGGAGGTGGACGGCTACGGCGAGGAGGGAGACGTCGATGCGGTCGCCCTCGCCTGTGCGTTCGCGGCGGAACAGAGCGGCGAGGATGGCCTGGGCGACAAAGGTGGCGGTGGCGTGGTCGACGACGGGAAAGCCGACGCGCTGGGGTTCGCCGTCGGCCTCGCCGGTCACGGACATCATCCCGCTCTCGGCCTGTGCGGCGATGTCGAGTCCGGCCCTGCGGGCGGAGGGACCGCGATCGCCGAAGCCGGTGACGGATGCGTAGATCACACGGGGGTTGGCGCGTCGGATGTCGTCGGGGCCGAGGCCGAGTCCCTCCATCGCGCCGGGGCGGGAGTTCTGGCAGACGACGTCGGCGCTCAGCGCGAGCCTGCGGGCCGCTTCCGCGCCCTCGGGGGTCTTCAGGTCGAGGACGACCGAGCGCTTGCCCCGGTTGTAGGCGCGGAGGATGGCGGCGCCGTAGCTGCCGCCCGCCGCGCGGGACTTCTCACCCTGCGGCGGTTCGACCTTGATCACGTCGGCGCCGAGTTCGGCGAGCTGCTGGGTGGCGCCGGGGATGGCGATGAGCTGTCCGAAGTCGACGATCCGGATGCCCGTCAGCGGGAGCTGGCTCTGCATGTCGATCACTCTTTCGCGAAGGTGCGCGCCACGGGTGGGGAAGAGCGCCGCCGTCGACGGGCGCCGCGTCACCGGCGACGAAGACCCTGCCCTTGCGGTACCACCTGGCGAGACCGGTTCTGTTGCTGAAGCGGGAAAGCCAGGTGG
>NZ_JBSGAW010000045.1:0-49798 GCF_053600955.1 Streptomyces sp. NPDC004838 | reverse complement strand
CGTGAAGGGCGAGGTCATCAAGACCGTGCCGGAGTCGAAGATCGTGGAGACCCTGATCGAGGAGGCGATGAAGATCGCCGAACAGATGGAGAAGGACGGCATCCCCTCCGGCGAGCCCGAGGTCTCCGTCAGCTGAATCCGGCCCCCTGACTCCAACCCCTGAACCTGTTCGCCAGGCCCCGCACACGTTCCGAGCGCGGGGCCTGAGTCCGTCCCGCCGCTCCCTGCCGTCGGCTTCGCCCGCGCCCGGCTCCACACCCCGTATCTCCGCGCCGCCCTCTCCCCGCCCTTCGGGCACGGCCCCGATGGCCCGCGCCGTCGCCGCGGAGAGCACTCCGGCACCGGGACTCCGTCCCCCGCGACCACCCGACCTCGGAGAACGGCCCCCTTCGCTCCACTCGGCACCCGCCGCACCTGCCAGGTACAGTGCGGAGATCAGCAGACCGTACGGTGAGGCCCCCTCGTGTTGACGCAGACCACCACCCGGGTCCTCGAACCCAGTGACCTCGGCGCAGCGCTCGCCGTCCTGGAGAGCGAGCCCGTGGCGAATGCTTTTATCACGTCCCGCGTCCAGGTCGCCGGACTCGATCCCTGGCGTCTCGGCGGCGAGATGTGGGGCTGGTACTCGGAGGGACGGCTGCGCTCGCTCTGCTACTCCGGAGCCAATCTCGTCCCCGTCTGCGCCACCTCCGAAGCCATCCGCGCCTTCGCGGACCGGGCGCGCAGAGCCGGCCGCCGCTGCTCGTCCATCGTCGGCCCGGCGGAGCCCACCGCCCAGCTCTGGCGACTGCTCGAACCGAGCTGGGGTCCCGCGAGGGACGTACGCCCCCACCAGCCCCTGATGGTGACCGAGAGCCTGCCCGACGACATCGAGCCCGATCCGTACGTCCGCCGGATCCGCAAGGAGGAGATGGAGGTGATCATGCCCGCGTGCGTGGCCATGTTCACCGAGGAGGTCGGGGTCTCTCCGATGGCCGGCGACGGGGGGCTGCTCTACCAGGCACGGGTCGCCGAACTCGTCGGCTCGGGCCGCTCGTTCGCCCGTATCGACGACGGGCGAGTCGTCTTCAAGGCCGAGATCGGCGCGGCGACCAACCGGGCCTGCCAGATTCAAGGTGTCTGGGTGGACCCGGAATTCCGCGGCCGAGGGCTCTCCGAGACCGGGATGGCGGCGGTCCTGCGGTACGCCCTCGCGGATGTCGCCCCTGTCGTCAGCCTGTACGTGAACGACTACAACACCGCCGCGAGGGCCGCGTACCGAAGGGTGGGCTTCCGCGAGGTCGGCGCGTTCATGAGCGTTCTCTTCTGATTCTGAGCCTCCTCCTCTGCGCGGACGGTTCAGGGCGGACGGTTCAGCGCGGACGGTTCCGGGCGTCCCGGCGCGAGCGCGACCCCGCAGAGAGCGCCGACATCGCAGATATCACCGACATCACGGACACCCCGGCACGGGCGAATCCGCGCCGGTACCGCGCGTCCCGCCGGCCCGGACCCGTGCGCCGTCCAGCGCTTGAGCGGCGGCCAGTAGGGTTCGCGCATGGCAGCACTTCCCGGCGGCTCACCCCGGATCCCCGATGTCGTGATCGAGCCGGTCGATCTCTCCACGCGGGTCGACGAAGCCCTCACGGTGCAGGCCCTCGCCTTCGGGCTCACACGGGACGAGATCGACGTGCGGCGCCACATCGTCCACCGCCACCTCCGCCAGCCCGGCGCGCGGTCGGTCGGCGCGCTGACGCCCGAGGGCAGGCTCGTCGGCTTCGTCTACGGGATGCCCAACGACCGCACGCACTGGTGGTCCACCGTGGTGGAACCGTATCTGCGCCGCACCGGCGACGACGGCTGGCTCGACGACTCCTTCGTCATCACGGAACTCCATGTCCACCCCCGATTCCAGGGCCGGGGCATCGGCCGTTCGCTGATCACCACCATCACCGACGCCGTGGACCAGCCGCGCTCCATCCTCTCCGCCATCGACATCGAGTCCCCGGCCCGCGCCCTCTACCGCGCACTCGGCTACCGGGACCTCGCCCGGCAGGTCCACTTCCCCAGCGCGGCCAGTCCGTACGCCGTGATGGGCGCCCCGCTGCCCCTGCCGCGCGGGAGCTGATTTCCACCCATCCGCACCCCCCGGCTAACCTCCTGCACATCACTCTTTCGTCACGCAGGAGACTTCCCATGGCAGCCCAGGTCCAGCGCATGTCCCGTCTGATGGTCAAGACACTGCGCGACGACCCGGCGGACGCGGAGACCCTCAGCCACAAACTGCTCGTCCGCGCGGGATACGTACGGCGCAACGCCGCGGGCATCTGGTCCTGGCTGCCGCTCGGCAAGCAGGTCCTGGAGAACGTCACCCGCGTGGTACGCGAGGAGATGGACGCGATCGGCGCGCAGGAGGTCCTCCTGCCGGCGCTGCTGCCCAAGGAGCCGTACGAGGCGACCGGGCGCTGGAACGAGTACGGCGCGGAGCTGTTCCGCCTCAAGGACCGCAAGGGCGCGGACTATCTGCTCGGCCCCACTCACGAGGAGATCTTCACCCTCATCGTCAAGGACCAGTGCACGTCCTACAAGGACCTGCCGGTGCTCCTCTACCAGATCCAGACGAAGTACCGCGACGAGGCGCGTCCCCGCTCGGGCATCCTGCGCAGCCGCGAGTTCCTGATGAAGGACTCGTACTCCTTCGACACCACGGACGAGGGCCTGGCCCAGTCGTACGCGCTGCACCGCGAGGCGTACATCAAGATCTTCCAGCGGCTCGGACTCGACCACCGCATCGTGTCGGCGGTGTCCGGGGCGATGGGCGGCTCGGCCTCCGAGGAGTTCCTGGCCCCGGCCGCGGCGGGCGAGGACACCTTCGTCCACTGCACCTCCTGCGATTACGCGGCGAACACCGAGGCCGTGACCTTCACCGGCGAGCCGGCCGCCGCGGCCGACCATCCGGCGGTCGAGGAAGTGGACACCCCCGACACCCCGACCATCGAGACCCTCGCCCAGTACCTGGGCGTCCCCGCCTCCGCCACGCTGAAGAACCTCCTCGTCAAGGTGGACGGCGAGATCGTCGCCGTCGGCGTCCCCGGCCACCGGGAGGTCGACCTCGGCAAGCTCGCCGACCACCTCGCCCCCGCCGAGGTCGAACTGGTCACCGCCGAGGACTTCACCGGCCGTCCCGACCTGGTCCGCGGCTATGTCGGACCCCAGGGCCTGGAGAAGGTCCGCTACCTCGCCGACCCGCGCGTCGCCGCCGGCACCTCCTGGATCACCGGCGCCAACAAGGAGGGCGTCCACGCGAAGAACGTCGTCGCGGGCCGTGACTTCGAGGTCGACCAGTACGTCGACGTCGTCGTGGTCGAGGACGGCGACCACTGCCCCCAGTGCGGTACGGGGCTCAAGCTCGACCGCGCGATCGAGATCGGCCACATCTTCCAGCTGGGCCGCAAGTACGCCGACGCCTTCCAGCTCGACGTCCTCGGCCAGAACGGCAAGCCCCAGCGCGTCACCATGGGCTCCTACGGCGTCGGCGTCTCCCGCGCGGTGGCTGCCCTCGCCGAACAGACGGCCGATGAGCAGGGCCTGTGCTGGCCCCGCGAGATCGCCCCCGCCGACGTCCACGTCGTCGCCGCGGGCAAGGCGCTCCAGACGGAGCTGGCCCTCGAGGTCGCCGACAAGCTGGCCGCGGCCGGCCTGCGCGTCCTGGTCGACGAGCGCCCCGGAGTCTCTCCGGGCGTCAAGTTCACCGACGCCGAACTCATCGGGGTCCCGAAGATCCTGGTGGCGGGCCGCCGCTCCGCGGAAGGCATCGTGGAACTGAAGGACCGCCGCACCGGCGCCCGTGAGGAACTCCCGGTGGACGAGGCCGTCGCCCGTCTCCAGGCGTAGCCGCGCCCACGCCTCCGGCCCGTCCACCGCTCTCGGGGACGGGGCCGGGGGTTCAGGTCTCCTGCCGGGATCCCGAGCGCGCGCTACAGCCAGGAGGCGAACTCCAGGCCCGGCTCCGCCTCCCGTACCCGGCCCGCCCGGATGGCCCTCGTCGCGGATTCCACCGCGCGGAACAGCGTCCAGCCCCGCAGCCGGTCGGCGTCGACCTCCAGGGAGGCCGCCAGCCTGGTCACCCGGCGACGGGTCGCGGACGCGCCCGAGGCAGTGGCGACCAGATCCTCGACCCGGTCGCGGACGAGGCGCGCGAGATCGTAGGCGCGTTCGCCGACGAGGGGCTCGGGGCCCACCGCCAGCCAGGGCGCGCGGTCGGCGGCCAGGACCTTCCCCTGGCGGAAGTTGCCGTGGAGGAGGAACACCTCGGCGGGCGCGGCGGTCAGCTCCTCGCGCGCGGCGAGCGCCGAGGACACCAGGGGCTCGCTCACCTCCCGCATCGCCTCCGCCTGCCGCGCCGTCCGTTCCGCGACCGTTTCGAAGCCATGGCCCGGCGGCGGCTCGACCCAGAGCCGGCGTACCGTCCCCGCCGCCTCCAGGAGCGCCTTCGCCTCCGGCAGGGACCGCAGGGACACCTCGGGGTGCAGCCGCTCCAGAAGAAGCGAGTCACCGGCGACAGGGGCCAGCGCACGGACCGCGCCCCAGCCGTCCCAGTGCTCCAGCGCCGCCCGTTCCAGCCCGAGCGCGGCGGCCGGGGGCGCGAGCTTCAGCGTCGCTGGGGTGCCGTCACCCAGGCGTACGAGGAGGACCAGACTGCTCCGGCCGCCCGGCTCCATCACCCGTTCGACGTCGAGGCCCTGCCGGGACACCGCCTCCTTGGCGAGTTCGGGCAGCCGGTCGAGCCAGCCGTCGCCCCCGCTCTCGCCGAGCGCCCGCACCAGACGCCGGGGCGCTTCAACATCCATGGGTCCGCGACTCCCTCTGTCATCCACCGGTCGTCGGCCCGACGGCCGCCCGCTCGACGAGCCCAGGAAAGGCTACGCCGCTGCCCCGCCACCGCACGGCCCTGACCGCCGCCTCGCGCAGCGCCACCGCCGCCTCCTTCCGCAGCGGCCCCTCGGCGTCCCGTACGAGATCGGAGTAGACGCCCGCGACCCGGTCCTCCAGGAACACCGCGAGCCGCACGGCCGCCGCCGCGTCCGGCACGGGGAACGGCAGCGCGTACGCGGGGGCCGCCGCCACCGGCCGCCCGCCCAGATCGCGGACCGTCCGCGCCAGGGCGTCCCGGCGGGCGCGGTGCGCTCCGTACGCGGCCGTCGCCTCGGCCTCCCGCGCCGTCCCGGTCCGCGCGCCGACGACCCCGTACCCGTACACCGCCGCATGCTCCGCCGCCAGCGCGGCCTGGACGGCGGTCAGCGCCTTCCCGGTGGCCCTGGCAGCACCGGAGGTCGGTGTTCCCGGTGTTCCCGTACTCATCGTGCGCCTCCGTCCACGGCCTCGGGCCCGGTCAGCAGATACGCGTGCGCCGCGCCCGCCGCCGCGACCGACGCCAGCAGCCGGGCCAGCTCCGGCTGCGCGTCGGCGAGGGCGGCGGTGTACGCGTCGGCGGTCTGCCGTTCGGCCAGGGCCAGCTGCTTCAGCGCGACGTCCGCCCCCGCCGGAACCGGAACCGACGCCGGCCGGGTGACGCGTACGGACCCTCCGAGCGCGGCGACATGGTCCGCGACCGAGGTCCGCAGCGGGGCCAGCCGCCCCTCCAGCGCCGGATGGGCCGCGATCACGGCGTCGTACTGGTCCCGCAGCGAGCCGCTCGACTCGGCCAACCGTTTCCGCAGCAACACGTCGGCGGACCCCCCGTCACCGTCGCCGTCACCGTCTGGGGACCGGCGTCCGTCACCGGCGCAACCCGTCAGCGCCCCCGCCGTCACCGCACCCGTCACCACGAGCGCGCGTCTTCGTGTCGTCCCCGTGCGCGCCACGTGTTCTCTCCCTCGGACTCTCGGTGATCATCGCCGCAGGCGAGCGTACCTGTGGGTCCCTCGCGGGTGGACGGCAACACCCTCTGGGACCGGATACCCTTTGATCTGACACGCGACGATCCCACAACAGCACACGCGGCCGAGGAGTCACCCGGATGAGCACCACCCAGAGCGAGAGGCTGCGCGGGCTGCTGGAACCGCTCGTCAGCGCCGCGGGCCTGGATCTGGAGGAGATCGAGGTGTCCCGCGCCGGACGTCGCCGCCAGCTCAGGATCGTCGTGGACTCCGACGCCGGAGCCACCCTGGACGCCTGCGCCGAGCTGAGCCGCGCGATCTCCGTGAAGCTGGACGAGACCGACGCGATGGGCGAGGGCGAGTACGTACTCGAAGTCGGCTCGCCCGGAGCCGACCGGCCCCTCACCGAGCACCGCCACTACACACGTGCCGTCGGGCGGCTGGTGCGGTTCCGGCTGCGCGAGCCCGGCGCGGCCGGGTCCGGAGAACTCGTGGCGCGCATCCTCACCGTGGACGACACGGGACTCGACCTCGAAGTTCCCGGTGTGAAGGGGCGCAAGGCCACCGCGCGCCGTATCGCCTTCGACGAGATCGCCAGGGCCCGGGTGGAGATCGAGTTCAGCCGCAAGGACCCACAGGACAAGCAGAAGAAAGAAGAGGAGGCGTAGCCGTGGACATCGACGTAAAGCTCCTGAAGGGCTTGGCACAGGAGAAGGAGATCCCCTTCGATCTGCTGGTCGAGGCGATCGAGTCGGCCCTCCTCATCGCGTACCACCGGACCGCGGGCAGCAGGCGTCACGCCCGCGTGGTGCTCAGCCGCGACACCGGCCATGTGACCGTCTGGGCCAAGGAGGACCCCGCGGACGTGGCGGAGGGCCAGGAGCCCAAGGAGTTCGACGACACGCCCACGGACTTCGGCCGTATCGCCGCCACCACCGCCCGTCAGGTCATCCAGCAGCGGCTGCGGGACGCCGAGAACGACGTCACCTTCGGCGAGTACGCCCGCCGTGAGGGGGATGTCGTCGCCGGCCAGGTGCAGCAGGGCAAGGACCCGAAGAACGTCCTCGTCAGGCTGGACGACAAGCTGGAGGCGATCCTGCCGGTGCAGGAGCAGGTGCCCGGCGAGGAGTACACCCACGGCCTGCGGCTGCGGACCTATGTCGTCCGGGTGGCCAAGGGCGTGCGGGGGCCGTCCGTGACCCTCTCCCGGACCCACCCCAACCTGGTGAAGAAGCTCTTCGCGCTCGAGGTTCCGGAGATCGCCGACGGCAGCGTCGAGATCGCCGCCATCGCCCGCGAGGCCGGACACCGCACCAAGATCGCGGTCCGTTCTACCCGCTCGGGCCTCAACGCCAAGGGCGCCTGCATCGGGCCCATGGGCGGCCGGGTGCGCAATGTCATGGCCGAGCTGCACGGCGAGAAGATCGACATCGTCGACTGGTCGGACGACCCGGCCGACATGGTCGCGAACGCGCTCTCCCCGGCCCGCGTCAGCAAGGTCGAGATCGTCGACCTCGGCGCCCGCTCCGCACGGGTGACCGTGCCCGACTACCAGCTGTCGCTGGCGATCGGCAAGGAGGGCCAGAACGCCCGCCTCGCCGCCCGTCTCACCGGCTGGCGCATCGACATCCGCCCCGACACGGAGCAGAGCGCCGACCAGGAGCCGGAGCGGGACTCCGGCTGAGCCCCCGGGATCCGGGCCGGCCGCCGACCGGCGTCCTGATCGGGACCCCGGAATCAGGCCGGGTTCCCGATCAGGATCAAGACAACAAGTGTTCGATTTTTACCCCAAACGGGTGAGGTCGCTACGGGGAGGTAGACTTAACCGTGTCTGGCCGGACGCACGTCGGCGTATGCCCTGTACGGACTTGTGTGGGTTGCCGGGAGCGAGCGGCCAAGGACGATCTGCTGCGCATCGTGAGGATCGGGAATGAGTGCGTCCCCGATGATCGCGGTACGCTGCCCGGCCGGGGTGCCTATGTACACCCCGCCGTGGTCTGTCTCGATCTGGCGGTACGACGCCGGGCGTTCCCGCGGGCCTTCAGGGCCAAGGGACCGCTCGACACGGCCGGAGTGCGGCATCACATGCAGGAGACAGCGCAGGAAGCACCGTAAGAAGAAACACCGTAAGAAGAAGTACGGCACGGGATCCCGTGCGGTCAGGTACCTCGCGAGTTGGAAGTAGGTCGAGATTGCGATGAGCACTCGATGAGTACGCGATGAGTACGCCCATGAAGTAGCGACGGTCCGGCGGTAACCGGACCTCAAAGGAGCGAAGTGGCTAAGGTCCGGGTATACGAGCTCGCCAAGGAGTTCGGCGTGGAGAGCAAGGTCGTCATGGCCAAGCTCCAAGAACTCGGTGAATTCGTCCGTTCGGCGTCCTCGACGATCGAGGCGCCGGTTGTGCGCAAATTGACTGACGCTTTGCAGGGCCCCGGCACCGCCGGCAAGCCCGCTGCCAAGCCCGGCGCGCCTCGTAAGGCCGCGCCGTCCCCCGCCGCCCCCCGTGCGGGCGGCCCCACCCCCGGCGCGCCGTCCCCGGCCGCGCCCCGTCCGGGTGCTCCCAAGCCCGGTGCCCCGGCCCCCAGGCCGGTCGCCGCCGCGGCTCCGGAGAGCGCCGCCCCCGGTGCGCCGGCTCCGGGCCCCCGTCCGGGTCCCAAGCCCACCCCCGCACGGCCCGCGCCCACGACGCCGGTCCCCGCGGCGGAGTTCTCCGCCCCGGCTCCGGCCCAGCCCGCGGCCTCGCAGCCCCCTCGGCCCTCCACTCCCGGCCCGCGTCCCACCCGTCCGGCTCCGGCCGGCGGCCAGCGTGACGGCGGCGCCCGTGAGGGTGGCCGCGGCGGCGACCGCCCGGCGCGTCCCGCGCCCGGCCAGGGTGGCCCCCGTCCCGGTGGCAACCGTCCGGCCGGACCCCGTCCGGGCAACAACCCCTTCACCTCCGGTGGCTCCACCGGAATGGCGCGCCCGCAGGCCCCGCGCCCGCAGGGCGGCCACGGCGGCGCCCCGCGTCCCGGCGGCGCTCCCGGTGCCCCGCGTCCGCAGGGTGGCCCTGGCGGCGCCCCGCGTCCGCAGGGTCAGGGCGGTGCCCGTCCCACGCCCGGCGGCATGCCCCGTCCGCAGGCCCCCCGTTCCGGCGGCCCCGGCGGCTCCCCGGCGGGCAACCGCCCGAACCCCGGCATGATGCCGCAGCGTCCTGCCGCCGGTCCCCGCCCCGGCGGTGGCCCCGGCGGCGGTGGCGGACGCGGTCCCGGCGGCGGCGGTCGTCCCGGCGGTGCCGGTGCCGGTCGTCCCGGTGGTGGCGGCGGCTTCGCCGGCCGTCCCGGTGGCGGTGGCGGCGGCGGTCGTCCCGGTGGTGGCGGCGGCTTCGCCGGTCGTCCCGGTGGCGGTGGCCCCGGCGGCGGCGGTGGCGGCGGCTTCGGCGGTCGTCCCGGCTTCGGCGGTCGTCCCGGCGGCCCCGGTGGCCGTGGTGGCACACAGGGCGCGTTCGGCCGTCCCGGCGGCCCGGCCCGTCGTGGCCGCAAGTCGAAGCGGCAGAGGCGCCAGGAGTACGAGGCCATGCAGGCCCCGTCGGTCGGCGGCGTGATGCTGCCTCGCGGCAACGGCGAGACCATTCGCCTGTCGCGCGGTGCGTCCCTCACCGACTTCGCGGAGAAGATCAACGCCAACCCGGCGTCGCTCGTCGCGGTCATGATGAACCTCGGCGAGATGGTCACCGCGACCCAGTCCGTCTCCGACGAGACGCTCGTCGTCCTGGCCCAGGAGATGAACTACCAGGTCCAGATCGTCAGCCCGGAGGAGGAGGACCGCGAGCTTCTCGAGTCCTTCGACATCGAGTTCGGCGAGGACGAGGGCGGCGAGGAGTTCCTCGTGTCCCGTCCGCCGGTCGTGACCGTCATGGGTCACGTCGACCACGGCAAGACCCGGCTCCTCGACGCGATCCGCAAGACGAACGTCGTCGCGGGCGAGGCCGGCGGCATCACCCAGCACATCGGCGCCTACCAGGTCGCGACCGAGGTCAACGGCGAGGACCGCCGTATCACCTTCATCGACACCCCCGGTCACGAGGCGTTCACCGCCATGCGTGCCCGTGGCGCCAAGTCGACCGACATCGCGATCCTCGTGGTGGCGGCCAACGACGGTGTGATGCCCCAGACGATCGAGGCGCTGAACCACGCCAAGGCGGCCGATGTGCCGATCGTGGTCGCGGTCAACAAGATCGACGTCGAGGGCGCCGACCCGACGAAGGTGCGCGGACAGCTCACCGAGTTCGGTCTGGTGGCCGAGGAGTACGGCGGCGACACCATGTTCGTCGACATCTCCGCCAAGCAGGGGCTGCACATCGACTCCCTGCTGGAGGCCGTGGTCCTCACCGCCGACGCCTCGCTCGACCTGCGGGCCAACCCGGAGCAGGACGCGCAGGGCATCGCGATCGAGGCCCACCTCGACCGAGGCCGCGGCGCCGTCGCGACCGTCCTGGTCCAGCGCGGAACGCTCCGCGTCGGTGACACGATGGTCGCCGGCGACGCGTACGGCCGGGTCCGCGCGATGCTCGACGACAAGGGCGAGAACGTGGAGGAGGCGGGTCCCTCGACCCCGGTCCTCGTCCTCGGTCTCACCAACGTCCCGGGCGCGGGCGACAACTTCCTGGTCGTCGACGAGGACCGTACGGCCCGTCAGATCGCCGAGAAGCGTGCCGCCCGTGAGCGCAACGCCGCGTTCGCCAAGCGCACCCGCCGGGTGTCCCTGGAGGACCTCGACAAGGTGCTCAAGGCCGGCCTGGTGCAGGACCTCAACATCATCATCAAGGGCGACGCGTCCGGTTCCGTGGAGGCTCTGGAGTCCTCGCTGCTCCAACTCGACGTGGGCGAAGAGGTCGACATCCGTATCCTCCACCGTGGTGTGGGTGCGGTCACCGAGTCCGACATCGACCTGGCGATGGGCTCCGACGCCATCGTCATCGGCTTCAACGTCCGTGCGGCCGGCCGTGCCGCGCAGATGGCGGAGCGCGAAGGCGTCGACGTCCGCTACTACTCGGTGATCTACCAGGCCATCGAGGAGATCGAGGCGGCCCTCAAGGGCATGCTCAAGCCGGAGTACGAAGAGGTCGAGCTGGGCACCGCGGAGATCCGCGAGGTCTTCCGCTCGTCCAAGCTCGGCAACATCGCCGGTGTGCTCATCCGCTCCGGCGAGGTCAAGCGGAACACGAAGGCCCGCCTGCTGCGCGACGGGAAGGTCATCGCGGAGAACCTCAACATCGAGGGTCTGCGCCGCTTCAAGGACGACGTCACCGAGATCCGCGAAGGCTTCGAGGGCGGTATCAACCTCGGAAACTTCAACGACATCAAGATCGACGACGTCATCGCGACGTACGAGATGCGCGAGAAGCCGCGCGGCTGATCACGCAGGGTCGGCCGGGGCCGGTCGGCGGGGAAACTCCGTCGATCGGCCCCGGCCGCTGCGTGTACGGTTCTCGGAGTACCCGCCAAGCACTGGCAGGGCCCTTGAACCCGAACCGGCGGGACATCCGGACACATCCATGTACGTGGGGACTCTCTCCTTCGACCTGCTTCTCGGCGACGTACGGTCGCTGAAGGAGAAGCGTTCCGTGGTCCGCCCGATCGTCGCCGAGCTCCAGCGGAAATTCGCGGTGAGCGTGGCGGAGACGGGGGCCCAGGAGCTCTATCGCAGGACCGAGATCGGCCTGGCGGTGGTGTCGGGCGACTCGGCACATCTCAGGGATGTACTGGACCGGTGCGAGCGTTTTGTCGCGGGCCGGCCGGAAGTGGAGCTGCTCTCGGTTCGACGCAGGCTCCACAGCGACGAAGACTGATGGCAAGGCAAGCAGGTATGAAGGAGAAGGACCAGTGGCCGACAACGCGCGGGCGAAGAAACTGGCGGACCTCATCAGGGAAGTGGTCGCCGAGAAGCTACAGCGCGGCATCAAGGACCCGCGACTCGGCACGCATGTGACCATCACCGACACCCGCGTCACCGGCGATCTGCGGGAGGCCACGGTCTTCTACACGGTCTACGGCGACGACGAGGACCGGGCGAGCGCCGCCGCCGGGCTCGAAAGCGCCAAGGGCGTGCTGCGCAGCGCCGTCGGCGCTGCGGCGGGGACCCGGTTCACGCCCACCCTCGCCTTCGTGGCGGACGCCCTCCCGGAGAACGCGAGGACGATCGAGGACCTTCTGGACAAGGCGCGGGCCTCGGACGCCAAGGTGCGCGAGGCGTCCTCGGGAGCGGCCTACGCCGGCGAGGCGGACCCGTACCGCAAGCCGGAGGACGAGGACGAAGCCTCCGAATGACACAGCGGAACACCACCACGCCCGACGGGCTTGTCATCGTGGACAAGCCGTCGGGCTTCACTTCGCACGACGTGGTCGCCAAGATGCGCGGCATCGCCAGGACCCGCCGTGTCGGCCATGCCGGCACGCTCGACCCCATGGCCACGGGGGTGCTGGTGCTGGGCGTCGAGCGGGCCACCAAGCTCCTCGGCCATCTCGCGCTGACCGAGAAGGAGTATCTCGGCACGATCCGCCTCGGCCAGACGACCGTCACGGACGACGCCGAGGGCGAGATCATCGCCTCCGCGGACGCGTCGGGCATCACCCGCGACGCCGTCGACGCCGGCGTGGCGGCGCTGACCGGCGACATCATGCAGGTGCCGTCCAAGGTCAGCGCCATCAAGATCGACGGGAAGCGGTCGTACGCGCGGGTGCGCGGCGGCGAGGACTTCGAGATCCCGGCCCGGCCGGTACGGGTCTCGTCCTTCCAGGTCTACGACGTACGGGAGGCCGTCGCCCCGCCGTCCCCCGAGGACGGGGGCTCCGGCGAAGGCACCCCTGTCGTGGACCTGATCGTCTCGGTGGTCTGCTCCTCCGGTACGTACATCCGCGCCCTCGCCCGTGACCTCGGCGCCGGACTCGGCGTCGGCGGGCATCTGACCGCGCTGCGCAGGACCCGTGTCGGCCCGTACGGACTGGACGCGGCGAGAACGCTCGACCAGCTCCAGGAGGAGCTGACCGTCATGCCGATCGCGGACGCCGCCGCGGCGGCCTTTCCGCGCTGGGACGTGGATGTGCAGCGGGCCAGGCTGCTGGCCAACGGCGTACGCCTGGACATGCCGCCGTACGACAGATCACCGGTCGCCGTCTTCGATCCCGCGGGCCGCTTTCTGGCGCTGGTGGAGGAGCAGAAAGGCAAGGCCAAGAGCCTCGCCGTCTTCGTCTGAGGCTGAGCGAGGGCCCCGGCACGAGGGCCCAGAACTCAGAAACCAGGACCGGGCCGGGACCGGGCCGGGACCGGGCCGGGACTGGGCTGGAGCCGGGCCGGAGCCGGGCCGGGACCGGGCTGGAGCCGGGCCGGAGCCGGGCCGGGACCGGGCTTCACCGTGGAACGGGCAGCCTCACTGCCCGTTCCACGATCCCCCTCCGCAGGGGTCTATCCAGCGCGCGCCCGACATTCACCCCATCGGGCGGGCGCGCGGAGTGAATCAGGGGAGTGAAAAGGGGCGCGTTCGATGTGCGGTCGCACTGAGGCCGATGCAAACGGACCGCCGTGGGCATGGCAGTCTTAGACCTGCGAAAATATTCAGTCTTCTGTATCTGAGGTTTGGGCGAGGAGCGGTCACAGTGCAGCGCTGGCGTGGCTTGGAGGACATCCCCCAGGACTGGGGGCGCAGCGTCGTCACCATCGGCTCCTATGACGGGGTCCACCGCGGGCACCAGCTGATCATCGGACGCGCGGTGCAGCGGGCGCGGGAGCTGTCCGTGCCGTCGGTGGTCGTGACCTTCGACCCGCACCCCAGCGAGGTCGTCCGTCCCGGCAGCCATCCGCCCCTGCTCGCCCCGCACCACCGGCGCGCCGAGCTGATGGCGGAACTGGGCGTCGACGCCCTGCTCATCCTGCCGTTCACCGCCGAGTTCTCGAAGCTCTCGCCCGCCGACTTCATCGTCAAGGTCCTCGTCGACAAGCTCCACGCCCGGCTGGTCGTGGAAGGCCCCAACTTCCGCTTCGGCCACAAGGCCGCCGGCGATGTCGGCTTCCTGACGGAGCTGGGCGCGACCTACGACTACGAGGTCGAGGTCATCGACCTGTACGTCACCGGCGAGGCGGGCGGCGGCGAACCCTTCTCCTCCACCCTCACCCGCCGCCTGGTCGCCTCCGGCGACGTCGAGGGCGCGGGCGAGATCCTCGGCCGCCCCCACCGCGTGGAGGGCGTCGTCGTCCGCGGCGCGCAGCGAGGCCGCGAACTCGGCTTCCCGACCGCCAACCTGGAGACCCTGCCCCACACCGCGGTCCCCGCGGACGGCGTCTACGCGGGCTGGCTGACGGCCGACGGCGAGCGCATGCCCGCGGCCATCTCCGTCGGTACGAACCCCCAGTTCGACGGTACGGAACGTACCGTCGAGGCGTACGCGATCGACCGCGTGGACCTCGATCTGTACGGGATGCACGTCGCCGTCGAGTTCCTCGCCTACATCCGCGGCATGCAGAAGTTCGACTCGGTCGACGCCCTGCTGGAAACGATGTCGGAAGACGTCAAGAAGTGCCGTGAGCTGACCGCGTCGGCCTGAGCGGTCGCGGCGGATCCGGTCCCTCCGGCGTTCGACGAGAGGGGCTCACGGGCGGAGCCCCCTGCACGCGACCCCGCGACCTGTAGGCACGCCGCCCCGTGCGCGTGATCGTCTCGTGGAGTGGCACTCGGGTCGTCTTGAGATCAACCACGGCGTCGGTGTGCGGGTCGCGGCAACGCACTGAGGGCCCACAGCGTGGAGGCGCTGTGGGCCCTCAGTGGTTCAGGTTTCCCGCCGCCTTACTGACCAGAGGCCGGCGGCGACTGCGGAGGCTGCTGCTGCGGTCGGCCTCCGGGCGGGACCGGGCCCTGCAACTCGGGCTGCTGAGGATCACCCGCCAGGCCCTGGTATCCGGGGTGCGGGTGCTGAGACGGGTGCTGAGCACCGGCCGGCGGCAGAGGGTGCTGCGCGGGGGCGGGCGGTTGCTGGGGCCAGCCGTGAGCCTGCGCTTCTGCCTGCGCCGGGGCCGAGGGTGTCGAGGGGGGAGTCTGAGGGGGGTAGGGCTGGTACGGAGGAGGCTGCTGCCCGCCGTACGGCGGCTGGGGCCGGCCGACCTGCGGATACACCTGCGGGGCCCCGTACTGCGGTGGGCCGGGCTGCCCCGGCTGTGCCTGCTGTCCGTACTGACCCGGCTGCCCGGACGGGGGGTGACCCTGCTGTGCGGGACCCTGCTGGCCCGGCATCGGCGGTGGCATGGTCGGCGGAGGGTTGCCGTCCGCGGTCCACAGCCCCTGCTGCCGCTGAGCGCGGATGAAGTCCTCGGCGATCATCGCGGACAGATTGAAGTACGCCTCTCGCGTCTTCGGCCGCATCATGTCCAGATCGACCTCGGCGCCGGCCGCCAGATGCTCGTCGAACGGCACCACGACCACACCGCGGCAGCGCGTCTGGAAGTGCGCCACGATATCGTCCACCTTGATCATCTTCCCGGTCTCGCGTACGCCGGAGATCACCGTGACCGAACGCTGCACCAGCTCCGCGTATCCGTGCGCGGAGAGCCAGTCGAGCGTGGTGGAAGCGCTGCTCGCGCCGTCCACGGACGGCGTCGAGATGATGATCAGCTGATCGGCCAGATCCAGGACCCCGCGCATCGCGCTGTAGAGCAGCCCGGTGCCCGAGTCGGTGAGGATGATCGGATACTGCCGTCCCAGGACGTCGATCGCACGGCGGTAGTCCTCGTCGTTGAACGCCGTCGAGACCGCCGGGTCCACATCGTTGGCGATGATCTCCAGCCCCGAGGGGGCCTGCGAGGTGAAGCGGCGGATGTCCATGTACGAGTTGAGATACGGGATCGCCTGCACCAGATCCCGGATCGTGGCCCCCGTCTCGCGCCGGACCCGGCGGCCGAGCGTGCCGGCGTCCGGGTTGGCGTCGATCGCCAGGATCTTGTCCTGCCGCTCGGTGGCCAGGGTCGAGCCCAGTGCGGTGGTCGTGGTCGTCTTGCCCACGCCGCCCTTGAGGCTGATGACCGCGATCCGGTAGCAGGACAGCACCGGCGTACGGATCAGATCGAGCTTCCGCAGCCTCTCGGCCTCCTCCTTTTTGCCGCCCAGCTTGAAGCGGGACGCGCCGGAGGGATTGCGGCTGGACTTGGGCTTCGGCTTGTTGTTGCGCAGCAGCCGGTCCGAGGACAGCTCCACCGCCGCGGTGTACCCGAGCGGCGCTCCGGGCACGGAGCGCTCACGCTGGTCGTGCGTGACCGGCGTCGGCCAGGCGTTTCCGGCCCGCGGATCGGCGGGGGGCATCGGGCCCCCCGCACCGGGTCCGGCACCGCCCGAAGGCTGCTGGGCCGGCGGATTCGTCTGCTGCGCCGGTAGCTGGGGCGTCGCCGGCGGGTTGGGTGTCTGGGGCGCGGGCAGGTTGGTGCCGGGGTGGGGGAAGCCGTAGCCGTCCTGGGCCGCGGGCTGTGCGGGCTGGGGGGTGTGGGGGAATCCGTAACCCGGTTGTGGTGCGGGGGTGTTGGGCTGCTGGGGGAGTGCGGGCTGCGCGGGGTCGGGCTGCGGGAATCCGTATCCGGGCTGCTGTGCCTGCTGCTCGGGACCGGGTGCGGGCGCGGGGGGTGCGACAGGTGCGGGCAGGTTGGTGCCGGGGTGGGGGAAGCCGTACGTGGCTTGTGGGCTGGGCTGTGCGGGCTGGGGGGTGTGGGGGAATCCGTAACCCGGTTGGGGTGCGGGGGTGTTGGGCTGCTGGGGGAGTGCGGGCCGCGCCGGATCGGGCTGCGGGAATCCGTAACCGGGCTGTGCCGTGACGGACGCGGGGGGCGGGCCGCCGTGTCCGAGTGCCGGTGGCGGCGGGGGCACGGACTGCTCGGAGGTCTGCGGGGATACGGGCCACTGCGGCGTGGACGCGGGCGCGGCCGGCTGGAAGGCGGGCGGCAGTGCCGGCAGACCCGTGCCCTGCGCGGGAGCCGCGGGGGACCAGGGCTGAGCCGGAGCGGTTGCGGGGCCCTGCGGCTCGTCGGCCGTGGCGGGGGACCGGTCCTGGTGAGTGGCGGGTACGGGTACGGGCTCGCTGGCCCCCTCGGCCGTCGGCGCAGTCGCTTCCGCGGTTCCTACGGCCTCCGTCGAGTCAGGGGATCCCGGAGAGACCTCGGGATCGACGGAAGCCTCGGGGGTGGGGGCAGGCACACGGACGGCGGAAGCCGGAGTGCCGTCGCTGTCGTCGACCGCCGCGGCGTTTGCGGCTTCCTCGGAGAGTTCGGACGTCCCGGTCGCCCCGGCGTCCCCGGAGGGTTCGGACGTCCCGGCCTCTGGCGTCGCGGTGGCGGGCTCGGTCCCCGCGACCGGGCTTTCGGGCTCCGCGGCGGCGGGAGCGGTCGTACCGTCTCCGCCGGTGGCCGTCGAGCCCCCGGGATCCGCAGTGCTTCCCGCTCCCGCTCCCGCTTCTGCTCCCGCCGCCTCCGCCTTGCGGCCGGCCGCGGCATCCCGCTCGTCGAACTCGCGCTTCAGCGCGGCGGGGGAGAAGCGCATGGTCGCCCCGCTCTCCAGCCTGCCACCGCCGAACGGCTCCGACGGGGGCTCGTCCGCCCGGGCCGCAACAGGAGCGGGAGGGACAGCGGTAGCGCTCGGCTCGGGAGCGGCGGATCCCGGAACGGCAGGAGCGACGGGCGCGGGCACCAGTGGTTGCGGTGCCTGAGCGTCCGGCGCGGTGCCCGGCCGCTGAGTCCGGTCATCGGCCGCCGACGCTCCCGGACCGCCGGGAGGACCCGGAACGTCCGGCCCCTGCGCCCAGTTCGGCTGGAACCCGCTCCCCGTCGGCAGTCCCGGCACCGCGACGGGCGATCCGTGCGGAGGCGGCGGAGGAGGCGTTCCGCCCGCGCCACCGCTCTGAGCGTCCCCCGACGCGTTCTGTGTGTACCAGGCAGGCGGGGTGTAGTCGATGGTGAACTCACCCGTCACATCCGAGGGCTCCGCGTCGGACTCGTCGGCGGGAAGGTCCCATCCCCCGCGGATCTCGTCCCGATCGCTGTTCACTGTGCCTCCTGGTGTGGTCGAGCACCCTTGTGCCGTAGTGGGTGGGGCGACCGCTGTCTTCCGATCGGCCCGGCTCTCCCTCTGGGGACGCGGCGGGCATCCCCGCAGGTTCTTGTGCCGTTGTTCATCCCACCCTAATCGCCGACAAGGGGGCCCGGCAGGGCCGATGCCCCGTCGGGGACTCTCCCGTGCATCCCCAGGCTCCCCAAGTGGTCCGGGAGCGGCGGACCGTGGGGAAGCGGACGGGGCAAACCGGTACAACTGCCCGGCAATAGCGTCCGGATGAGGGTCGCTGCCCGCTCGGTGAACATCGCCCAACAATCCGGTCTCGGTCTGCGCGGGGCCGGTCCCGGCGGACGAGGACCGCCCTGTGCGAGCAGCCGCCCCCGCCCCTCCGAGCCCGCCGTCGGTACTTCCCGTGCCGTACCGGCGTACGACGGCGAGTGACATGACCGCGGACGTTCACCTGCCGCCGGCCTACGGCACTAACGCAGGTCGAACTCGCCGTCCCGCGCCCCGAGTACGAACGCCCGCCACTCGGCCTCGGTGTAACGCAGCACGGTGTCGGGGTCCAGAGACGAGCGCATCGCGACGGCCCCTCCGGGCAGATGGGCGATCTCGACCCGCTCCTCGTCCTCGCTCGTGCCAGGCGCGCTGAGCCACTCGACGTCAGAGATGTCGAGGGCGTACAACTCGTCCTTCTCCTGTGCGCTCCCCATGAGTGAAAGAATCCCCTTCGGTCGAACGGTCGGGTCCGCGGACCGCGCGGCTGTCCCGCCGGTCCGCCCGGTGAGAGATTTTATGCCGAACCGGCCCCGGAGATCAGCTGAAGATCCGCCGAAGACCGCAGCGTACGAACGGGTTCCGCCGGGTTCGAACACGGTTGTGGAGTCAGTCCATCCGGCGGGCGACGCCCAGCAGGCCCGTCTCCGCGTCCGTACCGCTCGTCATCACCCAGTGCCGCTCACGTCCGGCGCACCAGAGGGTGACCCCGTCGGCCAGCGTCGGCAGCGCGCCGGTCTCCGCCTGGGAGAGCCCGAGTATGCGCCCGATCTGCTCGGACTCCTCCGGTGAGATCCGCTGGACGCCGACCAGGGTGGCGTCGCGCAGCAATCGGGGCGCCACCGGGCTGAGATACGGAAGCAGCGTCAGCACCGACTGCCAGGGGGCCGACACCACACGACCTCGTGGAGGCCGCATACCGCAGTCCCGGATCACCACGACCGGGCTGCCGACCGTCGCGCCCATCGGCGGGACACGCCCGACCTCGTGGAGCGTGATGCAGTCCAGCCCCGCGCCCGCCGCCTGCGCGAGCCCCGTCCACGCCTGGGCGCGCCCGGTCTCCACGGCGACCCGCGCGCCCGTGCCCGCCGCGCGCAGCGCCAGCACCTGAGCCGTCCACAGCCCGCCGATCAGCAGGACGTCGTACGGAGTGGACCGGTGGAAGCCGACCATCAGCGGGCGGCCCTCCGCGTCGTCACCGATCACGACGCCGTCGTCGCCGACGGGA
This sequence comes from Streptomyces sp. NPDC004838, assembly GCF_053600955.1. Classification (NCBI taxonomy): domain Bacteria; kingdom Bacillati; phylum Actinomycetota; class Actinomycetes; order Kitasatosporales; family Streptomycetaceae; genus Streptomyces; species Streptomyces sp. NPDC004838. The sequence continues at coordinate 30,381 of NZ_JBSGAW010000045.1, read as the reverse complement.
AGGGACAGCGCGCCCAGATCGGCCGTGGACAGGGTGTGCCCGGCATGGCGCGGACCCGGCAGGCGGCGGGCCGCTCCGGCCTGCGCCGTCATCGGGCACCGCCCAGCGGCAGGGTCGCCAGCGCGCCGGGAAGCTGCTCACGATCCAGCCGAACCAGACCCACCTTCGCGGCTCTCGCCGCCTCCTCCAACGTCCGCCGCACTCCGATGAGTTCGGTGTCGGAGCCTCCGGTGACCCTGACATGACCGGCCATGGACATCGCCCCCTGGTGTGCGCCCCGCCGCATGGTGAGGCTGAAAGTGGTCGCGTACGCGGGGGCCGAGGTGAGCAGCGAGACCACCTTGGGTAGCGGGGCCGCCCCCCGCCCCAACTCGGGCCAGCGGCCGACCGCGTAGGTGGTGTGCCAGCGGTCGTCGCAGCGCCAGACGCGCGGGGTCTCGCTGGTCCGGCGCTGCGGCGCGGCGTCCGGGCGGCTCGCGCGGGCCGCCAGCCGGGGGCTCGCGCAGGCGGCCGTGGCCACGGTGGAGTTGAGGTCGTCCTGGTCGAGCACGGCGGCCTGGAAGCCGGCGCCGGTGACCCGGCTCGCCACATGGTCCGCGATCCGGACGAGACAGCGCTGCGCACCCTCCAGCCCCCCGCCGCGCGCGTCGACGGCCTCCCGGCACAGTTCCGGGTCGAGTTTCACCGCCACCCAGGTGAGCCGCAGGGCAGGGGCGCCCGTCCGCTCCTGGAGCGGGGCGTACGAGAGCCGGGCCACCGACTGCTGGGGCAGATGCGGCGCGGGGGCGGACCGTACCTGCTGCACCAACTGCACGGACTCCAGCACGATGTCGTCGACCTCCAGCGCCCCGCCGAGGACGGAGAGCGGCAGGGCCCGCGAGCCGAAGGCGGGGCGCAGTGCCGCGCCGCTGGCCTCGACCCGTACGACCGCCGTCAGAAAGGTGCCGTCGCCCAGCATCCCGACGGTGCGCCGGTTCCGGTCGACATAGGGGTACGGACCGAGTCCGGGCACGCCCTCGACCACCGGGGCCAGCGAAGGATCGGTGTCAGGCGCGGCCGGACCGGCTCCGCGGCGCGTGCGCGAACGGAGGGACATCGCCGTCGACAGCCAGTCCTGCACGGCGTGACCGCGTCGTCTGATGAACGCGACGAGCACAAGGACGGAGGCGACGGCAACGGCGAGAATCAGCCACAGTCCGCCGAGCACCGCGCCCACCGCGGCGAGGGCGAGGGCCACTTCCACCAGGGCGAGTTGTCGCAACTGGAACGGGCCCACACGGCTGGTACGGGAGAGCGGGCGCAGGGTGGTCGTCGCGGGGGCGGGTGACGGTCCCGAACGCGCGGGGCCGTCGACCCTGCCGTCGCGTTGCCTTGGAGAACCGCCGCCGTGTGTTCCTCTCGCCAGTGGCCGTCTCTCCGGAGTCCGCCCATTACGCGCGCGCGTCGCCGAACCCATCGCCGCGTTGCCCCCTCGTGTCCGTAATCGCCGAATTCCTATGGGCGTTGACCGGGCGATCACCCTACCGGAGCAGTAAGTCGTCACCGTCAGAAGGCATAGTAGGGGCCCGGTACGACGGCAGGCCGATTCGGTGAACAGGGGAGCCTGGCCGCCCAGCGGGGAGAGGGACAGCGGACAGATGGCATCACGTCGGGACGAACTCAACGCCTATACCTTCGCGAAACGACGGCTGATCGCACAGTTCCTGCAGCCCAACGCGACCGGTTCGGAAGAAGGCGCCCCTCGTCCGCTGCGTGCGGTGGTACCCGGAGCGATCGTCGGCGTGGTGATTCTCGCGGGGTTCGGGGCCTGGGGAATGTTCAAACCCGTAGCACCCAAGGGCTGGGACAAGCCCGGTGAGAACGTCATTATCGCCAGCAAATCCACCACCCGATATGTCGTGCTGGAGACGGATGGCAAGAAACAGCTCCATCCCGTTCTCAACATGTCCTCCGCGAAACTTCTCCTCAATCCCGACAAGGGGAAGGTCATCAACGTCGCGGAGTCGGAACTCGACAAGGGGAAGATCCCGCACGGCGCGACGCTCGGAATTCCCTATGCCCCCGACCGGCTGCCCGCGGCCAAGGAAGCCGGATCCGCCAAGCGGTGGGCGGTCTGCGAGCGGCCCGGCGAGGGCGGCAGAGCCATCCAGAAGGCCGCGTTCGTGTTCGCCGAACGGGACGAGAGGAAAACCGAGGGCGCCAGGCGGCTGCGCGGCGGTGACCTCATGTACGTGGAGGGCCCGGACAGGGTCCAGTACATCGTCGACGCCGGCGGAACCGCTTATCCGGTGGAGAAGGACGAACTGCTGCTCCGTCAGCTGGTCGGCCAGGGGCGGGTCGCCCAGCGGGTGTCCGCCGCCTGGCTCGACACCCTCCACAAGGGCGACGCCATCTCCTTCCCCGCGATCCAGGGGACGCCCGGCGAGGACGCCGGCGTCCCCGGAAGCCTGGAGCCCTCGGTCAACAAGGTCGGCATGATCCTCACGGCGACGGACGGGACCAGGAACCAGCAGTACGTGGTCCTCAAGGGCCGGGTGGCCCCCCTCTCCGACTTCACGGCGAAGCTGCTGATCAACAGCCGGGAGCTGATCGGGCTCGGCCAGGCGGGGCGGGCCACGTCCGTCAGCGCCGCCGCCTTCCAGCCCGGCGAAGGGTTCGGCCGGGAGAAGAACTGGCCCGAGGACGCTCCGAGGCCCGTCAACACGGCGAGTCTGGAGGAGGGAAGCCGTAACACCGTGTGCAACGTCCTGCGCGAGGTGGACGAGGACAGCGGAGCCACCACCCTCAGCACCTGGGCGGGCACCGACTTCCCGGCGACCCTGCCGACTGGATCGAGCAGCGCCTACGTCACTCCCGGCTCCGGCCAGCTCTTCCGCCAGTACAAGGGCTCCACGACGAACACCGGTTTCTTGTTCCTGGTCACCGACACCGGGCTGCGCTACGCGATGCAGTCCAACAGCGACAGTGCGACGGATGATTCCGGCATCGGCGACTCCGGTTCGGAGCAGGAGAAGCAGGCCCGGCAGCAGGAGGCGCAGCAGGCGCAGAACCGGCTCGGCTACAAGAGCGTCGATCCGCTGCCGATCCCGGCGGCCTGGTCCGCCTTCCTGCCGACCGGCCCCCGGCTGTCGACCGGCTCGGCCAACCAACCGCAGGGTTCGTGAGGGCCGGGGAATGAAGAACTACACCAGCAGCCGCCCGCGTACGGCCCGAATGCGCCCGGCACGTCTGCGCCCGGCACGTCTGCGCCCGAGCCGCCGGCGTACAGCGCGTCCGGGCACGACCGGACGGCGTGCGCTCGCCGTCGCGGCGTCCGCCGCGATCACCTTCATCGGCCTCCCCCTGGCCCCGGCCGCCGCCGAGACGACCCAGTGCAACTATCCGGGAAAGCAGTACAAGGGCCGCCCCTGGGCCCTTCAGCGCGTACTCCTGGACGAACTGTGGAAGCGGTCCACCGGCGAAGGGGTACGGGTCGCGGTCATCGACACCGGCGTCGACACCAGGAATCCGCAGCTCACCGATGCCGTGGACGCCGAGAGCGGGGTGAATCTGCTGCCGAAGGACGCCAAGGACGAGAACGGCAACAAGATCGACCGAGGTGCGGACAACGGCACCACCGACACGGTCGGGCACGGCACCAAGGTCGCCGGCATCATCGCCGCGCGCCCGGCGGAGGGCACCGGCTTCGTCGGACTCGCCCCGAAGGCGACGATCATCCCCATCAAGCAGAACGACGCCGAAGGGCGTGGCACCGCCGGGACGCTCGCGACCGCCATAGACGAGGCGGTCAAGAGGGGTGCGGGAGTCATCAACATCTCCCAGGACACGGCCAACGCGATCGAACCGGCACCCGAGTTGAGGCAGGCCGTGAACAGGGCCATCGCCAAGAAGGTCGTGGTCGTCGCCTCCGCGGGCAACGACGGTCTCGGCGGCAACGTCAAGAAGACGTATCCCGCGTCGTACGAGGGCGTCCTCGCGGTCGCCTCGTCCGACCGCAACAACGAGCGCGCCGCGTTCTCCCAGTCAGGGGACTTCGTCGGGGTCGCCGCTCCGGGCGTCGACGTGATCACCACCGTCCCCGGCGGTGGCCACTGCGCGGACAACGGCACCAGCTTCTCCGCCCCTTACGTCGCCGGGGTCGCCGCGCTGCTCAAGGCCAAGCACAAGGACTGGTCGACGAGCCAGATCGTGGCCCAGATCCAGCAGACCGCGGAGCGCTCGACCCCCGGCCACGACCGCCTCGTCGGCTGGGGAGTCGTCGACCCCGTACGCGCCCTGACGGAGGACGACAAGCCCATCGAGCGACCGGTCGCCGACGAGGGCGTCATCCAAGCCAAGGCCCCGACCCCCGCCGAACTCAGCCTGGGTGAGACCGCGCAGGAGCGCGACGCCCGTCTCGCGACGTACGTCGTCATCGGCGGCGGCGTCTTGGTCGCGGCCATCGCAGGCGGTTCGGTGGCTCTGCGGGACGCGCGGCGGCGGTCCGCCCGGAGCACGGAAGGCTGAGATCTCGGCGGCTCCGGTGCTCCGGCGGTTTCGGTGGCTTTGGCGGCTTCCGCGGACGCCGTGGTTCGGCGGTGAAAGCGGTTGTCATGGGACGTGGACGATGAGGTCCATGACGAGATGTCGATTGCAACCGCACAGGGGTCCGCGTGCGTATCTATGAGGTGACGTACGAGGGAAGTCGCGTGGCGGATAAGACACTTGGGGCTGTCATAGCCAGTGGCTAGAGTGGTAAGCGGCCAATTGAGGATGGCCGAGACACCACGATCGCAACGTGGTACAGCTGGAGCAAACGGGGAGGAACGGGCATCGTGCTCGATGCGTCAGAGGGTGGAGGAAGCGGAGGCCCGAGCGGTGCGAGCGACCTGGAGAAGGGTGTCGGCGCGCTGAAGCGGTTCCAGCAGCGGGTGAACACCCTGCTGGAGAACCTCGAGAACGGGGCAGCGGGAAAGACGAAGGTGGCCGCGCAGACGGTCGCGAGAACCTCTCTGAGCGGGGTCGGTTCTCCCTTCTCCGAGGCGGACGGACTGTTCGGCCAGTACAACCGTGTGCACGCGGCCCTCGTGACGCTCTCTCGGACACTGGGCGACCAGATCGAGTGTCTGAGCATCGCCGTCCACGCCGCGGAGGTCGGCCTCGACAACGTCGACGAGGAGAGACGCCAGCGCTTCGCGCAGATCCGGGCCCGTCTGGACCAGGAACGCGAGGCCGCGCTGGTGCGCGAGCGCAGGAGCCTCAAGCCCGAGGAGCAGAAGACCGACGACAAGTCCGCCGAATCCGGGTGGTGACGGATGACTGACAACGACGAGCAGGAACTGAGCCCCGAGGCACAGCGTGAGCAGGACTTGGCGCGGGTCCAGAGCCAACTGGGCGTGACCGACCTGACCCAGAAGATCACCTCCGTACTGGGCGGCTTCTTCGGCAACTCCGGTCCGGGCCCCTTTGCCCGGACCAGCTTCGAAGCCCATGAGCTGAACGCGATGATCGACCTGGTGGAGAACTCCAATCCGGCGGACCTTGAGACCGCCGGCACCGCGCTGTGGAATGCGCGGGACGCCCTCAGAGACGCCGCCAAGGAGCTCAAGGACTACGTCGAGAAGGTCGAGTGGAAGGGCGAATCGGGCAACGAGTTCCGCTCCTTCGGCCGATCCCTCGCCGAACACGCCGGCACCCTGGCCTCGTTCGCGGACGTGGCCGGCACCCAGATCACGGTCGCGGGCACGGGCCTGGCCTCGGTGCGCAACTCCATGCCCGCGCGCGACACCCGCGTGGTCAAGCGTGACGTCAACGCCATCGAGGCTCAGAAGCGCGTCGAAGGGAATCCCGAATTCGACGAAGCCGTGAAGGTGGAGAAGAACCGTCAGGAGGCCATCAATCAGATGACCCGGCTGGCGTCGTTCTACGCAGTCTCGGAGGAGACGCTGGCGGGGCAGGAGGTGCCGAGGTTCGATCGGATGCTGAAGGCGGACATGCTCCCGCCGAAGGCTAGGCGAGTCGATCCGCCGGCTACCCGGTCCGGAAGCGCTGATTTTTCCCGAAAGTCGGCGACCAGGTCGACTCAGGAGCGTCGTACGGACACTGTGCACCCTGCCGAAGCACCGCGTACGGAGGTCACGGGCACAGCGCCGACAGCGCCGGAACGCAACACCTCGATGGAGATCGACAGTGTCGCGGCGCCCCCCGCCGTGTCTCCGGCCCCGAATCCGACGCCTACGGTGCCTCAAGCCACGGGCCCGGGTGGCGCTGCCCCCGGCATGGTCCCGCCGATCGGCGGCGTGACGAACCCCGTGACAGGAAAGGCGGGGCCGGGCGCAGGCGTGGCAGCGGTGCCGAGGGCCGGCGGAAGTCCGGGTGCTGGGGCGGTCGGTCGGGCGGGTGCGGCAGGTGGCGGTGCCCCGGTAGCCGGACACGCAAGTGCGGCCGGTCGGGCCGGAGTCGTGGGCGGCGGATCCGGCGCGGCCGGCAGCGCGAGTCCGGTCGGCCGTTCCACGGGACCCATGGGCGGAGCCGCGGGTGCGGGTGCGGCGGGGCGTGCGGGTGCCGTAGGCGGAGGAGCCGCAGGGCAGTCCCCTGTCGCAGGGCGAGCGGGTACGGCTGGGCAGCCCATGGCGGGAGGCCGTGCCGGATCGGGTACTTCAGCCGGATCCCGCACCGGTCGTGCGGACGGAATCGTCGGAGGGACACCTCAGCGTGCCACTGGCGGGTCCACCGGGTCCCGGATGCCCCGAGGAACCGTCGTCGGCGGGGACGGAGCGGCACCGGGCCGCCCCTCCGCAGCACGGCAGAGTCAGGCCGGAGTCGTGGGAGCGAACCCGGCGGGCAACACGCCCCGACCCGCTGGGCGGGGCACTCCCAGTGCCAACGGAGTCGTCGGCACTCCGCGTCCCGGCGGTACGAACTCCCGGTCCGGCACAGGCGGCTTCACAGCGGGCGGCACGGGGCTCGCCGGAGGTCGCCCCCGTCAGAACCAGACGGGTGATGGGGACGACGAGCGCTCCGGTTCGGCCCGTCCGGACTACCTGACGGAAGACGAAGAGACATGGGCGACTCGGCGGCGCGACGCTGTGCCGCCGGTGATCGAGTAGGCACAGGGAAGGTTCGGAAGCCAGGATGACGGCAGGAATGCGCCTGACGCGGAAGCACGGCAGGTCCCGTCCTTTGCAGCGAGGCATGCTCTGCACGCTGGCTGCGGTTGGCGTTTGGGCTGCGGGCACGGCAGGCACGGCTCCGGTCGCCTCTGCCGCGCCCGGACAGCCGCAGCAGTGGTATCTGGATGCGATGCGCGCCGAGGAGATGTGGAAGGTCGCCACGGGGGAAGGCATCAAGGTCGCTGTCATCGACACCGGTGTCAATTCGTCAACGCCATCGCTGAAGGGGCAGGTTCTCAAGGGACTCGATGCCACGGACGCCGAAGGTGAGGAGACGGACGACTATGACGGCCATGGGACCACCATGGCCGAACTGATCGCCGGGACGGGCAAGGGGGGCGGCCTCCGTGGTCTGGCTCCTGGAGTAAAGATCATCCCGATGAGGGTCTCCGATGCGGACTTCCAGAACAAGCACAAGGTCAACGGCCAGGACGTGCCGGATGCCATCCGGGCGGCTGCCGACAGCGAAGCGAAGATCATCAGCATGTCGATGGGAAGTGAGTACTCCAGCCCGGAGGAGCGGGCTGCCGTGAAGTACGCGTTCAGTAAGGGAAAGTTGTTCTTCGCATCCTCCGGTAACAATGCCAAGGAAGGCAACAAGCCCGAGTATCCGGCCGCGTACGCTGAAGTCGTCGGCGTCGCCTCAGCAGACAGCAAGGGCAAAGTGGCTGAGACCTCTCAGCACGGCGACAACGTGGATCTCGCCGCTCCCGGGATAGGCATTCCTGCCTGGTGCGATACCAAGTTCAAGAACTACTGCGACAGCGGGGGAACCAGCCTGGCGACCGCCATCGCCTCCGCCTCCGCAGCTCTCGTCTGGTCTGCTCACCCGGACTGGACCGCGAATCAAGTCCTTCACGCACTCATCGACACCGCCTCCCGTGACTGGGCTAAAGGAACCCGCAGCAATTTCCTCGGTCACGGTCTCATCCGTCCGCGCCAGATCATTCTCGACGGAAAGGGCGAGCCCGGCCCGGCCGATATCAGTCCCTTGACCCATGAGAAGACCGGTGGTTCGCCGGCTTCGGCGTCCCCCTCTGCACCAGCTTCGTCACAACCCTCCAAGGACCAGCCCGACGGCAAAGCCGCCGTGGCAGGCTCCAGCAAGAAATCCGAGGACGACGGTCAGTCGGGTCTGATCCTCGGTGGAGTCGCCGCCGTGGTCGTCCTCGCAGGGGGAGCCTTCCTCGTAGTCAGGCGCCGCCGCAGCGCCTGACCACGGCTTGATCTTTCCGCTCCACTCACAGATGGGTTGCGGCGGACACGCGAGCCAACACGATTCACCCACACAGATCACAGGGAAAGGAAGACCGGGATATGTCAGTCCAGAAGGTCGGCGATCAGAGTCTCAAGGATTTCCAGGACGAGATCTCTCGGCAGTTCGAGGACATCAAGGGACAGGTCCAGAAACTCCAGGGCGTCATCGACAGCCTCGAAGGCGCGTGGAAAGGCATTGGTGCCGGCGCCTTCGACGTGAAGCAGGCCGAGATCAACCAGGGCATGGTGCGCATCGCGAAGCTGCTGCTCAACTTCCAGGAAGCGATCCAGGTTACCCGTACCACCGCCGGCAACACGGAAGACGAGGTACGCGCCGCGCTCCAGGGCGTCGACGTCACCGCCGGATTCTCGGGTGACGCGGGTGCCACGAGGGCTGCGACCTCGAACATCAGCGGCTACTGACCAGAGCGTCGGCACTCCGTACCCGGCCGACACAATCGCCACAGCAGGTAGTTGGAGGAATCATGGCACAGCAGAACGACGGCCTCATGCTCGTCACCTACTCCTCACTGGAGCAGGCGGCTTCCACCATTGAGGCACAGGCCCAGCGACTGGACCAGACGCTCGAGGATCTGCAGAACAAGATCCGTAGCGTCTCCGCCACCTTCGAGGGTGAAGCCAAGACCGCGGCGGACGGCGCCCACAAGAAGTGGGACATGGAGACCCGTCAGATCCACACGGCCCTGAAGGGCATCGCCAAGGCTGTTCGCGAGGCGGGCCCGGCCTACCAGGCGGGCGACAAGAGGGCCGCCGGATACTTCTAAGAACTGAGCGCTCTCATCGTTGAGCGCAGCAAAGGGCAACAGGGTGGGCATGCGCGGGAGATGCCCACCCTGTTGCTCTTCTTCTGGGGCGCGATGGCTTTCGTTCCGCTACTGAGGCAGCCGAGACGGGAGGTCGCACTTCGCCTCGCGGTGGGAGTATTCAGCCGCGCCGACGGCCAGATTCTCCAGCGCTTGGCGAACCTTCCGTTCATCCGAGTCGTCGTGCTTTCGCAAGTCGATGACGACACTAAGGCTGTAGCTTCCGCCGGGGATCCTTCCCGCTGACGTACAGGGCACCAAGACAGCGGCTCTGCTTGCAGAAGCCACCCCTTTGGATCCTGCGGTGAAGTTCTCGACATCCGAGGGGCTCCGACCATCGAGTACTTGCGTCGTCCAGCTCTCCGATGAACTGACGACCATCATCTCAGTTCTGGCACTCAGCAGGACGCTGCTCTCGCCCCGGACGAAGCAATCAGCCGTGTAGCTCGTACTGCCCTGTTCGGCGTTCTCGCCCGCCACTTGGTCCTTGAACGAGTAGGTGGGTTCGGCGGGCAGTGCTTGCCTGAGCGCTGTCGCAGCAAAGGATGACTCCCCCAAAGACTCGCAGACACGATCGGCTTTGATTTCCCCCTGTCGATCGAAAGGGGGGAAGCCAAGCAGGTAGGATGCGCCGGCCACAGAACCCAGCACGGCCAGTGTTGCGACCGGGATGACTATTTTCTTCGGTGCGATAGCCATGCCCTCAGCTCTCTGTATCCAACTGCCTGGGAACCCCTTGACCGTCGAAGGCATCGTTGACGTTGCTCTTGGCGTTGTTGAACCCTTGTTCTGCTGCGGTTGCTGCGGCAGAGACGATGTGGGGCGACGGGTTGCCGGCGTTCTCGCCAGCTTTTTGGGCGGCGGACTCGACGAGCGTGTACGTTGAGTCCCTGGTGTCATTCATCTTCTCGCCGTTGCGATAGATTACATCGTCGGCACTGTCCTTCATCGAGCCTTCCGTGATGGCGCCGAGGATTTCGTTCACTGCGGTTCCGGCAAGTCCTCCGGCGACGATTCCTCCCGGTCCGATAAATGGTGCCGTGGCCAGGCCGATTCCGATTCCGATACCACTTCCGATCCAGGTGGAGGAGGAATTCAGGGCATCGTTGAACTCCTTGTCCTTGGCCCCTCCGTCCAGTTCGTTCGCATATGCGCGGCCGGCTCCGATGGTCCCATCGACCTCGCCTGCCACTCGGGAAATGTCCTCGATTGTCTTCTTGAGGTTTTCTTTTTCGCTGTGACCGGGGTCATCAAGGTAGGCATCAGGGTTAGCGAAGTGATATTCCATGAGGGCGGTTGTGTAGCTGTGTTGCCCCACATTGATCGCCGCGTATCCCTCGGGGTTCTGGCTCACGGTGTAGAGGAAGCGGGTGATTTCGTTCTCGCCGAGCTTCGCCGATGATCCGACGACGGGGAACAGAGCATCCTCGCGGACCTCGCCCGGGTGGAGTCCCCGGTTGATGTCAGGCATGTATTCGGCAGCGATCTGCCCCATGCTGTCGGCCATGTACCCGTGATCCGTCAGCCGCTTGGGGTCGTCGGAGATCGACGCGACGATGTTCTCCATCAGCTTCGCCTGCTCCTCGTTGTGAGGCGGCGTGTCGATCGTGGGCAACTCGCCCGCCGGATGCCCCGTCGTCGCCGCTTCCAGCGCCAGCCCCATGTAGTTGCGCCCCGAAATGCTCTCGTCGCCCTTGGCGTCCGAGTCCTTGGGCCAGTCCCGTTCCTCGAAGAGGTAATCGAAGTTGCTCAGCCCGGCCTTGACGTTCTTGCCGTTCCCGTCCTCGCGCTTGAAGTCGTGGTCCTCGTCCTTCGTGACGAATGTGTCGTTGAAGAACTCGGTCGCCGCGTCCGGGCTGTTCGACAGCGCCTTCATGAACCCGACCATGGGGTCCGAGCCGGAATCGGTGCCGGTGCGGTTGAGATAGGGGTCCATCCCCATCCGCTGCCAGCCGATCGGCATATGGCTGCCGTTGTCGCTCATCTTCTTCTCGGTCTTGATCAGTTCCCGGCCGTAGCTATTGAGGAACTGGTCGTCGAAGTCACCCCAGCGCATGAGGTTGCTCATGACCTGGAAGCCCATGGTCGGGCTGTTCTTGTGCACCGGCTGAGCGCCGAGAGACGTCATATCGCGCTTCCAGTCCGTCATGGCCTGACTGTCGCTCTGCGTCGCGTTGGCGAGGGTCAGACTGAGGTGCTTCTGGAGGTCGTCGAACTGATCGACCCGCTTGCTGCCGACTTCCCAGTTCCTGCCCGGTTCATTGATACCGGCCCAGAATTCCAGAGTGCCCTTGGGCCCGAGCCGCTCCGCGAAGCGCTCGGCGAAGAGCTCATCACCCGAGTACTTCTTCAGCCCGGCATTGAGCGCGTCGAACTCCTCGACCGTGAGGTCCTCCGGCTTCTTCCCGGCCAGCGCGGCGAGCCTGTCCCCTTCCCTCAGCGCCGCCGCTCCGGCGTCGCGGTCGCTGTACTTCGCACCGGAGAAGCCGTAGTCGCTCTGGTCGACGAGAGCTTTGAGAATCTGGGCCGCTGAGGTGTCGCTCACGGTCGCGCCGTCGAGGATCCCCTGGATCTCGTCACGGAGAGCCGTGGTGTCCTCGGGGGTGTGATCGGGGACGGAGCCGCCCTTGGCGACCCGGTCGGGATGGACGATCATCGTGACGGTGAAGCCACCGCCGCGCGTGGACACGACGGTGAGGTTCTTTCCCTGTCCGCGGTCGATCGCCTCGTTGAGTTTGCGGTGCCAGTCGTTCAGCTCGTCACGCGTGTCCCTGAGGATGTTCCGGATCGATGTGGCCTGCGTCTGGGCATCAGCGAACTCGCCGGCCGTCCTGCCGATGAACTCACGGGACACGGTCGCGTTCATTCCTGCCCAGTTGGCTTTGTTGGCCTGGCCTCTGAGACCTTCCCTGGCGCCCTTCTCCAGGTCCTCCAGATTGGTGACCATTTTCGACCAGTCGGTGATCGCCGTGTCGAGCAGCGAGAACTTGGCCGCGCGAAGCGCTTCGAAGTCCATCAGCTGTCTCCCTTGCCCTTCTCACCCTGATCGCCGTAGACCTCGTTCTTCTTGCCTGCAGGTGCGTGCGACTCGTCGAAGCCCTTGTCCAGCGTCTGAATACTGCTCATATTGCGCCGAATGAATTGGTCGTCGTCCTGATGCGTCTTTCCACTGACGTCCATATGGTTCGAAATATGCGCGCAAGCGTCCATGAGCGACCTCAGCTGCTTCTCCCAGCGGTCCGCCACATGCTGAAGCGCGCCGCCCAGAGCGAACCCCTGCTTCGACAGGTTCTCCCCGGCCGTATCGCTGGTCGGCACGGCTACCCGCGCCTCCGTCCAGAGCCGGTTGTACAGCTTGTACGCTCTGTCCCCGATCGCCGCGAGATCGGTCTGCGACACCTTGAGATCACCGGCCTCGGCCCCGCTCGAACCGCCGCCGCCTTCGTCGGGCGGAAGCCCGTTCAGTCGCATCTGCGCCGAGTCTCTCTCCGCCGCGGACGCCTTCAGCCGTTCCCACTCGTCCCATGCCATGCCGCAGACCCCTTCCCCCGTGTTCACCGTCTCGGGCGGCCCCTTTCGGCAGCGCCCGGAACGAACCTATTGACGTGCTGTCACTGCTTGCAAGCGCCGCCCCCAAGCCCCAACTTGACGAAGTACGACCACACTTCCATCGCCGAATCCTGATTCACGCGCACCACGTGAGGAGCGAAGAGGAGCGAAAAGAGGCGAAGGGAGGCGAAGAGGGGCACGACAAGGCGCGGGCGTCGAGGGCGTCGCGCTCCGACGCTTCCCGCGCCCTGACGCCCCAGCCACGCCCCCGCGCCCTCAACTGTGCTCGTCCGGAGCCATCAACCCCGTCTGCACCAGCGGATTCCCGCGCTGACGGGAGACGAAGACGCCCCGGCCCGTCGGCATCGGCCGAAGCCGGACACCCCCCAGGACATCGCCTTCCTGCGGGTCTCCAGAGAGCAGCACACCCTGTGCGCCCAGCTCCATCATCCGCTGCATGAAGGGCTCGTACGAGGCACGGCTCGCGCCGGCCGAACTCCGGGCGATGATGAAGCGGACGCCCACGTCGCGCGCGAACGGCAGCAACTCCGTGAGCTTCCCCAGCGGGTTGCCGCTCGACGTCGACACCAGGTCGTAGTCATCGACGACCACGTACACCGTGGGCCCCCGCCACCAGCTCCGGTCCCGCAGCTGTCGGGCCGTCACATCGGCCGACGGCGTCCGGCGCTGCATCAGGTCGGCCAGAGCGTCCACATGGTGCTCCATGTTGTTGGACATGGGGACGTACTCGGCGAGATGCGTCGCCGGGGTGACGTCCAGCAGCGCCCGCCGGTTGTCGATCACGAAGAACTTCGCCGAATCGCCGTCGTACCGCTCGGTGAGCTGCTTGATGAGCAGTTTCAGCAGGTTGGACTTGCCCGATTCGCTCTCGCCGAACACCACGAAGAACGGGTCGCGCTCGAAGTTGAGGTAGACGGGTTCCAGATTGTTCTCGTCGATGGCGAAGGCGACACCGCGCTGAGGCTCGGCCAGGCCGGACGGCAGACTGTCCGCCGGGAGCTCGCGGGGCAGGAGCCGTACGGCGGGAGCCCCCGGGGCCGTCCAGTGGCGGTTGACCTCCTGGGCCATCGCGGCCGTCGCCTCCGACAGATCGCTGCTGGAGTTGATGCCGTCGATACGCGGAACCGCAGCCATGAAGTGCAGCTTCTCGGGCGTCAGACCACGTCCCGGCACACCCGTCGGCACATTGACGGCGGCCTTGCGGTCCAGCTCGGAGTCCATGGTGTCACCGAGGCGCAGCTCCAGCCGGTTCATCAGGAGGTCCTTGAGGTTGGCCCGGACCTCCAGCGAGCGCGACGCGGAGACGATCAGATGGATTCCGTAGCCGAGCCCCCGCGCGGCGATCTCGAGGACGGCGGGCTCCAGACCCTCGTAGTCCGTACGGAAGTTGCCCCAGCCGTCGATGACCAGGAACACGTCGCCCCACGGCTGCTCCGCCACCGAGATGGCACCGCGCGCCCGCATGGTGCGGAACGTGGCGATGGAGTCGATGCCCGCGCTGCGGAAGTACTCCTCGCGGCGGGAAAGGATGCCGTACACCTCGGCGACGGTCCGCCGGACCCGCTCGGGGTCCAGACGGGAGGCGATCCCGCCGACATGCGGCAGCCCGGCGACCGCCGACATACCGCCGCCGCCGAAGTCGAGCCCGTAGAACTGGACCTCCTGCGGGGTGTGCGTCAGAGCGAACGCGGAGATCAAGGTGCGCAGCAGGGTCGACTTCCCGGACTGCGGGCCTCCGATGATCTGCATATGGCCCGCCGCGCCGGAGAAGTCCCGGTAGAGGGTGTCGCGGCGCTGCTCGAACGGCTTGTCGACCACGCCCAGCGGTACGACGAGACGGCCGGCGCCCTCGTAGCCCGGCTGGGTGAGGCCCCGTCCCTCCACATTCGTCAGTCCGGGGACGAGCTCGTCCAGCGGCGGCGGATTGTCCAGCGGCGGCAGCCACACCTGGTGAGCCTCCGCTCCCCGCCCTTCGAGCCGCCGCACGATCACGTCGAGTACGGAGTCGGCCAGCGCGTCGTCCTCGGAGGTACGCGCGTCCGGCACGGACGGCCGGGCCGTCGGCTCGACGTATCGGATCGGCACGGGAGCCGCCGTGAACGGCACCGGCCTGCGGTCCACCGGCAGAGGCCCCCCGGCGGAGGCCGCCTGGTGGCCGCTCTCGCGGTAGACGCCGGAGACGTACGCGGCCTTGAAGCGGTCCATCTCGTCCGTGCCGTACTTCAGATACCCGGAACCGGGCACGTTCGGGAGCGTGTACGCGTCGGGGACGCCCAGCGCCGCCCGCGACTCGGCCGCCGAGAAGGTCCGCAGACCGATCCGGTACGAGAGATACGTTTCCAGACCGCGCAGCCGCCCCTCCTCCAGCCGCTGCGAGGCGAGCAGCAGATGCACACCGAGCGAACGGCCGATCCGGCCGATCTGCACGAACATCTCGATGAAGTCGGGCATCGCGGTGAGGAGTTCGCTGAACTCGTCGATGACCAGCACGAGGGACGGAATGGGCTGGAGCGGGGCGCCGGCGGCGCGTGCCTTCTCGTAGTCGTGGATGTTCGCGTAGTTGCCGGCGTCTCGGAGCATCTCCTGACGGCGGTTCAGCTCACCGCGGATCGAGTCGCCCATGCGGTCGACCAGCGTCAGATCGTCCGCGAGGTTGGTGATCACGGCGGCCACGTGGGGCATCTGCGACATGCCGGCGAAGGTGGCGCCGCCCTTGAAGTCCGCGAGGACGAAGTTGAGCGTCTCCGAGGAGTGTGTGACGGCGAGGCCGAGTACAAGCGTACGGAGCAGTTCGGACTTGCCGGAACCGGTCGCGCCCACACAGAGACCGTGCGGCCCCATGCCCTCCTGCGCCGCCTCCTTGAGGTCGAGCATCACCGGAACGCCGTCCTCGCCGACACCGATGGGCACGCGCAGCCGCTCCGACTGGGAACGGGGCCGCCAGGTGCGGCTGACGTCGATGGACGCCGCGTCACCGAGGTTCAGCAGATCGGTGAAGTCCAGGTTGGCGAGGAGCGGTTCGTCGTCGTCGCCGCCGGAGGCGACCCTCAAAGGGGCCAGCTGGCGGGCGAGCGCCTCGGCGGCTTCCATGCTCAGCAGGTCCGGCACACCGTCGTACACCAGCCCGTGCCCGGACTCCAGCCGCAGCGAATCGGGGTGCACGACCACTGACAGTCCGCCGCGCGCCCCGGTGACCTCGCCCGGAACGACCTCGATGACCGTCACACCCTGGAGCCCCTCGGGCGCGGCGAGCGGAGACGTAGCGGGCACCGACTGCCCGTCGATGATCACGACGAGATGCGGCTGGTCGAGCAGGGGATGACCGCTGCCCTGGAACCGGGGGCGTCCGTCCAGCCGTCCGCCGAGCAGCTCCTCCAGATCCCGTGCGTCGGTTGTGATCAGCCGGCGGCTGCCCGCGCCGTCACCGGGGCCGGGAGCCTGGAGGTGCGGCAGCCACTTCGTCCACTCCCAGTGGTCCACTGCCTCACGCCCGGCGGCGACGGTGATGACCAGGTCCTCGGGGGAGTGGAGCGAGGCGAGCGTGCCGAGCATCGCGCGCGCCGTCGCCCGTACGGATTCCGGCTCACCGCTCACCGTCAGGTGGTAGAAGGCGCGCAGCGACACGGCCATCGGCAGGCCGTCCAGCGTTCCGTGCGCCGACAGGAACTGTCGCATCGCGCCCGCCGTGAGCGGCTCCAGCTCGTCGACCGGCGCGGTGTCGGGCGCGATCAGCGGGGTGGCCAGCTGCTGGCTGCCCAGACCGATGCGGACCTGCCCGAAGTCGGCGTCCCCGACGCGCCGTTCCCATACCCGGCTGCCTTCGGCGACGAGCGCCCACAACTGTTCGGGGGAGGGGTGGAGGTAGTACTGCGCGTCACGCTGGAGGCGTGCGGTCCGCAGCACCGCCCGGCGGGTCTGCGTCAGATACTTGAGATAGTCGCGCCGCAGATCGGCGAGTTCGCCCTGGGTGCCACGCCGGTAGCGGACCAGCATCGCGATGGCCATGGCGATCGTCGAGGCGATCATCACCATGCCCATGATCCTCATGATCGGATTCGGGGTCATGAAGAAGAAGACGACGGAACCGCCCATGCCCAGCATCGGCAGCAGCTGCATCAGCGCGCCCTCCTGCTGTCCTCGCGGCAGCTCGGGAGGGGGTTGCAGCTGCAGATGCTCGCTCGGCACCTCGGAAGGCAGGACCCGTGGTGGGCGCTTGACGACGATCTGACTCACCAGCTCACCAATTCCCTTGCCGGACGGGATTGTTCCTATCGGCGCCCCCGTGGCGACGGGTTCCGTCCGCGGTCAGGGATCCTACTTGCGCCGAGGTCAAGGAGCGGGCGGTAGGGTGACGCGATGTGTTTGCGTGCCCGTGAACTGCCGTGAAAACCGGGTCAATCGGAGCGCAATGCCGGACCGGGCGAAATGGCCTGGACGAATTGAATTCGGACCGAGCGTATGGATTCGGATTGTTCGGGCGGTGCGCGAAGCCGGACCTATCGGTGCATGACGGCTGTACGCGAGCTGCGGGAAGCCGAAATGAAGGCGAAGTGTGAAGTCTCTGTGTGAAGTCTGTACGGAGCGCCTTCCCTGCGGGACGGCTGTGGAGCCGCCACGCAGTCGGTGCACGAGATGCGTGAGATGCACCAGATGCACGGGAACACGGACGCGGACGGACAGCGCACGAACGACGAACCCTGAACGACGAACCGCGAACCACGAACCGCGAACCACCACGCGGCCTGAACGACAGCGGCCTGAGCAACGCGGTCCGAACGACAGCACGACGCGAGAACGACGACGCGTGACCAAGAACGACGACGTGTGACGCCGATCCACATGAACAAGCCGATGCACAGGAAGAACACGAGGGGATGCAGCAGGTGAGTATGACGGCCTCAGCGGCGGCGAACGGAACCGGCCACCCGGGTCCCGTGACTCCGTCCAGCAGCGGAACCGGCTTCTGCCGGGTGACGGTCGTCGCGCCCGACGGCCGCGTCGACGTGGCACTGCCCGAGGACATCGCCATCGCGGACCTCTACCCGGAGATCCTGCGGCTGTCCGGACAGAGCCCCGAACCAGGCGCCCCGGTCGGTTACCACCTGGTACGCCGCGACGGCACCGTCCTCGACAGCGCCCGCTCCCTCGGAGCGCAGCGCATCCTCGACGGCGAACTCCTCTCCCTCCGCCCCTTCGCCGAATCCCTCCCCCCGGCCGTCTTCGACGACGTCTCCGACGCCGTGGCCACCTCCGTCGCCCGCGACCGCACGCTCTGGACCGACACCCTCATGCGCGGCGCCGGGCTCCTCGGCGGCGGCGTACTGCTGCTTCTGCTCGCCTTCGTGCTGTGGACCTCCGACCCCCGCCACGACATGCACGGTCTGCCGGGCGTCCTCGCAGGCGTCACCGCGGCGCTCCTTCTCGCACTCGCCTGTGTACGCGCACGGGTGTACGACGACCGGGGCTCGGCCATCGCGCTGGGCATCGGCGCGATGGCGAACGCGGCCATCGGCGGAACCGGACTGCTGCCCCTCGCGGACGGCCAGGGAATCGGCAAGCTCCAGTTCCTGCTCGCCTGCGCCGCCATCCTCATCTTCGCGGTGATCCTCACCATCGTCGCCCCCGGCGGCGACGGCCCCTTCGTCGCCTTCGTCTTCGCCTCCGCCATCGGCCTGCTGGCCACCTTCGTCGCGATCACCCGCGAACTGGAACCGATCGAGACGGCCGCCATGTGCGCCCCGCTCGCCGTGGGGGCGCTCGCCTTCCTGCCCGGCCTCTCCACCCGCTTCGCCCGCCTGCCCATCGGCTTCGACCCGCCCCGCACCACGATCGGCGACTACGGCTCCGACCCGGAACCCCAGGGCCCGGTCGACGCCGAGCGCATCGCCGCCCAGGCCCGCCGCGGCCACGAACTGCTTGTGGGCCTCGTCGGCGGCTGCGCCCTGCTGGCCGTCGGCTCGGCCGCCGTCCTCGGTTTCTCCAGCAATGTCTGGGCCCAGACATTGGCCCTCGCCACCGGCATCGCCATGCTGATGCGCGCCCACCTCTTCCGCTACACCGCCCAGGTCGGCTGCGCCCTCGCCGCGGGCCTCGGCGCCCTGGTGCTCCTCGGGCTCGGACTCAGCCTCAACCCGCCGGCCGAGCTGGTACGCGACGCCCTCAAGGGCGACGCCACGGCGCTGGACATCCGTACGGTCTGGCTCGCCGCCGCCGTCGCGGGCGTCGCCGCGCTGATCACCGCCATCGGCCTGATCGTGCCGCGCAAGGGCGTCACCCCCTTCTGGGGACGTTTCCTGGAGATCGCGGAGACGTTCGTCCTGCTGACGCTCCTGCCGCTGTGCCTCGCGGTCTTCGACGTCTACCACGCGATCCGGGCGATGACCTCGTAGCGGCCGTGACGTTCACACTCCCGACCCGTCCCCGCCCTGGAACCGACCGACCCGCCCCACCCCGGACTCCCGACCCCCGCCGTACAAGGACCGCCCGGCCCCGCCGCGGCCGGCGACCGGCCGCGCGCGGTACCGGCCCGGCCGGCTGGTACTCTGGGTGACGGCCGTTTGTGTACGCGTTCCCGGAATCCCTGGGATCTGCGCCCATCGGACCTCCGCCTTCGAGTCATGGAAGCTCCCTTGAGATCAAGACCAAGGGCACTCGCGGGCGCTTTGAACACACCGAGGAGTACCGAGTGTCTCTCGACGCCGCCACGAAGAAGCAGATCATGGCCGAGTTCGGCACCAAGGAGGGCGACACCGGCTCCCCCGAGGTCCAGGTCGCGATGCTCTCCCGCCGTATCTCGGACCTGACCGAGCACCTCAAGACCCACAAGCACGACCACCACTCCCGCCGTGGCCTGCTCATCCTGGTCGGCCAGCGCCGTCGGCTGCTGCAGTACCTGGCCAAGAAGGACATCCAGCGCTTCCGCGCCCTGGTCGACCGCCTCGGCATCCGCCGCGGTGCGGCCGGCGGCGCCAAGTAAGACGCCATGGAGGGGAGCGGTTCCCACTGGAAAGGGAGCCGCTCCCTTTTGCTGTACATGGTGGCCGATCGCCGTACGTGACGGCTGTACGTGATAGCCGTACGTGCGCGACCTACCGGACGGCCCTTAGTCTGGTCGCAGAAGGCAACACGGAACAACACGCGATACCACCGCGGTACCGCACGAGAACGCAACACCGAACGAACGCGACACCGAACGCGACAACTGAACGAGGGAGAAGCCGACTCGCCGCCGCCGGTCCTCGGTAGTGGCTCCCGGGACTCGAACCCCGGGTGCTTCGATCGAAGACCGGCCCAGTCCGAGAGCTTCTCCGCCTGTCTCCCCGCCACACGGGCGAGGGGACCAAAGACGATCAACGTAACGAAACGTAACGGAGAAAACGCTAGTGGAGAACGAGACCCACTACGCCGAGGCCGTCATCGACAACGGCTCCTTCGGCACCCGCACCATCCGCTTCGAGACGGGCCGCCTCGCCAGGCAGGCAGCCGGTTCCGCCGTGGCGTACCTGGACGACGACACCATGGTGCTGTCGGCCACCACCGCTTCCAAGAAGCCCAAGGACCAGCTCGACTTCTTCCCCCTGACGGTCGACGTCGAGGAGCGGATGTACGCGGCCGGAAAGATCCCCGGATCCTTCTTCCGCCGCGAGGGCCGGCCCTCCGAGGACGCGATCCTCACCTGCCGCCTCATCGACCGGCCGCTGCGCCCCTCCTTCAAGAAGGGCCTGCGCAACGAGATCCAGATCGTCGAGACGATCATGGCGCTCAACCCCGACCACCTCTACGACGTGGTCGCCATCAACGCCGCCTCCTGCTCCACGCAGCTCGCCGGCCTGCCCTTCTCCGGCCCGATCGGCGGCACCCGTGTCGCACTGATCAAGGGCCAGTGGGTCGCGTTCCCGACCCACACCGAGCTGGAGGACGCGGTCTTCGACATGGTCGTCGCCGGCCGGGTTCTCGAAGACGGCGATGTCGCGATCATGATGGTCGAGGCCGAGGCCACCGAGAAGACGGTCCAGCTGGTCAAGGACGGCGCCGCCGCCCCGACCGAGGAGGTCGTCGCCGCGGGTCTGGAAGCCGCCAAGCCCTTCATCAAGGTCCTGTGCAAGGCCCAGTCCGACCTCGCCGCCAAGGCCGCCAAGCCCGAGGGCGAGTTCCCCGTCTTCCTGGACTACCAGGACGACGTGTACGAGGCCCTGGCCGCCGCCGTCAAGGCCGAGCTGTCCCAGGCGCTCACCATCGCCGGCAAGCAGGACCGCGAGGCCGAGCTGGACCGCGTCAAGGAACTGGCCGCCGAGAAGCTCCTCCCGGCCTTCGAGGGCCGCGAGAAGGAGATCTCCGCCGCCTACCGCTCCCTGACCAAGTCCCTGGTGCGCGAGCGCGTCATCAAGGACAAGGTCCGCATCGACGGCCGCGGCGTCACCGACATCCGCACCCTCGCCGCCGAGGTCGAGGCCATCCCGCGGGTGCACGGCTCCGCGCTGTTCGAGCGTGGCGAGACCCAGATCCTGGGCGTCACCACCCTCAACATGCTCCGGATGGAGCAGCAGCTGGACACCCTCTCCCCGGTGACCCGCAAGCGGTACATGCACAACTACAACTTCCCGCCGTACTCCGTGGGAGAGACGGGCCGCGTCGGCTCCCCGAAGCGCCGCGAGATCGGCCACGGAGCGCTCGCCGAGCGCGCCATCGTGCCGGTGCTGCCGACGCGCGAGGAGTTCCCCTACGCGATCCGTCAGGTGTCCGAGGCCCTCGGCTCCAACGGCTCGACCTCCATGGGCTCCGTCTGCGCCTCCACCATGTCGCTGCTGAACGCCGGTGTGCCGCTCAAGGCCCCCGTCGCCGGTATCGCCATGGGCCTGATCTCCCAGGAGATCGACGGCAAGACGCACTACGTCGCCCTCACCGACATCCTCGGTGCGGAGGACGCCTTCGGCGACATGGACTTCAAGGTCGCCGGTACGAAGGAGTTCGTCACCGCCCTCCAGCTCGACACCAAGCTGGACGGCATCCCGGCCTCCGTCCTGGCCGCGGCCCTCAAGCAGGCCCGTGACGCCCGCCTCCACATCCTCGACGTGATGATGGAAGCGATCGACACCCCGGACGAGATGTCCCCCAACGCCCCGCGGATCATCACCGTCAAGATCCCCGTGGACAAGATCGGCGAGGTCATCGGCCCCAAGGGCAAGATGATCAACCAGATCCAGGAGGACACCGGCGCCGAGATCACGATCGAGGACGACGGCACCATCTACATCGGCGCCGCCGACGGACCGGCCGCCGAGGCCGCCCGGGCCACGATCAACAGCATCGCCAACCCGACCATGCCGGAGGTCGGCGAGCGCTACCTGGGCACGGTCGTCAAGACGACCACCTTCGGCGCGTTCGTCTCCCTGCTCCCGGGCAAGGACGGCCTGCTGCACATCTCGCAGATCCGCAAGCTCGCCGGCGGCAAGCGCGTGGAGAACGTCGAGGACGTGCTCGCGGTCGGCACCAAGGTCCAGGTCGAGATCGCCGAGATCGACTCCCGCGGCAAGCTCTCCCTGATCCCCGTGATCGAGGGCGAAGGCGCCGAGGACGTGAAGGACGACGCCGCCAAGTGACGTCGCGCAGCTCGCAGGCGACGGCCCGCACCTCCTCGGAGGCGCGGGCCGTCGCCCGTACCCAAACGCTCCTCAAGGGTGAGAACGGCATCGGCACGGTCCGCCGCACCACCCTCCCCGGCGGTCTGCGGATCGTCACCGAAACCCTCCCCTCCGTACGCTCCGCCACCTTCGGCATCTGGGCGCACGTCGGCTCCCGGGACGAGACTCCGGCCCTGAACGGCGCCACACACTATCTGGAGCACCTGCTCTTCAAGGGCACCCGGCGCCGCAGCGCACTCGACATCTCCTCGGCGATCGACGCGGTCGGCGGCGAGATGAACGCCTTCACGGCGAAGGAGTACACCTGCTACTACGCGCGGGTGCTCGACAGCGACCTGCCGCTCGCCATCGACGTGGTCTGCGACATGCTCACCGGCTCGCTCATCCTCCAGGAGGACGTGGAGGCCGAGCGCGGGGTCATCCTCGAAGAGATCGCGATGACCGAGGACGATCCGGGCGACTGCGTCCACGACCTCTTCGCGCGCACCGTCTTCGGCGACACGCCGCTCGGCCGCCCGGTCCTCGGCACGGTCGACACGGTCAACGCGCTGACCGCCGACCGGGTCCGCCGCTTCTACAAGAAGCACTACGACCCGACCCACCTGGTCGTCGCCGCAGCGGGCAACATCGACCACGCCGCCGTCGTACGCCAGGTCCGCCGCGCCTTCGAGAAGTCCGGCGCCCTCACCCGTACGGACGCGGTCCCGCTCGCTCCCCGTGACGGCAGCCGCAGTGTGCGCACGGCGGGCCGGGTCGAACTCCTCGACCGCAGGACCGAGCAGGCCCATGTCGTCCTCGGCATGCCCGGCCTCGCCCGGACCGACGACCGCCGCTGGGCCCTCGGCGTCCTGAACACCGCCCTCGGCGGAGGCATGTCGTCCCGACTCTTCCAGGAGGTGCGGGAGAAGCGCGGCCTCGCCTACAGCGTGTACTCGTACACCTCGGGCTTCGCCGACTGCGGCCTCTTCGGCGTCTACGCCGGCTGCCGGCCCAGCCAGGTCCACGACGTTCTGAAGATCTGCCGCGACGAGCTGGACCGCGTGGCATCGGACGGCCTGTCGGACGACGAGATCGGCCGAGCGATCGGCCAGCTCTCCGGCTCCACGGTGCTCGGCCTGGAGGACACCGGCGCGTTGATGAACCGGATCGGCAAGAGCGAGCTGTGCTGGGGGGCGCAGATGTCCGTCGACGAGATGCTCGCCCGAATAGCCGCGGTCACCCCTGAAGAAGTACGCGCGGTGGCCGGGGAAGTCCTGGGACACCGTCCCTCCCTGGCGGTCATCGGCCCGCTCAAGGACCGCCAGGCGGACCGGCTGCACGAGTCGGTCTCCTAGGCCGCTTCTGGTGGATCTTGCTGGGCTCGCGTGCCCTGGCACCGCACCTCGCTGCGTTGTCGTCGGTCGCCGATGCTCCGCATGGACTCCCTCCTCCGCCTTGCGATGCACGGCACCAGACCCCGCTCACTGACCCAGCCTGATCCACCAGAAACGACCTAGATCTAAGGAATGAACTGATGAGCAAGCTCCGCGTGGCCGTTCTCGGCGCCAAGGGCCGTATCGGCTCGGAAGCGGTACGGGCCGTCGAGTCCGCCGACGACATGGAACTGGTGGCCGCACACGACCAGGGCGACAGGCTGGAGGGCCTGGTGGAAGCCCAAGCCCAGGTCGCGATCGAGCTGACCACCCCCGCATCGGTGATGGGCAACCTCGACTTCTGCGTACGCCACGGCATCCACGCGGTCGTCGGCACCACCGGCTGGACCGACGAACGCCTCGCGCAACTCGGCACCTCGCTCGCCGCGTCCCCTCGCACCGGTGTGTTCATCGCACCGAACTTCTCCATCGGCGCGGTTCTCACCATGAAGTTCGCTCAGCAGGCGGCGCGGTACTTCGAGTCCGCCGAGGTCATCGAGCTGCACCACCCGAACAAGGTCGACGCCCCCAGCGGTACCGCCACCCGCACCGCCCAGCTCATCGCCGCCGCCCGCGCCGAGGCGGACCTCGGCGCGCAGCCCGACGCGACCGCCACCGCGCTGGACGGCGCCCGCGGCGCGGACGTCGACGGAGTCCCGGTCCACTCCGTACGCCTGCGGGGCCTCCTCGCCCACCAGGAGGTGCTGCTCGGCGCCGAGGGGGAGACCCTGACCATCCGCCACGACTCGCTCCACCACAGCAGCTTCATGCCGGGCATCCTGCTCGCCGTGCGGCGGGTCGGGTCCGTGCCCGGTCTCACCTACGGGCTGGAACACTTCCTGGACCTCGGCTGAGCGGAACCCCGAACGACATGCGCGCGAAGATCACCTACTTCGTCACGGCAGCCGCCCTGGTCGTGTACTTCGTCCTGGTCGGCAGCCGTGGCCTGATGCTGATACAGCAGGGCACCCTGCTGACCTTCACCTTCGGGGCCGTGGTACTGATCCTGCCCGTCATCGGCGGCTGGTTCCTCTGGGCGAACACCCGGTTCGTCACCCGGGCCAACCGGCTCGCCGCGGAACTCGAGGCCGAGGGCGGCCTTCCCGTCGACGACCTCGCCCGTACCCCGGCCGGCCGCATCGACCGCGACGCCGCCGACGAGGTCTTCGCCAAGCGCCGCGCGGAGACCGAGGACTCCCCGGACGACTGGCGCTGCTGGTTCCGTCTGGCCGTCGCCTATCGCGACGCCCGTGACACCCCCCGGGCGCGGAAGGCGATGCAACGCGCGATCGCGCTGCACGGCGCGCGCCCGTCCGGCGACTGAGCAGACGAGACCGGGAGCCGGAGTCGGCGGGGGCGACGCCCCGGCAGTTGTACGGACGCCCTGAGCCCGGCCCCTAGTGCGGGCGGGGCGGTCCGGCGCCCCCTACAGGAGCGGTGTCCCCGGACGGTGCGTCACGCCGTGGCGGTGCCGTACTCGGAGGCCCACGCCTCGACCGTGTCAGCGGCCCGGTCGAACGCCTCGACCCGCTCCAGGAAGTCCGCGTTGTGGTCCGTCAGCAGCCCGAACGGTTCGGCGGCGCCCCGCCGCGACAGCACCAGCGCCTGCCCCTGCACCGTCCGCGGCAGCCCCAGCCACTTGACCGGCTGTTGCACGGTCCGTACATCGGTCGTCTCGTCCCACGCCAGCGTGGTCGTTATGAAGAAGCCGACCCTCCGCAGTCCGTGCCTGCTGACCCACACACCCATGCGCAGAAGCCGCAGGGCCGACCCGATCACCGCGAGCCCCAGGGACAGACAGGCCGCTGCCCCGGACAGCGCCCCGGCGAACGCGATGATCATGGCCGCGAGCATGATGAACGAGGCGAGCAGCAGCAGAACGGCCGCCGAGCCTACTCTCCAGGGCCCCGGACGGTACGGACGTCGCCAGAGGTCGTGGTCGTCGAAGGGCAGCGCGGTCTCGTCCTCGGTCGCGTCAAATGCGCGATCGGCCGTCAGGAAAGGCAGGGGCACGACTGATCCTCACTCACCAGCACGCTCGATTGGGGGCTGTGACGGGTGAGGCTACAGAGGCGTTCACCGGCCGACCACCCCAGGGGGCCGTACGAGTCAGGGGCGCTCGGCCGCCTCGGAGTGCTGGGCACGGCCCGTAGCACTGTCCGGTTCCAGCGCGGGGATACCGAACAGCAGGGAGCCGACCAGTCCGGCGACGATGGTCAGCCCGATCAGCGTGCGACCCGTGAGCTGGGAGACGCTCGGGCGTTCGCGCGGAGGAGGAGTGACGTTACTGCGGAAGCTGTCGGCCTCGGCGACGAACGAGAACGGGACGGCTTCCCGCCGGCGGAACATCAGGTCACTCTCCTTGGTCTTCGGGCTGTCACCCATACAGACGAACGAATCGTCGAATCGGTGCCCGATTTCGGAAATCCGATGGCGGGGAGCCTCTGAGAAGCGTGGACTAAAGTGGTCGCCGCCCAGCTCAGCCCAGCTCAGCCCTTGGAAGGACCCCCCTGGTGACCGACACTTCCGCCGAGACCGCGACCCCCAGTTTCCGTGGCGATGTGACCGTCGAACTGGTGAAGCACTCCGCCGGGGACTCCGACGTCCTGTGGGCCGCCCGCGTCTCCACGGCCGGCGAGCAGTCCCTGGAGGAGCTGCGGAAGGATCCGGAGCGGTCGAAGGGTCTCATCAACTTTCTGATGCGGGACCGTCACGGCAGCCCCTTCGAGCACAACTCGATGACCTTCTTCATCAGCGCCCCGATCTTCGTCTTCCGCGAGTTCATGCGGCACCGCGTGGGCTGGTCGTACAACGAGGAATCCGGCCGCTACCGGGAGCTTCAGCCGGTCTTCTACATCCCCGCCCAGGACCGCAAGCTCGTCCAGGAGGGCCGCCCCGGCAAGTACGTCTTCATCGACGGCAGCCCGGCGCAGCACAAGATCGTCAGCGATGCCATGGAGGACTCGTACCGGCGTTCGTACGAGACCTACCAGGAGATGCTGGACGCGGGCATCGCCCGTGAGGTCGCCCGCTCGGTCCTCCCCGTCGGCCTGTTCTCCTCGATGTACGCCACATGCAACGCGCGGTCGCTGATGCACTTCCTCGGTCTGCGGACGCAGCACGAGCAGGCTAAAGTGCCCTCCTTCCCGCAGCGGGAGATCGAGATGGTGGGGGAGAAGATGGAGGAGCACTGGGCCCGGCTGATGCCGCTCACCCACGCCTCGTTCAACGCGAATGGCCGAATCGCTCCCTGATCCTCGACACCGCCGGGAACCGCGGCCGCGGTTCCCGGCGGAACATCGGCGAAGTGCCCGCCGGAGCCACCCGAATGGTCCCTCTCCCGAGGCACCCAGAGGTACAGATGTACGGATTCGCCCGGCGAAGTGTCCACATTGCGGTGTTTCGTGAACTTCATCTAGGCTGATCAAACGGACCCGGCACTGCCTGAACCCCCGAGCAGGCAGTGCCGGGCTCCTCATGCCACGTCGTACGTCACGTCCCCTGAAGGGCCACACCGTACTGAGCAGCGAGTAGCGTGTTACCCATGGCTCCGATCCACACTCCGCAGACCCCTTTCGGGCGGGTCCTCACCGCCATGATCACGCCGTTCTCGGCGGACGGCGCGCTCGACGTCGACGGCGCACAGCGTCTGGCGGCCCATCTGGTGGACGCAGGCAATGACGGCCTGATCATCAGCGGCACCACCGGCGAGTCGCCCACCACCAGCGACGCGGAGAAAGACCGGCTCGTACGAGCCGTACTGGAGGCGGTCGGAGACCGGGCCCACATCGTGGCCGGTATCGGCACCAACGACACCCGCCACAGCATCGAACTCGCCCGCGCGGCGGAACGCGCCGGCGCACACGGCCTGCTCGCGGTGACGCCGTACTACAACAAGCCCCCGCAAGAGGGCCTGTACCGTCACTTCTCGGCCATCGCCGACTCGACCGAGCTGCCCGTCATGCTCTACGACATCCCCGGCCGCAGCGGCGTTCCCATCGACACCGAGACGATCGTGCGCCTCGCCGAGCACCCCCGGATCGTCGCCAACAAGGACGCCAAGGGCGACCTCGGCCGCGCCAGCTGGGCCATCGCCCGCTCCGGCCTCCCCTGGTACTCCGGCGACGACATGCTCAACCTCCCCCTGCTCTCGGTCGGCGCGATCGGCTTCGTCTCCGTCGTCGGCCATATCGTCACACCGGAACTCCGCGCCCTGCTCGACGCCCATGTGAACGGCGACGTCCAGAAGGCCACCGAGATCCACCAGCGGCTCCTGCCGGTCTTCACGGGCATGTTCCGCACCCAGGGAGTCATCACGACCAAGGCGGCGCTGACCCTCCAGGGCCTCCCGGCCGGCCCCCTCCGTCTCCCTCTCGTCGAACTGAACCCCCAGGAGACGGCCCAGCTGAAGGCCGACCTCGCGGCCGGCGGAGTCCAGCTGTGACCACGGACTTGGCAAGACCTCATAACTGAATACGAGGACGGATCCGGGTGCGCGTCACGGCGGCCCGGACAAGGACATCTGCAAGTGCACGAATGTCATGTACGCCACGTGCCTCAGCGGTACGTGGCGTATGTGGTGAGGAGAGTCTTTTGAGTCATCCGCATCCCGAACTCGGCGCCCCGCCGAAGCTCCCCAAGGGCGGCCTGCGCGTCACCCCGCTCGGCGGCCTCGGCGAAATCGGCCGAAACATGACGGTCTTCGAGTACGGAGGCCGACTGCTCATCGTCGACTGCGGCGTTCTCTTCCCCGAGGAGGAGCAGCCGGGCATCGACCTCATCCTGCCGGACTTCACCACCCTGCGGGACCGTCTCGACGATATCGACGGCATCGTGCTCACCCACGGACACGAGGACCACATCGGCGGCGTCCCCTACCTTCTCCGGCTGAAGGCGGACATCCCGCTGATCGGCTCCAAGCTGACGCTCGCCCTCATCGAGGCGAAGCTCCAGGAGCACCGCATCCGCCCGTACACCCTTGAGGTCACCGAGGGCCACCGCGAGCGCATCGGCCCCTTCGACTGCGAGTTCGTCGCCGTCAACCACTCCATCCCGGACGCGCTGGCGGTCGCGATCCGCACCCCCGCGGGCATGGTGGTCCACACCGGCGACTTCAAGATGGACCAGCTCCCCCTGGACCGCAGGCTCACCGACCTCCACGCCTTCGCCCGGCTCAGCGAGGAGGGCATCGACCTTCTCCTCTCCGACTCGACGAACGCCGAGGTCCCGGGCTTCGTCCCACCCGAGCGCGACATCTCGAATGTGCTGCGCCAGGTGTTCGCGAACGCCCAGAAGCGCATCATCGTCGCCAGCTTCGCCAGCCATGTGCACCGCATCCAGCAGATCCTGGACGCGGCCCACGAATACGGCCGGCGTGTGGCCTTCGTCGGCCGCTCCATGGTCCGGAACATGGGCATCGCCCGAGACCTCGGCTACCTCCGGGTGCCGGCCGGCCTCGTCGTCGACGTCAAGACCCTCGACGACCTGCCGGACCACGAAGTCGTCCTCGTCTGTACGGGCTCTCAGGGCGAGCCGATGGCCGCGCTCTCCCGGATGGCCAACCGCGACCACCAGATCCGGATCGTCCAGGGCGACACGGTGATCCTGGCCTCGTCCCTCATCCCGGGCAACGAGAACGCGGTCTACCGCGTGATCAACGGCCTGAGCCGCTGGGGCGCGAACGTCGTCCACAAGGGCAATGCCAAGGTTCATGTGTCCGGCCACGCCTCGGCGGGCGAGCTGCTGTACTTCTACAACATCTGCAAGCCCAGAAACCTGATGCCGGTCCACGGCGAATGGCGCCACCTCCGCGCCAACGCCGAACTCGGAGCCCTCACGGGCGTCCCCAAGGACCACATCGTCATCGCCGAGGACGGCGTCGTCGTCGACCTCGTCGACGGCAAGGCCAGGATCGTCGGCAAGGTCCAGGCGGGATACGTCTACGTCGACGGCCTCTCGGTCGGCGATGTCACCGAGACCTCCCTCAAGGACCGCCGCATCCTCGGCGACGAAGGCATCATCTCGGTCTTCGTCGTGGTCGACTCCACTACCGGCAAGGTCGTCGGCGGCCCGCACATCCATGCCCGTGGCTCCGGAATCGAGGACTCCGTCTTCGCCGCGGTCGTCCCGAAGATCGAGGAAGCCATCGCCAAGTCGGCCTCCGACGGCGTCGCCGAACCCCACCAACTCCAGCAACTGGTCCGCCGAACGGTGGGCAAGTGGGTCTCCGACACCTACCGCCGCCGCCCGATGATCCTCCCGGTCGTCGTCGAGGTCTGACGGTCTGACGTCGCACTTTCTGGAGCGGAGCGCCTCGATTTGCATCGAGGCGCTCCGCTCCAGTAAGTTTACGGCTCCGCCCGAACGGGAACCCGGAGCGCTCATGCGCCCGCACAGGTGATCCGAGCGGGTCGGGAAAACCGACTCAGAATCTTCTGATAATGTCGGCACCGCCGAAAGGCAAAAGGCTTCTCCAATCGGCCGCTCGATCGAAATTCCAAGCCGGAAACGGAATGGGAAAAAGGTC
>NZ_JBSGAW010000044.1:0-54332 GCF_053600955.1 Streptomyces sp. NPDC004838 | reverse complement strand
ACGCGGTTGACCAGTTGTCCGAGCTCGTTGCGGGCCTGCACGAGCGGGTATGTCTCGTCCATGCTCAAACAGTACACACCTGCGGGTCCGTACGGCACGACTTCCACCCAGGATGCTGAAACCGAGGCGAATCACCCCGCGCCACGAATGCAGCACCGCGCGGTCACGCGGCGCCGGCCGCGTGGGGAGCTGGCCACGGAAGGCAAACGGCGCACGGCTGGCCGAGGCAGTCGGTCCACCTTCGCAGCCCCGCCCCTGACCGGGCTCGACCCGCGTCATCAGTACGTCGGAGAACGGCTTCCTCGTCGCGGGCCGACACAGCTCAGCCGGCCCTGGCCAACGCTCCGGAAAGCCAGGCGCTGCTCCTGCCGCCGCCACGCAGACACGGCCCGCCAGCCCCTTGACCAGCACAGACCAAACCACCTGAACCACGCAACGATAGAGAAATCCCACGCCGATCAATACATTCCAAGACGATCACTGAATCTGCGCTCCAGAACCCCTCCGGCTTCCGCACCTCTGCGGAAAACCCAGCTCAGAGACGCACCACACCACAGCAAAAAATCCTGAAACGATCACCAGATGCCCAGGCCAGCGCATCACTCATCCAGTGATCACTAACGGATATGTCACAGGGCGCGCGACAGGCCCAGTGCCGCGGTGCGCACCGCGGGGGCAAGCCGGGTCCGGTGGTACCGGTCCACGGGGACGGCGACTGACAGTGCGGCGATCGCGGTCCCGCTGCCGGCGGAGACGGAGGCGGCGACGCGGCTCACACCGGGTACGGCCTCCTGCTCCTCGTACGCCATAGCCGACACCAGGTCCAGGAGCACTTCCACGCCCCGGAAGCGCTGGAAGTAGACGGCGATGCCTTCGTTACGTGTGGCAGACGGGAGCGCCGGACCGTCGGCCGTACGCCTCGCGGTCAGCCGTCCGTCCGGGTGAGCACCCCGGCCAGCCGCGCCCGCGTGAACGCGGCGATGGTGAACCCGTCGGTGATCTCTCCCGACGCGATCATCCGTTCCACCTCGCCCCAGGGCCGGGCGACCGCGCGGCGGATGCCCTCGACGACGTCCAGCGCTCCGACACCGGCGATTCGGGCCGCGTACATCTCGACACCGCCGCTGATCAGACCCGTGTCGGCGTGGACCGTCCCGAGGGGGATCAACTCGATGTCCAGCGCGCCGAGTTCCTCCCACAGCTCGCGCCGCGCGCTGTCCGCGCCGGAGCCGTCCCCCGGCGCCCCCATGCCCCGGGGCGCCTCCCAGTGCCAGCGGCGGGTGGCGTGCCGGTAGTGCTCGATCAGGACGATCCGCTGTTCTCCGGAACCGCAGCCCCCGGGGCCGGCATCGGATTCGCGCCCGGTCCCGGCCCTGGTCTCCGTCCCGGCTCCGGTTTCCGTCCCGGTCCCGGTTTCCGTCCCTGCCTCGCCGTCCGCCGTACCCCGAGCACCCCCGGCAACGATCGGCAGGATCACCGCACCCGCGCCGGCGCCCTTGTGCACCAGGCGTATGTACAGCCCCAGCTCCCCGCCCGGAAAGCGCACCGCGTCCCTGAGAAGGGTGACGAACCGGTCCTCGTACACCACCCCGACCGGTTCGTCCGTGCCCACGGCACGGCGCGCCGCCTCGATCTCGCCGGGCTCGAAGAGGATGTCGATCCCGTCCGCGCCGACGGTCTCGTTGCCGAACAACTCGGGTCGCTCGGCTCGTAGTCGCTCGTAGTCCGTCATGTCTCCCCCACTGGAGTCCGGCCGCGGGGCTCAGTACTCCGGGATCCGGTCGTTCTCCTGAATGGTCGCCGAACTGGTCGCGGTCGCCGTGCCGCCCGTCTCCGCGTATCCGGGCAGCGCTCTGACCATCGACAGGAACTGATCCCACTCCCGTGCGGAGTCGAAACGGACCGTGGCCATCTCCCGCGCGAACTTCTGTTCGCGCTTCCCCTCGCGCCGGTTGCGCAGCACCAGTTGCACGGAGCCGCCGTACTTGCTCGCCGCAGCGCCGAGCGCGCCCGTCAGCGACCAGATCTCGTCGCCGGTCATCGCGGTGAAGACCGCGCCGCCGACGGTGACCACCGTCTCGACGACGGGCATCCACTTGTTGGCGTCCACCTCGCCCCCGCGCGGCCGGGAGCCGGTGATCCGGATCAGCTCGGAGTTGAGCCGCACATAGCGGTCGAAGACCAGGCCCACCCGCTCGTGGAAGGAGACGGGGTCGGCGATCAGCTCGTCGAACGCCGCCATGTAGGAGTGCCAGGGGTCGCTCTGGCGCAGGTTCCAGATGTCCTCCAGGCTCAGGGAGTCGACGGCTGCGAGGGTGAGCCGGTCCTGGACCGCGGAGAACGCCTGCCGCCGCAGGAACAGCAGCAGTTCCTCGGGATCCGTGATGATCCGGCCCGCCGAGGCCGTACGGATATCGCGCCACTCCTGGAGGGCGACGCGTCGCAGGCTGCCGTTCGGGGTCAGCGGATACATGCCGAGGGCATCGGCGAGATTGACGCTGTAGATGAGATCGAGAAGCTGCTTGATCTCACCCGAGAACGGTTTATCCCGGTCGTACCGCCCGTCGGACACCGGCGTACCGGGAACGGTGACAAATTGCTCGTAGAGTCCGGCCCGGACGACGTTCTCATTCCGTGTCCGCTTCTCATTGCTGAACTGGACGACTTCACCGATCCGGGCCGCGAAAGCATCCAGCCTGTTCTCCGGAACCCCCACCTGGGAGCCCAGCAGCGGAATGTCCTTCGCGGTCAGCGCCTGCACTCTGGCGGCGAAGGGATTGAAGAGCGCGTTTCTTGTGTCGGTGCGGTTGTCGTCGTCGTTCCACGACATGCGTAAGCAGGTCAGCCGCTCGGTGGAGCGCATCCGGCCGACCGTCTCCTGCCATGCGGTGAACGCCTCCTGATCGAAGTCGATCCACTCCGGCGGGTGCTCGGTGGGCTCCTTCTCGTTGAGCAGAAAGGGTACGAGCGTGCCGTCCGCCAGCAGTTTCTGGTGGGCCCGGCGGGCCGCACCGCCCTCGACGAGATCCCGGCTGACGGCCCGGTTGTTGTAGAAGAAGACCCGGTTGGCCACGAGCTGCCGGGTGTTGATGAGACTACGGAAGTACTCGGCGCGGACTTCGCCGCTGCGCTCCTCTTCCACGTCCTGGAGGGACTTTCCCTGCTCGATCATCGTCCGGGTCATTTCCGTGCTGACCCACTGATTGTCAAGGGACTGGGCGATCACCGCACCCTTTTTGAGTCCCGAAGGCCGGATCCGCTTTATCGCCTCGTCGTTCTCACCGGTCTCGGACGGCATGCTTCTCCCTCAAGTGCTTTCAGCCCGGGCGTCTACGGAGTGGCAAGGCTAGCCGCAACAGGGTTGCGTCCGGGCGGGATTACCGGGGATGGGTACGGCGACGGGAAAGGAGTGACGCAAGGGAATTCGGTGACTGCCGGGGTGGCGGGTGATCGGGGAGAACGGACCCCCGGCAGGGGTGCGCGGCCCGGCGGGAGCGCCCGGCGGACGCGGGCGCGCGGTCCACCGGGCGTACGGCCACGCCATCGGCACCGGCGCACGGCCGCGGCCCCGGATGCGCGCCGGAGCGGCCCGGCCGACCGCGACTGCACGCCCTCGCCACGGCGCACCGCACCGGCCTCCGGGGCGTCGCGGGGGCTGGACCGCCTCACCGCGCGCCACCGGCACCCCGCCCGCCTCGGGCACCGGGCCACGCCACACATCCCCGCCCGTCCCCGCCCGTCTGCGTCGGGCGGGGCGACCTGGACGGGGCCGGCGGTGTTGACGCGCGTGCGCGGGATGCGGAGCAGACCGTCCGGTGGGTGCACGTCGTCGGTGTCCTCGAGAACGTGAGCGAGCGCGGCTGAACCCGTACGGCGGCGAGCCGGCCGGGCCGGCGCGCCGCCGTCACCCGAGCGGCCCCGTCCAGCGGCGGCGGGCATGCGGGACGGGGGCCCCGCGCCTAACGTCGACAACGCACACCAGTGGCGGTGTCCTGGACGGCTCTCACGCCGTTCGAGGATGCCGGTTCGGCGTGGGAGGCCGGTCAGCCATGAGACTCACCGAAGCACGCCGCCGAGGCCGGGACCGGGACCGCCCTCTGCTCGTCACCAGATGGCGTGAGACGGCGGACCGGCATCTGACGCCGCTGCAACGGTCGTTGCTGATCACGTGGATCTCCTTCGGGGTCACCTTCGGCACCGTCCGCGTCATCACGCACGGCATCCGGGGCGGGTGGCTGCCGTGGGGCAACATCTCCGCCGGTGGCGAACACCTGCACCACTACAACATCGGCATCGCCACCCTCGCGGGCGTGGGCCTGATCGCCGTACGCGGTGACGAGCGCGCGGTGGGACACCCCGGCGTCGCGGCCGCGTACGGCTGCGGCACCGCGCTCATCTGCGACGAGTTCGCACTCCTGCTGGACCTGCAGGACGTCTACTGGGCCAAGCAGGGCCGGATCAGCGTCGACGTCTCCCTCGGAGTTCTCTCCACGCTGGGGGCCTATCTGACGGCGAAGCCGTTCTGGCACGAGATCGGCCGTGTCACCCGCCACCACATCGTGGCCGCGGCCACGCGCCATGGCGCCACCGCCTGATTCACCCACCCGCCTCATTCCCGCACGCCCAACCGGACCCGAGGGGATGGGGCTCAGCGATGTCGAGCGCCGGCGGGCCGGGGCTCTGGCCGAGCTGGGGTACGTGGCGCTGGCCTTCGACCTCCACGGCGGACGCTATGTGGAAGACCCAGAGGAAATGTTGGCCCGTTGCATGCCGCTGCTCGCCGATCCCGACCGCATGCGAGGAATCGGTCACGCCGCGCTCAACGTGTTGCGTGCCGAGCCACGGGCCGATCCCGACCGTATCGCCGCCGTCGGCTACGGCACCGGGGGCGCGGTCGCACTGGAACTCGGTCGCGATGGCGTCGGCCTGCGCGCGATTGGGACAGTCAACGCACTGACCACGGGCCGACCGGGCGAGGCGGCACGCATTCGCTGCCCGGTATGGGCCGGGGTCGGGTCGGAAGACCCGATCATGCCGCCCGGGCAACGGGAGGCGTTCACCGCGGAGATGCAGGCCGCGGGCGTCGACTGGCGCCTCGTGGTCTACGGCGGCGCCTTGCACGCCTTCCACCACCCGCCGGTCGACCACACCGTGCCTCCCGGCGTCGGCTACCACCCACGGCACGCACAGCGAGCCTGGCGTGACATCGTCGCCCTGCTCGCCGAGTGCCTGCCCGTCACGGATTGATCCGATCGGCTCCTGACACTCACTCCTGCCCGCCGTCGTCGTCTTCGTCCGGCTCTGGGGCGTCCGGGTCGCGCAGCGGGCGCAGGGTCTGTCCAATCAACCGGCTGATCTTGGTTGTCGAGGTGTCAGTGGGTGGTGGGGGTGAGGCGTCCTTCGAAGGCGATCCGGAAGGCGCTCAGCTATGTGCTGCGGAGTTGGCTCCGGGCCGGAGGGCGTCGGTAGAGTCGGAGTGGTGGATAGCAACGAGACTGTAGGAATCGGCAGGCTGGCCGAGCGTATCGGTGTGACTCCTCGTGCTCTGCGCCACTATGAACAGCAGGGGCTCATCGTTCCGATCCGCAAGCCGAATGGCTATCGGGCCTATGACCGTCGCATGGCGATTCGCGCGGCCAATATCAAGTCGCTGCTCGACCTCGGGCTGAGCAGCGATGACATCCGTCCTCAGATCGAAGAGGGCTGCCTTGACGAGCCGTTGGCTGACAGACCCCATTGTCAGGCGGAACTGACACCGATCCAGGCGCGGCTGGACACCTTGAACGAACTCATCGCCCGTCTTGAGCGCACGCGTGATCGTCTGCACGCGCATTCGACAGAGGTTGCCGCCTCCCTGGGAAACGAGGCGTAACCCGCAGCGGGCCACCCGTCGGCTGACAAGGGCACGGTCGAGGGGAGCTGCGGCTTGACCTTGACGCTAGCGGCAGGTTTCTACCGTCGCGGGATCAGTGCATCTCGTTCGACGGAGGCCCGCTCGTCTATGTCCGCCCCTCACTCCACATCTGCCGCCGGCCCGTCGATGGCGTGGCTGCCCGGTCTGCTGATGGCGGCATTCGTCATCGGCACCGATGACTTCATCATCGCTGGCATCCTGCCCGAGCTGGCCACCGCGTTCGAGGTCAGCGAGGCCGTCGCCGGGCAACTGGTCACGGTGTTCTCGCTGGTCTATGCGGTGGCCGCTCCGGTCATGGCGCTACTGACCGCACGGCTGTCCAGGCGAGCGCTGATCGTCGGCGGGCTCGCGGTGTTCGCCGTGGTCAACATCGCCACGGTGTTCGCCCCGAACTATGCGGCACTGATGGGCCTGCGGATCGCGGCCGCCGTCGTGGGTGCGGCGATCACCCCGGCGGCGTTCGCCATGGCGGGATCGCTCGCGCCGTCTGATCGCACCGGCCGCGCGGTCGGTGTGGTAGCCGCCGGGCTCACGGTCTCCCTGGTGATCGGCGTGCCGCTGGGTTCCTGGATCGGCGGGGTCTTCGGCTGGCAGGCGACATTCCTCCTGGTGGCGGCACTGACGCTGCTGGCGGTGCTTGTCACGGCGCTCACTGTGCCGCGGATTCCTGCCGGGCCGTCGGTCGGCGTGCGCGACCGGCTCGTGCTGCTGCGCCGTCCGGCGGTGCTCAGTTGCGTCGTCGGCACCGTCATCGGTGCGACAGCGGGCTTCATGCCCTACACCTTCATCGCCCCCGTCCTCACCGATGTCACCGGTGCTGACCGGTGGCTGGTGCCGGTGGCTATCGGCGTGATCGGGATCGCCGGAGCAGT
This sequence comes from Streptomyces sp. NPDC004838, assembly GCF_053600955.1. Classification (NCBI taxonomy): domain Bacteria; kingdom Bacillati; phylum Actinomycetota; class Actinomycetes; order Kitasatosporales; family Streptomycetaceae; genus Streptomyces; species Streptomyces sp. NPDC004838. The sequence continues at coordinate 47,546 of NZ_JBSGAW010000044.1, read as the reverse complement.
CGGCACCGTGATCGGCGGACGTCTCAACGACCGCTGGGGCGCTGATCGCACGATCCTGATCTTCCTGTCGGTCATCGCTGGTGCGACCATTCTGCTGGCGCTCCTCGGCCCGGCGTTCGGTGGTCAGGCTCCGTTCTGGGTCGTCGCTGTGCTCCTGGCTGTGTGGGGTACTGCGGTCTGGGGGTACAACCCGCCGATGAACACCCGTGCCCTGCGCGTGGCCAGAGCGGCGGGTACTGAGGCAGTCGCTCTGAATACCAGCGGCCTGTACGTCGGAATCGCCGCCGCAGGAGGCATGGGAGGCGTCGCGCTCTCCCTCGGCGGTGGGCCCGCGTTGCTCGCGGCGGCGGCTGTGGTGATCGTGCTGGGGCTAGGGTTCATGGCGCTGGCAGTTCGTCATTACCCCAGCGGGGCGACCGAAGAGCAGGCAACATGACAGCCCCGGCCACCTGTCCTGCGGGAGATGCCGAGAGCGCAAGCGCAGCGAGAACCCCAAGCCGATCGCCGCGGAACCTTGCCCTCTCCAGGTACATCGGGGAATGAGCGTTACGGTCGGGAACCCTATGGGGAGAGAACCTGCATCGAGGCCGTTGAACGCGCGAACCAAGGTCTACAGGCGCATGGTCGCGCCTGTAGTCCATAGTTGCGTGAGGCTGGTGCGCTCCCATGCCTGCCAGCAGGTCCGAGAGGAGGGCGCAGGCCACGATGACAGCTTCTCGCTTGTCGGCGACGATGGCGGCGAGATCGGCTTCGGTCTGCACGGGAGTCGCTGGGATCGGCATCACGGGTCCGTGCTGGAAGGCGCTCTCCGACACGACCAGCCGCACGGGATCGTCGCTGCCGTCGAAGTCGTGGAGCGCGGCGGCAAGCATCACGGGCAGCTTCCGGCTGGGGGTGCACCGACGAGGACCAGCTCCGCCAGATCGCCGCCGAAGCCCTGGGCGAGGCATACTTCCGCGACAACGGCCGCCGCGCCCACACCCTCGAAATCGAACTCACCGGCCTCCTCGACCTCCAGTTCGAACTGGAGGCACCGCGGACCCCCACCTGACGGCCGCACACGGCGTCGAGGACGCGGACCGGTGTTGCGGGAGCGGTTGCCGCCCCGAAGGGCGGACGAAGACGAGCGGCCCGGGCGGACGGGTCGCGTACCAGGCGGTTGAAGAGCCGGATCCGGTGATGACGAGGAGGTCGGTCCGCAAGCCTTGACGTCGGCGCCGGTGTCCCTCCAGTCCTACGCGTCGGTTGTGGCAGGGGTCGGGAAATCGACGTCTTCCATGAAGCCGAGCATCCGGGCGTTGACGACCTCGGGGTGGTCGATCTGCGGTCCGTGGCCCGTTGCGGCGATGATCTCGGCGCGGGCTCCGGTGACGAGGCGCGGTACGCGTTCCAGCTGCCGTCTCGGGTGTACGAGCAGGCTGTGCTTGCCCATGATGAGGTAGAGCGGAGTCCGGATGGATCGCAGCGCGTCCTCGGAAAGCGGCAGGGGTGCGGGGCGGCGGATCCGGAACGCACGTGCGCCGAGCCGGATCCACTTCCGCATCTCGGGGACGGCGATGACCGGCTGGTCCAGCCAGGCGGCGAGACGCGGACGCAGCGCCTTGGGGGCGAAGGTCGCGAACAGGCTGATGAACACCCAGGCAAAGAAGCGCAGCCCCACCTTCTCCAGGCCGCCGGGGTCGAGGGCGGTGACGGAGGCGAGCCGTTCAGGGCGCCGATGGGCCTGGTTGAGCACGAGCCAGCCGCCGTACGAGGAGCCGACGAGGTGGACCCGGTCGAGGCCGAGGGCGTCGAGGGCCTCGTCCATCCACTGGGCGGCCCGCTCGGGCTGCCACATCGGCTCGCGGTGGACGCTGCGGCCTGCATCGCCGGGGGTGTCGAGAGCGTAGACGGGGCGGTCGAGGCTGAGCCCGGGGGTGTTGGGGTACCACATGGCGGAGGAGTAGCCGGCGCCGTGGATCAGGACGATCGGGGTGCGGGATTCGGCTTCGGGGTTCCTGGGGCCGTACCGGTAGACGTGCGTGGTGCCGAAGCCGGTCTCGACGTCCGTCTCGGAGCGGATGGGTGCACCCATCGCGTAGAGCACGTCGCCGGCGGCGAAGTAGCGGTCGCGGAGCTCGTCGTTGACGTAGCGGCCGACGTCGCGGCGCACACGGGTCGTGTTCTCGGGCACGGGGCACCTCCGGGAAGATTCTTCGTGATACGACCGTACCATGATGCTGATACGGCGGTACCATAAAGAGGGTCCGGGGAGCCTGGACCACGAACCCACCACCGACGGGCGGAGACACCGGCGCATGCCGAAACGCGTGGACCACGAGGAACGGCGCACCCAGATCGCCGAGGCGCTCATCCGGGTCGCCGGACGGCGCGGGCTGCACGCCGTCGGCATGCGCGACGTGGCCGCCGAGGCCGGCGTGTCACTCCGGCTCGTGCAGTACTACTTCGAGACCAAGGAGAAGCTCCTCTTCTACGGGCTCCAGTACCTGACCGGCCGCTTCACCGCACGCGTCGGCGCCCGCCTGGCGGCCGCGGGTCCGGACCCGGACCCGCGCGCCGCCATCGAGGCGCTGCTGCTGGCCTCCCTCCCGACCGACGAGGAGAGCCGCACCTTCCACCTCGTCTACAGCTCCTACTCGATCCTGTCCGTGACCGACGAGGCGCTGGCCGCCCAGCCGTTCACCGACGACCCCGACGCCGCGGAGAACGCCCTGACCGGCCTCCTCGAACAGGCCCGGGCGGCAGACCTGGCCGATCCCGGTATCGACGCCCGCACAGAGGCGATCAGCCTGCTCGCGATGGCGGCGGCCATGGGCACCAGCATCCTGGTGGGTCAGCGGAATCCGGAGTCGGCCATCGCGGTACTCCACCACCACCTGGACCGGATTCTCGCGACCTCCGCGACGTCGACACCCGGGGACCGCATCTGACGCTCCGTGGTACGCGCGCGGTCCCCCGCCGCCGAGGCCGCCGGGCGACGCGGCGAACTCCGCCGCGTCACCCGCCCAGTGCGGGTGGTATGCAAGAGTCGTCAGTGGTCTGAATCTGAGCGAGCAGGCGCGTGAAGGTGCGGAGCCGCCCTGTCGGCAGGTGACGTACGCCCGCCGGCACCGGACCCGCTGCGCACACCGAGGAGGCGCTGCCCTGTACTACGGCAGGGCGGGAACCAGGGACCCATCGGCGGGCAGAGCCGGTGAGGCACACGCCGGTCCCGGAGAACGGGTCAGAAGGAGGCACGGAGGCATGGAGTCACGCCCGTCGGGATGGTCACGCCGCAGGGTGCTGGCCGGTCTTGGACTCGTCGTCGGCGCTGCGGCCTCCGGCACGGCCGCGTGCGACGGCGGGCGGCCGGCGGAGGGCGCCGACCCGCAGCCGACCGGGACTCCTCCCGGCCGCACGGTGATCCGCAAGACACTTGGGCTGACCATGGACCCCGGCCTCGGCGATGTCGAGGACGCCGACATCCTGATCGACAACGGGACCATCGAACGGGTCGGCACATCCCTGAAGGCCGGCTCAGCCACGGAGATCGACGGCCGGGGCATGATCACCATGCCCGGCTTCGTCGACACCCACAACCACCTGTGGCTCACCCAGATGCGCGGCCTGTTCGCGAACACCCGGGACACCGCCTACTTCTCGCTGAGCAAGCGACTCGGCCGCCACTACCGTGCCGAGGACATCAAGACCGGCACCCTTCTGGGAGCCGCAGAACTCCTCTGGGCCGGAGTCACCACGACCGTCGACTTCTGCGACAACGTCCGCCGGCCCGACTACGCCGAGCAGGCACTGCGAGCCCACCAGGCCGCAGGACTGCGCGCCCGCTACCTCTACGGCCCCAACGATGACCTGCCCGCCGGAAAGACCGTCGATCTCAAGCACCTCGAACAGCTGGCCGACGACTGGGAAGCCGCCTGGTCGGCAGGGGGCCTGCTGACCCTGGGACTCGGCTGGCGCGGCCCAGGAGGGGGATCCCGCGAGGAAGAGGCAGTCGCCCGAGAGGAGATGCAGACCGCCCGGCGTCTCCGGCTGCCTGTCTCCACGCACGCCAGCGGGCCCAACGGCCGCAAGCAACTCGACGGACTCATCGAGGGCAGATACCTCGGCACCGATGTCCAGGTCATTCACGCCACCGATGCCACCTCAGAGCAGCTCGACGCCCTCAACCGAGCCGGCGCCGCTCTGGCCCTGACCCCGGTCACCGAGCAGCGGGTCGGATACGGGATCACGCGCCTCGCGGACTATGCACGGGTTCGCAGGCTGGGGCTCGGAATCGACGGCAACGCCTTGGCCGGCAGCGGAGACATGTTCGGTGCCATGCGCCTGCTGGCCCTGACGGAGTCGGGCTCGGCCCGGGAGGAAACCGCGGTCGACCCCAGACGAGTGCTGGAACTGGCGACCATCGAGGCCGCCCACGCCATCGGCCTGGGCTCCACCGTCGGCTCGCTCACGCCCGGCAAACAAGCCGACATCATCATGATCAATACCGACTCCCCAGGGATGGGCCGCTTTCTCCGCGTGCCCCCACCGCCTCTCGTGCTCTACTCCGCACAGCCGGCCGACGTGGACACCGTCTTGGTCGCGGGCCGACTGGTCAAACGCCACGGCCGGCTCCTCCACACAGACCTACTCGCGCTGCTCCGCCGAGCCGAGGAGTCCATGCAGGCCGTGGCGCGACGCGCCGGCCTGCAGCAGGACCTCACCTCTCCTCCCAAGTCGCCCTGAACTCTGAAGTTTCCCCGTGGACCCGGACACGTGACGGTTGTGCCGCGAGGGCGTGTTGATGCCGCTGCGAGTCCCGGCCGCGGTGAGGCAGCCGAAGACCTGGTGCCTTCTCAGACGGCGGCGGGGCGGGGGGAGAAGGTCTCGATGCCCCTGTGCCCAATCGGGTGAAGTCTGCGTGATGACCGGCCTCGACTCGTTAGGTGATCTTTCTCGAATGACGAAGCGGTCCGCCACCGCCGCCACTGTGAAGACCGTGTCTGCGTCCGGTAGCTCACCCGGTCGAGTCGTGCATGGCGCGGCGCAGGGAGGCCGGACGCAGGTCGGTCCAGTTCTCCTCGACGTAAGCCAGGCACGCCGCCCGGCCGTCCGGGCCGTGCGCCACTTGCCACCCGGCGGGCACCGGAGCGAACTCCGGCCACAGCGAGTGCTGGTCCTCGTCGTTGCGCAGCACCCAGAACACTCCGTTCTCGTCGTCGAACGGGTTGGTCGTCTCAGCCATGGCGCCTCCCAGTCGCCGCACCCTACAACGCGCCGCCGGGTGGTCAACACTCCCGCCCTCCAGCACGGTGCCCCCCGGCGAAAGGGGGTCCGGGCGCCCGGCCTTCCGCGTGGCGGGAGGACCGTCTGGTTCACCGGCCTGCCCAGCTCGGGCGAGTCCGCGGCAGCCGCGGCGCCGGCACCGCGGCTGCCCGGGCCGGCGCGGGTGCTGGACGGGGACGGCCGGGACCGGCTACCTGGAAGTGCGGGTGGACCGCCGCTGGAGGTGTGCGTGCGGCGCGACGTGAAGGGACTGCACGCCACGGCGAACGCCGGCCGGATCACCGGGATGACCGGGTCGACCGGGGTGGACGGCCCGTACGGGCTGCCCGAGGCACCCCGGCTGCGGCCGCGTGCCGACCGCCACCGCCCTCGGCGGGTGCGTGGCCGGTCTGCTCGGCCTCCTTCGCGGGGACGCCCCGGCCCGCCCGTGCGGGAGGGCCGGGGCGGTTCGGTCAGATGCGGTAGCCGAGGCTGCGCAGCTGCTGACGGATCGCCTCGTCGTCGGCCGTAACGGTGCCGCTGGTCGCGGTGCCCGAGTCGGCCGGAACGAGCGCGACTTGCTCCTCACGAAGGTTCTCGTTCACTGGTTCTCCTTTCCTCACTTCGGTGTTCATCCTTGCCCGGTCGGACAAGCTCGGTGCCGCCCTTAGGGTGGCGGTATGGACGGCGACATGGATGACCTGGCCTACGACGCGACCGGTACGCCGGCGGTTCGGCTGCGCCGGTGGGAACGGTGCTGGCCACCGGACGACCCGCATGCCAACTTCAAGGCCGAGGTGGTCGACTACGGGCTCCTCGATCCGCTGGAGACCGTGCGCGGCATGTCCCGGAACCTGGACATCCCGGTCGGCGCGATCGTCCGGTATGTGCTGGCGAAGTGGGCCACCGGGGGCAGCGGCGGCCTGCTCGAACTCGGGCCGGTGATGGTGCCGCGCCTGTGGGAGCCGATCGCGGCCGCGGAGGAGGCCGGTTCCGACGAGCAGCGGCTCGCGGCGTACCACCAGCTCCGGCAGATGATCTCCTGGCTGAAGGTGCCGCTGGACGACCCCACGGTGTACCCGCCTCAGTAGTCGGCGAAGTGAGCGGCTCTCAGTGCTCACGGCGCACCACCCCGGTCACGCAGCCGATCCCGCCGGCCGCCCGCAGGTACTCGCCGATGTCGATCTCGTCGACGGCCGCACCCGCCCGCTCCAGCGTCCGCCGGATTCCCGGGCAGCCCGCGGGCATCAGCACCCGGCCCGGCGCGAGCACCAGCAGGTTCATCCCGCGCCGCACGAGCAGTTCCTCGTCCGGGGGCAGCGCGATCACCCGGTAGCCGTACTCGGCGAGGAGCGCCGCCAACTCCGGTGGGCTCGCCGCCCGGTGGATGACGGCGGTGGACGGGTCGAGGAACACCACGGTCCCCAGCAGGTGCTGTACGCCCGGTGCCAGCGGCACCGTCACCACCCGCGCCCCCAGTCCCGCGACCGCCGAGGCGACCTCGGCCGCGCCGGCCGCGTTCGTGCGGAACCCGGTACCGACGATCACCGTCGACGGGTCGATCCACAGCGCGTCGGCGCCCTCGAACACGGCGGTGCCGGACACCGTGCGCAGGATGGGGAACCCGGCCTCGGCCAGCGCGAGCGCGGCATGCCGTTCCTCGCCGGCCCGCTGCGCCGACGCCATCCGCGCCAGGACCGCCCCGGCCGGGGTCATCCAGAACAGGTCTCGCGCGAACACCACGTTCGGCGTCGCCGCGGGGGACGTCAGGTGTACCTCGACCCCGTTGTCCCGCAGGCGGTCCGCCAGCGCGTCGCACTGCGCCCGCATCGCCGGGAGATCCACCGGCCCGAGCATGAGCGAGGCCCCCGGCCGTCGTACCGCGGCGATGCTGTCCGGCGGGCGGACCAGCAGCACCGACCGCAGCGCGGCCGTCTCCGACCGGTACCCGCACGGCGTCCACACATCTCCGGCCGCGACTTCGTCCACATGCGACGCCGCCCGGGGGACCCACCCCGGGCCGCCGTGGGTGCTCAGTTCAGATCCAGTGGTCGTCACGGGCATAGCCAAGCCTCTCCGCCATCGCGAGCACGTCGGCGCTCAGCGCGGACCGGATTTCCCGCTCCCGCGCCCGCCACCGGCCGGGGCGTGGTGCGGCGGTGGCCACAGTGGCGGCGATGCCGTCGGCCGCGGCCCGCTTCAGCGGCCCGTCGAACGGGATCCCCAGCCAGTCCGCGATCCGCTCGACGGCGTCCGCGCGGGCGTGCGGACCGCTGATCAGGTTCTCGAATCGGACCGTGTGATCCGCCCCGCGTGCGAGCACCGCACGGTGACTCGACAACCACTGGTGGGCGCAGACCCGGGGCAGGGCGGCGGCGGTGTACGCGGGCCAGCGGGGTGGCAGGTCGAACTTCCACCAGTGCCGGTCGGCCGGCCGCATGTCGGCGTATCCGGCGATGCGCAGCGGTTCGTCCAGCCGGTACGCGTGGAATCCGTGGTGCAGCCACCCGTCGACCAGGCCGTTGATCGACGCGGCCGGGTTCCTGGTCAGGTGCAGCACCCGCAGGCGCGCGTTGGGGAACGCGGCCCGCAGGAAGCCGAGCCGGTAGGCGTTGCCCGGTGTCTTGATCACCAGTGGCTTCGTGGCGAGATCGTGTTCGTCCGCGGGGCGCCACGGGCGGGGCAGGACGAAGGGCGGCTCTTCGAGCAGCACGTCACCGGGCGGCCCGGCCGGTCGTGGTCCCGGTGACTGCCCGGGAAGGTCGTAGTACCACGGGTTCACGCCGGCCCTGCCGATCAGCGCCCGCGCGAACCGGGGGAGATCGCGGTCCAGTACCGCCTCGGCGGTCCGCACCAGGTCGACGGGATCGAGGTCCAGCCCCGGCCACTGCACGACCAGCCGCCACGCCGCGTCCGCCGCCAGGTTCTCCACGCCGGTGCCGGGAGAGCCCGCGTCCAGTGCCAGTTCCGCCTCGAACAACGCCCGGGAGTGTGGCTGAAGCCCGTGCCAGTGCGCCGCGTCCAGCACGTCGGATCCGGTGCCGCTGTGCGGGTGGTCGAGGCCGACCAGCCGCAGCAACGGGTTCAGTTCACCGCGCAGGTGCAGCAGGTGCGGCGAGGACCGCAGCAGTTCGGCGAGCATGCTCGACCCGCCCCGCGAACTCGACGCGACGACGACGAGATCGCGCACTTTCGCGCAAAAGTGCGGCACCGGCGTGCCCCGTAGCGGCCGCAGCGCCTCCAGCCCGCGCACGACCTCGGCGACCGGGCGATCCGCGGTGCGGCTAGGCATGGTCGGGTTTCCGCACCGAGTACACGCACCACCGCCACCGGTCGCGCACCGAGCCGTCCGGCAGCACCTCGAACGGGTGTACGGCGCGTACCTCGCGTGGCGCGTCGTAGTAGAGGCGGTAGATCTCCTGCCGGTTCGCCGGTGTCGTCTCGTGGGTGTCGATCCACCGGTCGATCGACTCCCACAGGAAGTACTCCTCCATCCGCACGTCGGTGAACCCGCCGCCGGTGAGCAACGCCCGGAAGTCCTCCTCGCGGAACATCTGGTACAGCAGTGGCTGCTTCTTCTTGAACACGCGGAACATCCAGAACGCGTCCACGTCCGCGTACGGCACGATCTGCCCGACGATGAACTGTCCGCCCGGCCGGAGCACCCGGAAGATCTCCGACACCGGCCGCTCCGGCTGGGGCAGCAGGTGCAGCACCTCCCGGGTGACCACGAGGTCGAAACTGGCGTCGGGGAACGGCAGGTCGTAGACGGTGCCCTGGTGCACGACGTCCAGCCGGGTGGCGGCGAGCGCGGCCATCTCCGGGGTGAGGTCCAGCCCGACCATCTCGCCGACCCGGCCGCGGAACGCGCCGCCGACGACGCCGCTGCCGCAGCACACGTCCAGCATCCGCGCGTCCGGCGGCACCGCGCACAGCTCCGCGTGCTTGCCGAGCAGGTCCTCGTCGGTGAGCCAGGCGCACGAGTCGTGCCAGTCCTTCGAGCGGATCCCGAACTGTCGCTGGTAGACCGCGTAGTCGACCTCGACGGCCCGGGTCCGGGAGCGGGCCGTCCGCCCGGCCAGCCGCGCGGCGAGCCGGGCCCGGCTCGCGTCGATGGCCCGCATCGCGATGCGGCGGGCGAGTTCCGGGTCGGCCGCCAGCGCCCGCCGCGCCTGCTCGGTGACGACGTCGAACACGCGGGCGCCCGCGTCGTCGTTGCGCAGGGTGCGTTTGGTCTGGCCGTCGAACCGCGCGTCCGGGATCCGGATCGCGATCACCGCGGTCAGCCCCTCCAGGATGTCGACCACGGTCATCTTGTCCGCGGACGGGCCGAGGTGGTCGGCCACCACCCCGGCCAGCGCGCCGCGCAGGGCGTCCACATGCGACCCGCCCAGGTCGGTGCGGATGGTGTTGACGTAGCTGAAGATCTGCTCCGCGTACCCCTCGGTCCACTGGACGGCGGCGTCGATCACGCACCCGTCCCCGGCCCAGGTGATGGTGGCCGGCTCGGCGTGCACCTTCTCGGCGTCGCGGGCGCGGTACGCGAGCAGGCCCCGCACCCCGGTCGTCTCGCACAGCGACTCGTGCCGCCCGGTGCGGTGGTCGGTGAGATCGACCCGCAGGCCCGGGTGCAGGTACGCGATGTCGAGCAGCCGGGCGTGCAGCAGGTCCGCGTCGAGCGCGCAGGAGGTGAAGATCTCCGGGTCCGGGCGGAACCACACCCGGGTGCCGCGGCGGCCGCTGTCCCCGACCCGCTTGAGCGGGGTCTCGACCGAGCCTTTGGCGAACGACTCGCTGTGGTGCGCGCCGTCGCGCCACACGTCCAGCCGCAACCACTCCGACAACGCGTTCACGCAGGCCAGGCCGACGCCGTGCAGCCCGGCCGAGGTCGCGTACGAGGAGTGGTCGAACTTGCCCCCCGAGTGCAGTGTGGTGAGCACGAGCTCACACGCCGGGATCCCGGCCTCCGGGTGCGGGTCGGTGGGGATGCCCCGGCCGTCGTCGGTGACCGAGCAGGAGCCGTCGCCGTGCAGTTCCACCGAGATCGCGCCGCAGTGCCCGGCGGCGGCCTCGTCCACGGCGTTGTCGACCAGTTCGAGCACCAGGTGGTGGGCGCCGTCCGAGCCGGTCGACCCGACGTACATCGACGGGTTGCGGCGCACCGCCTCCAGCCCGGAGTAGACGGTGATCGCCTCGGCGGTGTAGTCGGTGGTCATGGCGCTCCGTTCCCGGCGAACCGCGGCTCGGTCAGCCCGGTGAGGGCCTGCTCCAGCCGGTCCACGTGCGTCTTCTTCAACGTGCGCAGTGTCTCCAGCCAGCTCGCCAGATCGGCGACGCCGTCCGTGTGGGCCCGCGCCGCCAGGCCGGGGTAGCGTTCGGTGGCCTCCCCGAGGTCGCCGCTGATCGCCGCGGCGAGGTTGCGGCGGGTGTCGCCGAGCGCGCGGCCGAGCGCGCGGCCGGTGCCCGGATCGTCGCCGCCCAGCAGGTCGCGCAGGACGTCCAGGTGCCCGTGGGCGGCGCAGGCCACGCTCTCGGCAAGCTCGCCGAAGACCCGGGCCGCCTCGGTGTGCCCCTCGATCTCGGCGACCTGGGCGAAGTAGGTGTACCGCGCCGCGGTGGCCGCCTCGGCGAGGAACGCGGCCCGCACGCCGTCGGCGAGGGACTGGTCCGGTGCCCCGTCTTCCCTGTCTCGTTCCATGTCAGACCTTCGTTCCCGAGGCGACGACGAACAGCATGTGGTCGGTGATCCGCCCGTCCGCCTCGGCCACCGAGTGCCGTGCGCGGAACGCGGGTGACGCCCTCCCGTAGCGGTCCCGGATGGCCTCCCGCGCGTCTTCGCCGATCGCGCCGTTGTCCGACCACACGTCCACGTCCTCCACCGACACGTACCGCTGCGACCGCACCGGGTCGCAGCCCGCGCCGGCGAGCAGGGCCTCGACATCGCCGGGCCGGAAGAAGTGCCGCCGGGCCGGGTTGCGCAGCCGCAGGATCTCGAAGTACTCGTCGCGGTCGTCGTCCCCGTAGGCGCACAGGTGGGTCAGCACGACCCGCCCGCCCGGCCGGGTCACCCGCACCATCTCCCGCACCGCGTCCGGCAGCGTCATGAACTGGATCCCCTGACGGCACACCACGATGTCGAACGTGCCGTCACCGAACGGCAGCTCCTCCGCCGGGGCGATCACCAGTTCGTCGAGCGTGCCGCGCGCCTGCGCGGCCATCTCCGGCGTGATGTCCACGCCGACCAGCCGCCGCACCCGCCCGGCGAACAGCCTGGACACCAGTCCGGTGCCGCACGCCACGTCCAGGACCGCGTCGCCCGGCTGGGGCGCGGCCGTGGACAGCATCAGCTCGCCGAGCGCGTCGTCGGTGCACCACGAACTGGACCGGTCGTAGGTGCTCGCGCGGTCGGCGAAGTGCGTGCGGACGCTTCCCGTCTCGTTCATCTGCTCTCTCCTGCCAGAACCAGGGCGCGGCCCGGCGTCGCGCGGCGGCGCAGCCGGCGGACGGTGGCGTCGCGCCGCCAGCGCCGGAAGTGGTTGCGGTCGGTGCACAGCGATCGCGCCTCCACCGCCAGCCGCACCGCGAACCCGCGCAGCGCGACGCCGAGCGGACCGGGAGCCGGTTCGTCCAGCGAGGCTCCGTCGAACGGGTAGCGAAGTGTCTCCATCGTCCGCGCGGTCGCGCTCTCCACCTGCCGCCGCTCCCGGTCGGACAGCCCCCGCCGGTGGGCGCCGATCCGGGCCGTGGTGATCGGGTCGCCCGCCGTGCGCCAGGACGCCGACAGCGACGCGGTCACCCGGGCGTTGCCACTGAGGTGGTGCGCCAGCATCGCGGGCTCGACCGTCTCACCGATGAAGTCGCAGATCGCCCGGATCTCCCCCTCGGGCGCGGACACCAGGTCCTCGTACCGCACCAGGTGCACCACGGCCGGCCCCCACCGCTCCAGGGCCGCGCGGGCGAGCTCCTGTTCGGCCGTCCACCGCAGCGCCATCCGGTACGGGTGGCAGTAGCCGAACACGGCCCGCTTCGCCGACGCGGCCACATCGCGGGGATCGCGCACCAGCCACAGGAACCGCGCGTCCGGGAGTTCGGCGAGCACCTCGTCGACGTGCTCGACCATGAACGTGCTCTTGCACCCCCACCGGGCGGCGCCCTCCGCGACGCGGTACTGGTCGTAGATCGCCGACACCACCGCGAACAGCGACGGCGCCTTTCCCCTCACGGCAGTCTCGGTCACCGCGGCCCGGTCGATCACGTGCGGCCACGGGTGGATGTGGTTGCGCAGCAACCGCATCGCGTCGCCCACCATCGCGTCGACGTCACCGTGGTACGGGATGCCGGACAGGTACCGCATGAAGTGCGGCGGGTGCGGGACCGCGATCCGCGAGTGCGCGTCGAGCACCAGCCGCAGCAGGTTCGACCCGGAGCGCTCGGTCCCGATGATCAGGATCGGGCCGTCCTGGGGGGACACAGGTCAGGCCCCGACCGTGAGCTTCTTCGCGCCGCAGTCCATCAGAGTGCTCCCGGCCGCGGCCACCTCCGGGTCGGCCACCTTGTCCAATGTGTACTGTTCGGAACCGGGAACCAGTGGCGCGGCGGCGGAACTCCACTCCGTGCGCCAGCCGGTCCCGGCGTACGACGTCGACCGCTCGGTGCCGTCGGCCGGCTGCGGGTGGAAGTACTGGAAGTGCTCCGGCCAGTGCCGGAAGTCCATCACCGGGCCGGGCTGATAGGCGTCGTACACACGCTTGTACGCGTCCCGGCAGACCTGCTCGGGCAGCCCGCTCACGTTCAGGAACTCGTCCTCGTGCAGCGCCTGTTCGACCGACAGCCAGTTGAGGTGGTCGATCTCGGTGCGGATCACCTTGTTCCGCACCGCGTCCTGGTACACCGTCGTACCGGGCATGGCCGACAGGTACTTCACCCGGGTCACATGGTTGTACTGCTCGGCGAACTGCACCATGTGCGACAGGGATTCCTCGGTCTCGTTCGGCAGACCGACGATGAGCAGCGAGCCGAACCGCACGCCGCCGTCGAACGTGGTGCGCATCGCGCGGACGGTCAGGTTCTCGCTGCTGCCCTTGCGGGCCTCGCGCAACACCTCGGTCCCCAGCGACTCGACGCCGTACAGGATGATGTCCGCACCCGCCTCCCGCATCGCGTCGATGCGCGGTTTGTCCATGTCGGCGCACCGGGTCAGACAGGTCCACCGCAGATCGTGCTGGGAGATCACGTCGCACATCTCGATGGTCTGGCCGCGGTGCGAGCTGAACGTGAGGTCGACGAAGAAGCAGAACTCCACGCCGTACTGGGTTTTCAGCCAGTCGAGGTCGCGGTCCATCTTCTCCGGCGACTTCGCCCGCACCTGCGGGGTGGTGCGGTAGCAGAACGAGCAGTCCATCTTGCAGCCGCGGCTGTAAGAGGAGATCACCTGCGGCTGCATGCCGAGCGGCGACCGCGACTGAGGCCACAGGTCGAGCCGCATCCTGGGCAGCGCGTCGAGGTCCATCATCTGGCCGCGCGGCGGCGTGCGGCGCGCCTTTCCCTTCTCGTCCCGGTAGCAGATGCCCTTGACGGTCGGGAGATCTCGCTGCCACGAGCCGCGGGCGTAGCTCTCCATCAGCTCCAGGATGGTGATCTCGCCCTCGCTGATCACCGCGATGTCGCAGTCGGTGTCCGTCATGAATATCGACGGAACGGAGGTGACCAGCGAGCCGCCGCAGATGATCGGTATGTCCGGGTGCGACTCGCGGACCATCGCCATCAGCGCGCGGCAGAACGGGAAGTTGTCCTCGAACGTGCACACACCGAGCACGTCGGTGCCTTCGATGATCTGCTCGTACGCCGCCTGCAGCGGGTTCGGGGTGTAGCGGACGTCGACGATGCGCACCGGGTACCCGGCGTTGTGCAGCACGGTCGAGATGTACGTCGCGCCCTCGTAGGGTGAGGTGAGGAAGAACTCCCAACCGCGCGGCATGGTGAACGGCGAGGGTCCGACGACGAGGGTGAATCTCGGAAGCGCGGGATCGGTCGGCACCGGTTCGGCGTCCTGGTTGCGCATCTGCTCCATGTAGCGCTGGTCGACGGTGCCGTTCGCGTCGGCATACAGCTCCAGGGCCAGGGATAACTTGCGCGCCATGTGAACTCTCCCTCGCGTCACGGTCGCGGACGCTCCGCCAGGTAACTGTAGGGGCGGGATGTGCTGTTCGGCACGGGTGTTCATGCCGCGCTGTTCGTCGATGTCGTACGCGGGGAGCCCGTTGCTAGCCTTCGGTGCCGCTGGCGTCCGGCCCGGCGGCTCGACAGCGGATACAGAGGAATCCCGGTGACCACACAGCCGAACATCCTGTTCATCTCCCTGGACACCGTGCGCGCCGACGTGGCCTATTCGGGGAAGTACCCCGGTGTGGAGCGGCTGCGCGCGAGCGGGGTCAGCTTCACGCAGGCGATCTCGTCGTGCCCCCTGACGCCGGTCAGCCACGCCACGGTGTTCACCGGGCTCCAGCCGCCCCGCCACGGGGTCAGGCACCTGTTCCGCGAAGCGCTGGACAAGCGGGTGCCGACGCTGGCGGAGTGCCTGTCGGAGGCCGGGTACACGACCGGCGCGGTGGTGTCCTGCCCCGGCCTGAACAAGTGGTACGGGATCGACCGCGGGTTCGACTTCTACGACGACGAGATCCCGCTGCTGCCGGACGGCCGGGACCCGCTGTCGGTCGGCGACGTGAAGCTGCGCGGGCTGGCGCTCAAGCGCGCGCCGCTGGTGGTCGAACGCGCCGCTCACTGGCTCGAGTCGCTGGACGGCACCGGCCCGTTCTTCCTGTTCGCGCACTTCTTCGACGCGCACTGGCCGTACGAGCCGCCGGAGGACGTCGGCGTCGAGGTGGCGAACCCGTACGAAGGCGAGGTCGCCTACACCGACCACTACGTCCAGCTCCTGCTGCGCCGCATCGCCGAGATGGGCCACGACATCGAGTCGATGCTGGTGGTGTGCTTCTCCGATCACGGCGAGGACCTGGCCGGGTGGTACCCCAACGACCACGCCGGCGACCTCGGCCACCCGTACGAGGAGGGCCACGGCTGCCTGCTGTTCGACGCGACCCAGCACGTGCCGCTGATCATCAGCGGCCCCGGCGTGCCGGCGGGGACGAGCGTGGACAGCCAGGTGCGGCTCGTCGACATCATGCCGACGGTGCTCGACCGACTCGGGCTGGAGCCGCGGTCGTCGGACGGTGCCTCGCTGACCGAGTTCTTCGCAAACGGCACCGGTCCGTCCCGCGAGGCGTACTCGGAGACCTACTTCCCGCAGGAGCGGGCCGCCGCCTCGGACGAGTACCCGGACCTGAAGGCGCTGCACGCGGTGCGGGCGGACGGGCGGAAGGTGATCTGGGAGGCGGACGGGCGGCAGGTGTGGGCCTACGACCTCGCCGCCGATCCCCACGAGCTCGGCGGCCGGGTTCTCGTGTCCGATGAGGACGCGTGACACCAGGGGTGACCTCGGCGCCCCGCTCGGTCCGCCGGGTGCTGGTCGCGAGCACGATCGGCACCGCCATCGAGTGGTACGACTTCTACCTGTACGCGACGGCGTCCGCGCTGGTGTTCGGCCCGCTGTTCTTCCCCGGGTCGTCGGCTGCCGGCGGTGTGCTCGCGTCGTTCGCCACCTACGCGGCCGGGTTCGTCGCACGCCCGCTGGGCGGCCTGCTGTTCGGCCACTTCGGCGACCGGGTGGGCCGCAAGTCGATGATGGTGTGGACGTTGCTCGTCATGGGCATCGCCACGTTCGGCATCGGCCTGCTGCCCACCTATGACAAGGCCGGTGTCCTCGCGCCGGTCCTGTTGGTGACGTTGCGCGTCGCGCAGGGCATCGGCATCGGCGGCGAATGGGGAAGCGCGGTGCTGCTCAGCACCGAACACGGCCCGCCCGGGCGCCGGGGCTTCTTCAGCAGCTGGCCCGCGATGGGCTTCGCGGTGGCGCTGTTCGGCAGCAACCTGACCTTCGTGCTGATCTCCAAGCTGCCCGAGGAGGACTTCCTGACCTGGGGGTGGCGGCTGCCGTTCCTGGCATCGAGCGTCCTGGTCGGCATCGGTGTCTGGGTCCGGCTGGGAGTCGAGGAGACACCGGAGTTCATACGTGGCCGGGCGGAGAACCGCGCCGCCCGGGTGCCGGTGATCACGGTGCTGCGGCGGTGGCCGCGCCGCGTGGTGATCGGCATTCTCGCGTCGCTCGGCACCGGGTCGGTGATCGCCATGTTCACCGTGTTCCTGGTGGCGCACGCGGCGAAGGCCGGGCCGGAGGTGCGGTCGGCCGTGCTGACCGGGCTGATCATCGCGGCCCTGGGAGAGTGCGTGACACTGCCGGTGTTCGGCGCGCTGTCCGATCGGTTCGGCCGCCGGCGGGTCATGATCTTCGGCTACGTGGTCGCGGCGGTGGCGATGATCCCGGCGGGCGCCTGGCTGTCCTCGGGTGACCCGACGCTGATCGCCCTGGTGTTCATCCCCGCGCTGACCATCGCGCACGGCGCGATCTACGGCGGCCTGGCGGCATTCCTGGTGGACCTGTTCCCGACCATGGTGCGGTTCTCCGCGATCGCCGTGACCTACCAGGTCGGCGTCACGATCTCCAGCTTCTGGCCGCTGGTCGCGGTCGCGATCACCGGCGGCTCGTCGGCGCTGCTCCCGGTGGTCGCGCTGTTCGCGGTGGTCGAGATGGCGGCGGCGATCGCCGTGGCGTGCGCGCCGGACTCACGCGCTGACGCGGACCTGGCCGCGGACCCGGCAGGCGAGCGCCGACCAGTCAGCCGCGCAGTCCATGGCGAGGCCGGCGACGACCGGTGACCAGCGCTGGGGGACGGCCGCGGCGAGGCGGTCCCACTGCGCGGCGTCGAGGGTGTTGGCGTCGAGCAGCCGCAGGAGCGCGCGGCCGATCTCGGAGAACCGCAACGACGGATCGGTGCGCAGCGAGAGCAGGAACCGGCCTCGTTCGGCGCGAGGCGTGCCGCTGGTGCCGTTGCCACCGCCGGTGTTGTTGCCCGGTGCGCCGTTTTCCATGTTTTCCGCGCTTTCCGGGTTTTCTGTGCTTTCCGGGTTTTCTGTGTTTTCCGTGTTCTCCGCGCGGTGTCCGGCGGAAAGGCGATGCCGCGACGGAATAGGGTTCTCGCCGCGGCGCATTCTTTCCCGGACATCCCGGGCGGTGCCGACCGATATTCCGGCGATTCGGGCGATCTCCCGCAGCGAAAGACCTGGATTGTTCGAAATCGCCCGACTCGCAATCGTGCGTCCGTGGGAGGCGTCGAGTGGCCGCACTTTCCCGTCGCGGCCGAGGCGGGTGTTCAACTGAGTCATTTCCCCGGTTGAACGCTGCCGGATCGCGGCCACCGTCTTGGTGGACAACCCGGCCGTCGACGCGATCAGGCGGTCCGACAAGTGCGGATGCGACGAGAGGATCCGGGAGGCGGCGGCGGTGCGGTCGGCCAGCGTCAGCGGCAGCCCCTGGGCCACGTTGGCGCTCACGGCCAGCACGAACGCGTCCTCCTCGGTGCCGTCGACGAACCGCACACCGATGGCGGCGTCCCCGCGCAGCTTGGCCGCGCGCAGGCGGTGCACGCCGTCGATCACCTGCATGGTCGGGCGGTGCACGAGGATCGGCGGGAGGTCGTCCGGGCACTGCGCGAGCACGCTGACATGGTCGGGACTGGAGCCGGCGATCCGCACGAGACGCGTTTCGGTCACCTGGTCGACCGGCACGAGCGTCGGCGGCGTGTCCCCTGATCGCGTACCCAGCGATGTCCCGCTCACCCGAACTCCTCCAGATGGGCCAACCCATTTCCGAGCACGACTTGGTCACGCTCGGCAGCGCGTAACTGATCAGGTCTCGGGAAGCGGCTACAAGATACTGGCCAGGTCATGGCACCGAACAGACCGGCGGGACAGAATTTCCATTAACAAGTTCTCATCATTGCCATTGCGGTCGGCGCATCGGGCGAGCGCCGAAGTAAGCACCTCGCCGACCTCGTTGACACCGATCCGCGTCATGAGACAGAGTTCCCCTCGTTCCTCTAAATAGATTTCCGTGGGTCACGGAGTGTGAAACCGCAGTGGACGCGCGAATGAATACGGCGAATCCCTTACCGGCCGAGACGATGGTGGGGATGTTCCGGCGCCAGGTCGCCCGGGCCCCGGAGTCGATCGCGGTTGTCGCCGCTGACGGCACGCTCTCCTACGGTGAGCTCGACGCCCGCGCTTCCGCGGTGGCGGGCGGGCTGCGCGACCGTGGGATCGGGCCGGACGACATCGTCGCCGTCGCGATCCCGCGCGGCGCGGACATGGCGGTGGCCGTCGTCGCCGTGCTCGCCGCGGGAGCCGCGTACCTGCCGGTCGACCCCGCCCAACCGCCGGACCGGGTGGCCGCCTTGCTCGCCGACGCCCGTCCCGCCCTGGTGCTGGCGCCGGAGGAGCTGCGGGCGCTGGAGGCCGCGGCGGTGTCCGCCGTCCCGGTGGCGGATCCCGATCCGGCGTGCGCCGCCTACGTCATCTACACCTCCGGCTCGACCGGAAAGCCCAAGGGCGTGGTCGTTCCCCACGCGGGGATCGCTCATCTCGTCGCGGCGCAACGGGAACGCTTCGGCGCCCGACCGGGTGCCCGGGTGCTGCAGTACGCGTCGGTCGGCTTCGACGTGGCCGTCGCCGACCTGTGCATGGCGCTGCTCACCGGGGCTACGCTCGTTCTCGCGCCGCCCGAGGGCCTTCCGCCCGGCGAACCGTTCGCCCGGTTCATCGCCGAGCACGGCGTCACCCACGTGTGCATGCCGCCGAGCGCGCTCGCCACCCAGCCGGACATGGCGCTGCCCTCGGTCTCCTGCCTGATCGTCGCGGGGGAGGCGCTGGGCCCGGACCTCGTCGCCCGCTGGTCCGCCGGCCGCCGGATGATCAATGCCTACGGCCCGACCGAGACGACCGCGTGCGCCACCATGAGCGCGCCGCTCACCGGCGGCCCGGTGGTGCCGATCGGGGCGGCGATCCCCGGCACCGAACTACGGGTGCTGGACCAGACGTGCGCCCCGGCCGCCGAGGGCGAACTGTACATCGGCGGCGCCGGGGTCGCGCGCGGCTATCTGGGCTGCCCCGGGCCGACCGCGCAGCGGTTCGTCGCCGACCCGTGGGGTCCGCCCGGGTCGCGCATGTTCCGCACCGGCGACCTGGTCCGCGTGCTGCCGAACGGTGACCTGCTGTTCCTCGGCCGGGCCGACGATCAGGTGAAGATCCGCGGCCACCGGGTCGAACCGGCCGAGGTGGAGGCCGCGCTCGGCGCTCACCCGGCGGTGGCGCGGGCGGCGGTCGTCGCCCGCTCCGGACCGCTCGGCCCCTACCTGGTGGGCTACGTGGTGCCGCGCGGGGCGAGCGTGCCGGACCTGCGCGCGCACCTCGCCGAGCGGCTGCCGGCCCACCTCGTCCCGGACACGATCGAGGTGGTCGGGCACTTCCCGTTGACCCCCAACGGAAAACTGGACCGGGCCGCGTTCGCCGAGCCCGCGCCGCGGGCGTCGGGCGCGCTCGCCGACGACCTCCCCCGGTTGTTCGCCGAGGTGCTGTCGGTGGATTCGGTCGCGCCGGACGACGACTTCTTCGCCCTCGGCGGCACCTCGCTCATGGCCACCGCGCTGGTCAGCCGGATCCGGGTCGAACTGGCCGTGGACGCGTCCGTGGCCACCGTGTTCGACGCCTCCACACCCGCCGATCTCGCCAAAGCCCTGTCCGCGATGGACCCGGTGGCCTCAGTAGCCTCAGCGGCCTCGGTGAACTCGGCCAGGGGCCGGACATGAACGTCGTGATCGTCGGGGCGGGTATGGCCGGAACCATGCTGGCGATCCGGCTGGCCCGCCGCGGCCACCAGGTGGACGTGGTGGAGCGGCGCGGCGACCCGCGCGGCACGAACGGCCCGGACGCCGCGTCGATCAGCGTCGGGCTGTCCGAACGCGGGCGGGCGGCGTTACGCGACATCGGCCTCCTCGATGAGGCCCTGGCCAAAGCGGTTCCCATGCGCGGGCGGATCGTCCACCACAGCGGCCGGGTCACCTACCAGCCCTACGGCGCGGACGACACCGAGGTGCTGCACTCGGTCCGCCGCCACGACCTCAACATCGCCCTGCTCGACGCCGCCGAATCGGTTCCCCGGGTGCGGCTGTGGTTCGGGCACCGCGTCACCGGCCTGGCCGGTACCGAGGTGCGGACCCCGGCCCGGACGTTCTCGGCGGATCTCGTCGTGGGCGCGGACGGCGCGTACTCGACCGTGCGCACGCACCTGCACCGCCGGGTGCGCGCCGAGTTCCACCAGACGCACCTGGACTGGGGCTACCGGGAGTTCACCATCCCGGCCGTCGACCGGCCGGAGGCGTTGCACGTGTGGCCGAGCGGGCGGGGACTGGTGGTGGCGCACCCCAACCCGGACGGATCGCTGACCGGCACCGTGTTCCTGCCGTTCGACGGCGACACCGGGTTCTCGGGGCTGCGCGACCCGGCACGGGCCGGGGCGTTCCTGGCCGAGGAGTTCGGCGACCTGACCGATCTGGTGCCGGACCTGGTCACGCAGTTCCTCGCGCACGAGCCGGGCAGCCTGGTGTCGGTGCGCACCGCGCCGTGGCAGCACGACCGTGTCGTCCTCGTCGGCGACGCCGCGCACGCCGTGTTCCCGTTCTACGGCCAGGGGATGAACGCCGCGTTCGAGGACTGCGCGGTGCTCGACGCGTGTCTCGCCGAGCATGCCCCGGGCGACGCGCTCGCCGCGTTCGAGGCCCGCCGCCGCCCGCACACCGACGTGCTCGCCGAGTTGTCCGCGCGCAACTTCGTCGAGCTGCGCGACCGGGTGCGGTCACCGGTGTTCCTGGCCCGCAAGCGGATCGACTTCGCGCTCGGCCGCCTGTTGCCGGGGTGGCGGACGCTGTACGCGATGATCAGCCACAGCAGCCTCCCGTACGGCGACGCGCTCGCCCGGGCCCGCCGCCAGGACCGCCTCCTCGGTGGACTCGCCGGGCTCGGCACAGTCATGTTGCTCGCTGCGGCGCGGCGGAAGCGGAGCGGGAGATGCTGAGCCACCCGGCGGGTGACGTCGCGCTGTTCGAGCCGGATCACCCGGACCTGCCGGCCGCCGCCGAGGCGGTGCTGGCGTGGGCGCGGTCCTACCTGTGCCGACCGCACCCCGATCTGGGGCGGGGCGGCGACGTGTGCCCGTACACGGCCATCTCGCTGGAACGGGGCGGGTTCTTCCTCGCCGTACACCCCGGACGGCCGGACCTGCGGGCGGTGATGACCGCCTACCGCGACTGGTTCCCCGACCTGCCGCCGCGTGAGGGGCCGCAGGCCAGATACCGGACGGTCCTGGTGGTGCTGCCGGACGTCACGCCCGGGGAGATCGACCGCACGCAGCGGGAGCTGAAGCCCGGGTTCGTGGAACGCGGCCTGATGATCGGCGAGTTCCACCCGGGACCGCCGTCCGCGCCCGGTCTGTGGAACGCGGACTTCCGGCCGATGCGCAGCCCGCTGCCGTTGCTGGCGGTGCGGCACATGGTGGCCGCCGACGCGCCGTTCCTGCGGGCGGACCCGGAGCATCTGGCGGCGTACCGGCGCCGGTTCGGAGACCGGGGAGCGTACCGATGACGGTCCTGCTCCCGCCCGGGGCCCGGCGGCTGTGGTTCCTGGAGGCGTTCGCCGACGGCGCACCCCTGCACAACAACCCGGCGGTGTTCCGGTTGGCCGGCCCCGTGTCGGTGGACGCGCTCCAGCGCGCGGCGGATCTGGTGGTGGCCCGGCACCCGGCGCTGCGCACCACGTTCGACGAGGTCGACGGCGAGCCGGTCGGACGGGTGGGTCCGGTGGGCGCCGCGGATGTCGTGGTGCGGACGGTGCCAGCCGCAGACGCGGCCGCTGCGGCGTTCGCGGCGCAGGCCGCACGGGAGCCGTTCGACCTGCGCACCGGGCCGTTGTTCCGGATCCGTCTGGGCCGGATCACGCCGACCGACCACATACTGGTGATCAACACGCATCACGCGGTCGTCGACGGTACGTCACTGTCGGTGCTGTGCGGGGAGATCAGCGCCCTGTACGCCGACCCGGCCCGGCCGCTGCCGGATCCCGGGGCGCCGCCGGACATCGTCGACCACGACCCGTCGGGCCGGGTGTCCGATCTGGTCGGTGTGCCGGACCTGCTCACCCTGCCCACCGACCGGCCCCGCCCGAGGATGCGCGCCTTCCGGGGGGAGTTGCGCCGCCACGCCGTCCCCGAGGGTCTCACCGCGCGGGTCGACGCGCTCGCCCGCGCCACGCGCGCCACCCGGTTCGTCGTGCTGCAGGCCGCGTACGCCGCCACGCTGGGCACGACGGCGGGTCAGGACGACGTCGTGGTCGCCACCCTGGTGTCCGGGCGGCCGGGGCCGGAGTTCGCCGGCGTCGTCGGAATGTTCGTGAACCCGGTGCCGTTGCGGGTGGGGATCGGCGGCGATCCGACGTTCCGCGAGCTGGTGGCCAGGGTCCGCCGCGCGGTCGCGGCGGGGCTGGGCGGCGCGGCGGTCCCGTTCGACCGGATCGTCGAGGCGGTCGGCGCCTCCCGCGACCCGAGCCACGCGCCGCTGTGCCAGGCGCACCTCGTGATGCAGGACCCGCCCGAGGTGGTGCTCCCCGGCGTGCGGGCCGACCGGATGCTGCCGGACACGGGCACGGCCGACGTCGACCTCACCGTGATGGTGGAGTCCGGCGGCGCGGAGATGGCGGTGGTCACCGAGCACGACACGGACCTGTTCGACGGTGCGACGGTCGACGGTGTCGCCGGGCGGCTGCTGGCCTTGCTGGACCGTGCGTGCGCCGACCCCGATCGCCGGTTGTCGGCGTTGACGGCCAAGCCTTCGGCGGTGGCCGGGCCGGTGGCCGGGCCGGCCGGTGCTCCGGCGCCGTCGACCGTGCTGGAGCTGATCCGGTTCGGCGCGGACGGCCTCGCGGTGGGTGAGTTGTCCTACGCCGAGCTGGAGCGCCGTTCGGCGGCGCTGGCCTCGGTGCTGCGGGCGAAGGGCGCCGGGCCGGAGGCGTGGGTCGCGGTGGACCTGCCGCGCGGCACGGACCTGGTGGTGGCCATCCTCGGGATCTGGCGGGCGGGCGCGGTGTACGTGCCGGTGGAACCGCTGTGGCCCGAGCCGAGGCGGCGGGCCGTCACCGAGGCCGCCCGCGTCGTGCTGACCGAGATCCCGGACCTGCCGGAGGAGTTCGAGCGCGTCGATCCCGCAATCGCGCCCGAGTCACTGGCGTACGTGCTCCACACGTCCGGGTCGACCGGCCGCCCGAAGGCGGTGGGCGTGCCGCACCGCGCGGTGGCCGGGATGCTGGCCCGGTCGACGGCGCTGGTGGGGCTGGGCGCCGGGGACGTGGTGGCGGCCATGATCTCCCCGGCGTTCGACATCTCGGTGTGGGAACTGGTGGGGCCGCTGACGGTGGGCGCCCGGGTGGCGCCGGTACCGCCGGAGATCGTTGTGGACGGTCCCGCGCTGGCGCGGCGTCTGATGGCCGAGGCGGTCACGGTCGTCCAGGTCACCCCGTCGGTGTGGGCGGTGCTGGCGGCGGCCGGGGGCGTGCCGCAGTGCGTGCGGGTCCGGGTGTCGATCGGGGAGGTGCTGACGCCGGAGCTGGCCGGGTCGCTGGGCGGGGCCGAGCTGTGGAACACGTACGGCCCGACCGAGACGACGATCTGGTCGACCGCCGAGCGGGTGCGCCAGGGCAGCCGGTTCGGCATCGGCGACCCGCTCGGCGGCGTGGCCGTGTATCTGCTGAACGCGGGACTGCGACCGGTTGACGACGACGTGGTCGGCGAGGTGTACCTGGGTGGTTTCCCGCTGGCGCGCGGCTATCTCGGCGCGCCCGGCCGGTCGGCGACGAGGTTCGTCGCCGACCCGTTCTCGCCGGTGCCCGGCGCGCGCATGTACGCGACGGGCGACCTGGCGCGGCGCCGGCCGGGTGGTGTCGTGGAGTTCGTCGGGCGGGTGGACGCGCAGCTCAAGGTGCGGGGTCACCGGGTGGAACCGGCCGAGGTGGAGGCGGCGCTGCGGGCGGACCCGGAGGTCGCCGACGCCCGCGTGGCCGGTGACGGTGACCGCCTGGTGGCCTACGTGATCCCGGCCGCCGGGATCACGCCCCGCTGGCCGAGGGTGCGGGAGCGGCTGAGCCGTGTCCTTCCCGCCTACCTGGTGCCGTCGGCGATGGTGTCCGTGGACGCGTTCCCGTTGACCAGTTCCGGAAAGCTGAACGTACGCGCTCTGCCCCCGCCGGCGGAGGATGTCGCCGCCCCTGATCCCCACCCGGGTCTGGAGACCGCGCTCGCGGAGATCTTCGCGAGCCTGCTGGCTCGCCCGGTGAACCGCGACGACGATTTCTTCCTGTCCGGCGGCCATTCCCTGGCGGCGGTGAAGGCCGTCGCCGAGATCCGGGCGTCGGTCGGCGCGGAGGTGACGATCAGAACCCTGTTCGCCAACCCCACCGTCGCCGCCCTGGCCGCCGCGATCGATGCGGGCCAGGGCGATCCCGATACGCCGGAGCTCCCGGACACTCCAGACATCTCGGGGGCGGTGCCCGCTCCACCGGGACGGCTGTCCGGCCCGCAGCACGGGCTGTGGATCATCCACCAGGCGGGCCGGGACGACGGCGCCTATGTCGTGCACGCCGCGTTGCGGCTGGAGGGTGCGCTCGACGAGGCGGACCTGCGCGCCAGGTTCGCCCGCACTCTGGCCACCCATCCCGTCCTGCGATCGGCGATCGTCGTCCAGGACGACACCCCGCGGCTGAGCGCGGCGCCTTACACGGACGAGTTGGCGGCGAGGGCCTGGCGCACCACCGACCTGAGCGCTCACGCGGACCCGTGGCCAGAGGCCGAACGCCTGGCCGCCCGGGACGCCGACCGCCCCTTCGACCTGACCCGGCGCCCGCTGGTGCGAGCCCACCTGATCAGAACCGCCCCCACGACCCATCTCCTGACGGTCACCGCTCACCACATCATCTGCGACGACACATCGATATCGATCCTGCTGACGGCCCTGACCACCGTGGATCCGGTCTCCCCGCCCCTGTCCGGTGCCACGGACGTCCAGGGGCCGAGGGCCGCGCCCGGCACGAAGACCAGCGCACCGGGGCTACCGGTCCCCGCGCCGGCTGCCGTGGGCCCGCGGCAGCGAACCACCGAATTCTGGGCTGAAACACTCCGCGACGCCCCGCCTGCCTCCGGGCCCTCGCCGGACCACCCGTACGGCACGGCCCGGGCCCCCGTGTCGGGCGGATCGCCGCACCCGGAATCCGGCCCGGGCCCGGCTCACCCCCGCCGCGCGGGCGCTGTCCCCGGTGCCACCCACCGGTTCACCGTCCCGGCCGGGCTCGCCCGCCGTTTCGCCACCTGGTGCCGGGACGAGCGGACCACCACCTTCGCCGGTCTCCTCGCCGTCTTCGCCATCGTCTCCTCCACCCGGGACGGCGGTGACGACCTCGTCGTCGGCGCCCCGGTCAGCACCCGCCCGGCCGGATGGGACGACGTGATCGGCATGTTCGTCACGACCCTCCCGCTCCGGCTCCGCACGAACCGTCGAGCCACCCCCCGCGACCTGCTCGCCGACGCCACCGGGGTGGTGGCCGACGCGATGGACCACGCCGACATCTCCCTGGCCGACATCCTCACCACGGTCCCCACCCCACGGCAGGACCACCCCCTGTTCCGGACGATGCTGGTCCTCAACCGCGAGACGGCCCCCGTCACCTTCCCCGGCCTGACCGCCACCCCGCTGCCGATCGACCGCGCCACCAGCCGTTTCGACCTCACCCTCCACATCAGGGAAAGGGAACGCGAGGGCGACTGGCCCGCCCTCATCGACTACCGCACCGACCGGTACGAGGCGGACACGATCACCAGGATCGCCGACCAGGTGCTGGCGGTCATGGAGGCCGTGGCCCGCCACCCCGGTCTCCCACTGGCTCACCTGGACCTGTTGTCCCCGGCCGACAGCGCCGTCCACACCGCCCTCGGCACCCGGTCCGGTCCGGCCTCCCCCGGTGGACCGGACACGCCGCCCACCGGCCCGGCCGTCCGCACGCGACCGGCCGCCACGACCGTCGTGGACCTGATCGCGGCCCGCACCGCCCAGACCCCTGACGCCACCGCCGTCCTCGACCTCGCCGCCACTCCCCTCACCTACCGCGACCTGGACCGCAGATCCTCAGCCGTCGCCCGCCACCTGCGCGAGGCCGGCATCCGGAGCGAGGACCCGGTCGCGATCACCATCCCGTCCAGCGCCGACGCGATCATCGCGATCCTCGGCGTGCTCAAGGCGGGCGGATGCTTCGTCCCCATCGACCCCGCCCAGCCGCCCTCCCGCCGACACGCCCTGATCACCGCCAGCGGTGCGAGGACCGTCCTGACCCGCGACGCCCTCCCCGCCACCGGCCACCACGAACCCACGCCCATCCACCCGTCCCAGCTCGCCTACGTCGTCCACACCTCCGGCTCCACCGGCGAACCCAAGGGCGTCGAAGTACAGCACGACACCCTCCTCAACCTCACCACCGCTTTCATCGCCGAACACGGCCTCACCGCCGCGCACCGCCTCCTCATGGTCCCGCCCCCGCACTTCGACGCCGCGTTCGGCGACATCTTCCCGGTCCTGGCGGCCGGGGCCACCCTGGTCATCCACCCCGACCCGGGCGGCCTCACCGGACCGGACCTCCTCGGGCTCTGCGTCGAGCACCGGCTGTCCGCGGTGGACACGGCGGCCCCCCTCTGGCAGCGCTGGGTGGCCGATCTCGCCGGGCAACGCCTCCCGCTGGAGATCATGATGGTCGGCGGCGACATCGTCCCGGCGGCGACCGTCCGCGCGTGGGCGAAGCACGGCATTCCCCTCCACAACCACTACGGCCCGACGGAAGCCACCGTCTGCGCGACCAGCCATCGCACCGTCGACGGCCGCGAGCACCCCACCCGACTGCCGATCGGCCGCCCGCTGCGACACGTCCGCGTCCACCTCCTCGACCGGGCCCTGCGCCGGGTGCCCGTCGGCGTGGTCGGCGAGATCTACATCGGAGGAATGGCGCCCGCCCGGGGGTACCGGGGAAACCCGGCCGCGACCGCCGCGGCGTTCTTCGCCGACCCGTACGGCGCCCACCCCGGCGCCCGCATGTACCGGACCGGCGACCTCGCGAGGCTGAACCCGCACGGCACGCTCGAGTTCGTCGGCCGGGCCGACGACCAGGTCAAGATCCGCGGCAACCGGGTGGAGCCGGGGGAGGTGGCGGCCGTGCTCGCCGCGCACCCGGCCGTCGCCGAGGCCGTGGTGGTGGCCAGGGGCGACCGCCTCATCGGCTACGTCGGCGCCCCGGCCTCGACCACACCCACCCGGAACGCACCCGATCCGGCCACCCCCGGCTCGCGGGCCGCCGTCCCGGACGTTCCCGGCCTGCGCGCCTTCTGCGCCGACCGCCTGCCCGCGCATCTCGTGCCGGACACCGTGGTCGTCCTCGACGCCCTTCCCACCACAAGCACCGGCAAGGTCGACAACTCCGCCCTCCCCGAACCCCCCACCAACCCCACCAGCCCCTCCGCCCCGGCGGATCCGCCTCGGACCGCCACCGAGCGAGCCGTCGCCGCCATCTGGGCCACCGTTCTCGACCAGTCCGGCGAGGACCTGGACCGCACCGCGGATTTCTTCGCCATCGGCGGGCACTCGCTCATCGCCGCCCACGTCCTCGCCGCCGTCCGCGACCGTCTCGGCGTCACGGTGCCGATGCGCACCCTGTTCACCGCCCCCACCGTGGCGGCGTTCGCGGCAGCCATCGATGACGGTGCCTCGGCGGACCTGCCCACGGTCGACCGGTTGCGCGCCGACGCCGTCCCCCCTCCCGAAATCCGTCTCCGCACCGTCCACCGCCCGCCCGGCGTCCCCTCGGCCGGCACGCCGCGCCGGATCCTGCTCACCGGCGCCACCGGCTTCCTCGGCCGCCACCTCCTCGGCCAGCTCCTGGCCCGGACCGACGCCCGGATCCACTGCCTCGTCCGCCAGGGCTCGATCGACCGGCTGCCGGTCACCGACCGCGTGATCCCGGTCCCCGGCGACCTGTCCGCACCCGGCCTCGGCCTGTCCGCAGAGGATCACGACACCCTCACGGCCGTGGACGCGATCTACCACAACGCCGCCGTGCCGCACTTCGCCGCGCCCTACAAGGCCCTCAAACCCGCCCACGTCGACGCCACCGCCGCGCTCCTGCGCCTGGCCGGCGACAGCGGCGCCCCGCTGCACCTGATCTCCACCCTCGGTGTCTTCCTCGGTGACGCCTACGACGGCCGCGTCGTCACCGAGACCGACGCTCCCACCGACCCGAGCGGCCTCACCAGCGGCTACGACCTCAGCAAATGGGTGGCCGACGCCATGGCCGCCGCCGCCCGCGGCCACGGCCTGCCCGTCTCGATCCACCGCATCGCGGCCATCGTCGGCGACACCGCCACCGGCGCCGCCGACCCGCGCTCCGCGTTCAGCCGCTGGCTCACCGGATGCATCGCCGCGGGCGCCGTCCCGGACACCGCCGAGGTGCTGGACATGGTGCCCGTGGACACGGTGGCCGCGGCGATCGTCGCGCTCTCACAGGCCCCGAACCACCTCTGCCGGGACCACCACTACCACGGCGACGGCGGCCTCACCCGTGCCGCCCTCGCCGCCGCCCTCACCTCGGCCGGTCACCCGACCGAGGTGGTGCCGTACCACCGATGGCGGGAGCGGATGCTCGCCGACCCGGCCGGGCCTTTCGCCCCGCTCGCCTTCTCCCTGCCCGAACACCCCCGCCCGCACCCGCGGTTCGACTGCTCCCGCACCTGGGCCGCCGCGGCCGAGGCGGGGGTGGGGTTCCCCCCGGCCAACGAGCGAATGCTGCGCAGGCACCTGGACTTCCTCACCGGTGCCGGCGCGCTTTCCGGAAGTGGATGATCATGCCCTTGCCCGAAGAATCCCTCGGTGTCCCGGCTCCGGTACTGGACCGGCTCGGCGCGGCCGGGTACCGGGCCATGATCGCCGGTGTCCGGCTCGGGGTGTTCACCGCGCTGGAAGCCGGCCCGCTGTCCGTCGAGGAGCTGGCCACCACGATCGGCGGTGACCCGGCCGGGGTACGCGGCCTGGTGAACGTCCTGGTGACCTTCGGCTACCTGCGGCGTGACGGCGACTCCGACGGGGTCACGACCGCCGCGACGCCCGGCCCGGTGGACGTCGAACTGTTCTGGCACGAGGTCCTGTTCGAGCACTGGGCCGACCTCGAGGACACCATCCGTACCGGCACGCCCCGCCGCGGCTTCTACACCTGGCTGCGCGAGCGCCCCGCCACCGCGGCCCTCTGGCGCCGGATGCTCGCCGGCGCCGCCGCGGACCTGGCCGATGACATCGCCGCCGCGCTGCCTCCCGCGGCGACCGTCCTGGACATCGGGGGCGGCCACGGCGACCACACCGTCGAACTGTGCCGCCGCCGCCCGGACGTGCGGGTCACCGTCTTCGACCTGCCCGAGACGATCACAACCCTCCGCGAAGACGCCCCGCCGGACCGGGTGACGGCGCGGGCAGGCGACTACCTCACCGACGACCTGGGTTCCGGGCACGACCTGGTGCTGCTGTTCAACGTCCTGCACGGCCACCGCCCCGAGGAATGCCGCGAGCTGTTCCGGCGCGCGGCGAAATCGCTGTCCCCCACGGGAAGCATCGCCGTCCTCGACCACGACCGGGAACCACCGGCCGGGCTGGGCCCGGCCGCGGCCGGGTTCCTCGGCATGTTCGACCTGACCCTGTGGCAGGGCCACGGCGGCGGCGTCCACCGCTACGCCGACCTCGCGGCCTGGCTGGGCGAGGCCGGGCTCACCGAGACACGGGTCGTGCCGCTCGCCGCGTCCCCGCTGGAGAAGCTGCTGATCGCCGGTCGGC
This sequence comes from Streptomyces sp. NPDC004838, assembly GCF_053600955.1. NCBI lineage: Bacteria > Bacillati > Actinomycetota > Actinomycetes > Kitasatosporales > Streptomycetaceae > Streptomyces > Streptomyces sp. NPDC004838. Next base: position 17,343 of record NZ_JBSGAW010000044.1, on the reverse strand, counting down.
CGTCGTGACCGCCGACCCGTACCCGGGCTACGCCTGGCTGCGCGAGCACGACCCGGTCTGCCCCGTCTCCGGCCCGCACATCCCGGGCCGGATGTGGCTGGTGACCCGGTACGACGACGTCCGCGCCTGCCTGGCGGACCGCCGCCTGGGCAGCCGCGCCCCGGTCAACCCCGACCCGCACCCGCCCGGTCTGTCCAATCTGGACGATCCCCGACACACCAGGCTGCGCCGGCTCGTCGCCGCGGCGTTCACCCCCGCCGCGGTGTCCCGCCTGCGCGATCGCACCGCCCGGACCTGCGCGCACGCCGTCGAGTCGTTCGCCGGGCGGGGGCACGCGGACCTCGTCGCCGAGTACACCCGGAAGGTCCCGGTCGCCGTCATGCACGACCTGCTCGGCATCCCGGAAGCCGAGCGCGCGCCCGCCGCCGACGTACTGGACATGTGGTACCGCGCGAAGTTCCAGCAGCCGCGTGACGAGGTGAAGCTGGCCGAGCTGCTGGGTTACGTCCGGAAGCTGGTGGCCTACAAACGATCGCACCCGGGGGACGACCTGCCGACGCGGTTGATCGAGTCGGGCGCGCTGACCGGGGACGAACTGGAGGTGATGGTCATGACGTTGATCGGCGCCGGTCACATCACCACGATCCAGTTCCTCGGTACCACCATCCTGCGCCTGCTCGGCCACCCCGGCCAGCGAGCCGCCCTGCTCGGCGGCGACATCGACTGGTCCCAGGCGATCAACGAACTGCTGCGCCTGGACTCGCCGTCGCACGTGGCGGAGTACCGGTACGCGGGCGAGGACATGACGATCGCGGACGCCCGCATGGGAGAGGGCGACGTCGTGCTGCTGTCGCTGGCGGCGGCGAACCGCGACCCGAACCGGTTCCCCGACCCCGGCGCCCTGGACCTCACCCGTGATGCCCGCCCGCACCTGGCGTTCGGCCACGGCGCGCACACCTGCCTGGGCAGCCATCTGGTGAAGCTGGAGACGGAGATCGCGATCACCACGTTGTTCGGCCGCCTGCCGGACCTGACCCTGGACATCCCCAGCGACGAGGTCGACTGGGGCTACGCCCCGACGTTCCGCGGCCCCCAGGCCCTCCCGGTCACCTTCACCCCCCATGAGCCGATGACCTCGTCCCCGCTGGGGGGACGCGACGGACCGTAGGGACATGACCAAGTAGCAGGTCTCTCAAGGTCTGTCCGGATGCGGTCTGTCCGGATGCGGCTGGACGGGTGGGATGAACCAGGCCGAGGGGTGGTTCGGCCTGTTGACGGACAAGCTCATCCGCCCCCGGGGTGCACACCTTGGGGGTCCTCGCTGTCCCAGGTCCGCCGGCATCGCACCGGAGTGCGTGCAGGCACGGGGATCCCGGGGCACTCACCTGTGGGCTGCGTGGCGGCCGGTTCCATTCGCTCTCCCGCCCAGCCAGGCGAGAAATGCGACGACGAAGATGCCTTCGAAAATCAAGGACAGAGCACCGTACGGCGGCTCCCAGCCGGTTTCGTGGTAGCCGCCCGGCAAGCCGACGGTGCGGGACGGCAGAAACCCGACGATCATGCCGAGACTGACCGCGGCTCCGGTCAGCCAGGCGAGCAGGGGACGCTTCGAGATCAGCAGGGCCGCCGCCACGACGAGCATGACGGCACTGCCGACGGCGAACAGGACGCCGGTGTAGAACTCCTCCTCAAGCTGATCAGCGACGAGAAGACCGTGCAGCACCGTGCTGCCGACGGCACAGCAGGCTCCCAGCCCTCTCAGGGATGCCTGGGCAGGATGGGCGGAGTTCATCATGACTCCAGCTGTTCACGTGCGCGGACCGGATGACAGGCGGGCGGGTGCCGGCAGGTGTGAACGGAAGCGGAGCGCCGGCTCACCGCTCGCAGGCCGTACCCCCCGGGGACCGTTCGGGGCTGTGTATCCGCCGAGCAGCTCGACGGCTCCGGTCAGGATGTCGGCCGGCATGCCGTAGCGCCGTTCGGGGATGGTCACCGCGATCGCCTCGGTCACCGGCTCGTACGCCTTGGGCCGACGGCCGACCTTGCGGATCCCCGTGGAGGCTTCAGAGCGGGCCTGGAGCAGACCGGCCGCCACCGGCTTGTCGAGAGGGAAGGCGGCCGGCTTGCGCGAGATACCGAGGCTGTTGGCCACATCCTCACGGGTAACCGGTAGCCGCGCCTGCCGTATGAACTCGAATATACGGAGCCGGGTGGCGTCGCCGAGTGCCGCCAGGGCGGACAGCGAGGCGTGGTCGAGTCCCACACGAACAGAATATCGACCACACAATTAGATGAAAACCTTCCTTAAGTCTCTTTCTTGCGATAGTTAGAAATAAAGGATAAAAGCGTTTATGGGTCGCGTGAGGGGCCTGGGCTGGTGCCAGCCTGGTCGACGTAACGGTGCCGGTCCGGCCCGTGTGCCCCCGCCGGCAGGGTGGTCCGTCGCGGCCTGGCGGCGGGACCCGGCGCGGGCGGGGGCGGAGGCCCGCCGGGCGGGCCGTGCAGGGCGGTTCACGTCCGTCGGTGCGGCCGCCGAGTCGGTCAAGGAACACCAAGCCCAGCAAGGTTGAACGCCAGGCTCAGCGCAGACGGCGCAATCCCGGCTCAAACAGCCTGGCCTGCCCACTCGAACCGCTCAACCGGCCTCTCGGCCTCTCGGCCGATCAGCAGCACACCGGACCGGCCGGCTCCCGGTGCACCGGCAAACCCCCCTCCGGGCGTCACATTTCTGCTGGGACGGCGCAGTCGTGAGTTCCCTCGGCATGGCGTCAAAGGTGTTGAGCGAGCCTGCGGATGCCTTCGGCGGTCTGGGGCCCTGTGGCGGCGCCGTAGGAGAAGCGGAGGTGCGGCGCGGGCGGCTCGTCGACGAAGAAGTGCCGCCCGTCGCCGACGAGGACCCCGGCCGCGTAGGCGGCGGCGCTGACCTCGGCGCTGTCCAGCCCCTGCGGCAGCCGGGCCCAGAGGTGGAGTCCCCCGGACGGGATCCGCGGGAGGCGCACGTCGGGCAGTGTGCTCCGGATCGCGTCCGCCATCGCGTCGCGCCTGCCGACGAGTTCGGCCCGCAACCGCCTCAGGTGCCGGGGCCAGGCGCTGGAGGAGAGAAGCTCGAGCGCGATCTCCTGCACGAGCGGCGAGACGCAGAGGTCATCGGCGGTGCGCGAGGCGCGCAGCCGCGCGCCGGCCGGTCCGCGCGCGAGGATCGCGCCGAGCCGGAGGCTGGGGGAAACGGGCTTGGAGAGCGTGAGGATCGACACCACGTGCCCGTGGGGATCCTCGGCGAAGAGCGGGGCCGGCGCGGAGCGGTCGAGCCAGAGGTGCCTGGCCCAGTCGTCCTCGACGATGAAGGCGCCGTGCGCGGAGGCGAGGGCGAGGACCTGCGCGCGGCGCCGCGCACTCAGCACCGCACCGGTCGGGTTCGCGTAGCTCGGCTGGAGATAGACCACACGTGCCTTCGTCCGTTCGAGCTCGTCGGCGAGACGGTCCGCGAGGATGCCGTCGCCGTCGGCGGGGACCGCGGAGAGCCGCAGGCCCGCGCTCTGCGCCGCGAGGATCGCGCCCGGATAGGTGGGGCTCTCGGTGATGACCGCGGCCCCGGGCTCGGCGAGCGTGCGCAGAGCGAAGACCAGCCCCTGCTGACCGCCTGAGACCACGAGCACGTCGCCCGGCTCGGCACGGTACTCCGCCGCGAGAATCCGCCGCAGTTCGGACGACCCCGCCGGCGGGGTCATCCCCCACCCCCGGCCGCTCCTCGCCGCCCGTGCCCCGATCCGGCGCAGCTCCTCCCCCGGCTGCAGCTCCGGGGAGAGGTACCCCCAGGAGAGCGGAAGATGCTCAGGCGTGCCGTAACTCCCCAGCCGCGAGGCCCGGTCGGCGTCGACCCTGACCCGCCCGAGCGCCTGGGACTGCCAGGAGAAGTCGGACTCGGGCATCCGCTCCCGCCCGGCCACGAACGTGCCTCGCCCCGGCTCGGCCCGCACGAGCCCCAGCACGGTCAGCGAGGACAGCGCGGACGAGATCGTCGCGGCGCTCGCCCGGAACTCCGCGGCAAGCTCCCGCACGCCCGGCAGCCTCTCCCCCGCGCGCATCCCCGTGATGCGCCGCCTCATCAGCTCGGCGATCTCACGCGACCTGTTATCGTTGTTCATGAAAATACATAGTATCGTTACTGCAATTCGAGCTGTTCCGTTACGCGCTCTCTTTCGTACTGCCGCCGCTCGCGCGCCTCCGTTCTCGTGCTGTATCCCGCCCGTGCACGAAGACAGAAAGAGAAGCACATGACATCGAACGCCCCGGCCATCCGCCCCCTCGCCGCAGCGGACGAAGCCCGCTGGCGCGTGCTGTTCCGCCAGTACCGCGCGTTCTACCGGCTGCAGGAGTCCGAGGAGGTCGTCTCCCGCGCCTGGGCCTGGCTGACGGATCCCGGGCACGCATGCGACGCCCTCGTCGCGGAGGTCGACGGAGCCGTTGTCGGATTCGCGCACCACCGCCCCGTCCCCTCCCCGTACACCGGGACGACGGGCATCTTCCTCGATGACCTGTTCACCGATCCCGCGGCCCGCGGGCGGGGCGTCGGACGGGCGCTCATCCAACGGCTGAGAGCACTCGCCGCCGCTGAGGGACGGTCCTTCGTGCAATGGGTCACCGCAGAAGACAACCATCAGGCCCAGGCCCTTTACGGCACTGTCGCCGCGCGCACGGACTGGGTCGTGTACGAGAGCGGCGTCTAGCTCAGGGTGCCGGGGTGGTGTGCGATGCCGCATCCGGAATCACACGCCACCCCGGTGAGAGCATCAGGGCCTTTCTCCCTGGGGCCACGGTGGCGCGAGGGGGGCGAACGGAAGCGGGTGCGTCGGGCGGGGTGAGCGGCGAGCCTGCTGCCGGTGCCGCCCGGCACAGCGCGGGCGGCAGCGGCAGCGGGCGGTGCCCGGACTCACGCAGGGGGCACGGCGATTCCGCGGGAGCCGGGGTGACCGGCGGCGGTGCCGACGCGGGCGCCTCGGCCGGGGCCGGTTGCTCAGGCGCGCGGGATCGCGCGGCTCGCGTGGAGGAAGCCGGCACGGTCGCCGTCTCCGAGGAAGTTGACGGTCGGGTGGTGGCCGCCCTCCAGCTCCGTCCCGATCAGTGTGTGCGCGTCGAGCGGCACCATGGTCGACGAGGCGAGCGGCTCGGTGCCGTGCAGTTCCGCACTCGGGCCGAGCGCCCACATCACGACCTTCAGGCCCTCCTCGGCCTCGGTCACCTCGGCCCGCTGGGTGACCGACTCGTACCGGCCGGTGAAGTAGCGCGGGTCCACCGCGGGCGGCACGGTCGGCGGTGTGTGCAGCGGGGGGACGGTGACCTGGGCCAGCTCCGCCAGCAGGTCGGTGAGCAGTTCGTGCAGGCCGAAGAACGCGCCCCCGTTGGTGAGGATCGCCACCGCGACGTCCTTGCCCGGAACCACCCGCAGCAGCGAGACCTGGCCTATCGTGCCGCCGTCGTGCCCGATGACCGGGCCGCCCTCCCAGTCGAAGATCTCCCAGCCCAGCCCCCAGTGTTCGCCCAGCCGTCCCGGTCCGGGCACATCGACCTGGGGCGTGCGCATCGCGGCGGCCGACGCCTGGCTCAGCAGCCGGGTCCCGTTCGGGGCCAGGCCGTTGTCGAGGTGGAGCCGGGCGAAGCGGAGCTGGTCACGGGCGGTCAGCGTCAGGGTGGCGCCCGCGGGGGCGTTGGAGCGCGGCATCTCCCAGAACGGCGCCTTGACCGGTTCACCGTCCGGCCCGGGGACATGGCCCATGGCCACCCGGTGCCGGATCGAGCGGCCCGGCATCGTGGTGGTGTGGGTCATGCCCAGCGGCGAGGCTATCCGCTCGTGCAGAGCGGCTTCCCAGGTCAGGCCGGTGAGCACCTCCACGATCCGGCCGAGGACGACGTAGCCGCTGTTGCAGTACGAGAACATCCCGCCGGCCGGGAAGAGCTGACGGGCCGGGCCGGGGAGCGCCGCCACGAAACGCTCGACGGCGTCGTCGCCCGGCCCGTGGTCGGTGAAGATGTCGCCCTCGAACCCTCCGGTGTGACAGAGGAGCTGACGTACCGTCACGGTCTTGGAGGCGTGCGGGTCGGTGACCCGGAATCCGGGCAGCAGCTCCGCGACCGGGGTGTCCAGGCCGAGCAGGCCCTCGTCGATGAGCTGCATGATCAGCGTGGCGGTCCAGACCTTGGTGACCGACCCGGTCTGGAACACCGAGTCGGTGGTCACCGGGTAGCCGAACTCCAGGTCGAGGACGCCGGCGGCGGCTTCGGTGATCTCGTCGCCGTGCTGGACGGCGATGCTGACACCGGGGATGCGGTGCCGCTCGGCGAGTTCGCGGAGGCGGCGCTGCAGGTCTTCGCTCTTCATGAGGTTGTCTCCAGGGGGCAGGGCTGCTCGCTCTCGCGCACAGCGGCGGTAGGGCAGCGGCAGGGGGAACGGGTGGGTGGAGTCCAGGGGTGGATGCGGGGGCAGGGTGTGAACACTAGGAAGCGCGGGCCGGGCCCGTGGTGGTCGCGGCGGACGAAGGAACGGGCCGCGTGTGGTGCGCTCGTCCGAAGACCGGGTCCGTCCGAAGACCGGGTCCGTCCGAAGACCGGGTCCGTTCGCGGACGGGCGGGCCGGGGACGGCGCGGTCCTGGGACGGGGCCCGGGTCCGCGGCGGGCGGGCGCTCACTCGCTCACTCGATGCGTGGGGAGTCGCGGCGGCGCAGCAGTCGTCGTGCCGGGAGCATGACGGCCGACGCGCCCGCCAGGAACACCACGCCCAGGATCGCCGCGCACACGGGCGCGGACACGGACAGCGCGGTCAGGCCGGTCACCGCGCCGGCGAAGGTCAGCAGGGTCAGGGCGGTGACCACGGCGCCGACGGCGGCTCCCGTGCCGAGCACCAGGCAGGTCTCCAGCCGGAGCATCGCCAGGACCTGGCCGCGGGTCGCGCCGATCAGCCGGAGCAGGGCGAGTTCACGGCGGCGCGACGCGGTGGCGACGGCGAGGGTGGTGACGACGCCGATCAGGGTGAACAGGGCGATGGCCGCGACCGCGAGCAGTCCGGGAAGGCCGTTGGTCCGTGCCTGCTCGGTGAGGGCCGCGCCGTACTGTGACGCGGTCGTGGCGTGGACCCCCGGGAAGCGTCCGGTCACCGGCCGCAGGTCCGTGTCCCCCTTCACCAGGAGATAGTCGTCGTGATGGCCGTCGGTGACATGTGCGGCGACCACCTCGTGGGGCAGCAGGACGTCCCCGAAACCCTGGCCGCGGTCGTAGACGGCGACCACGCGGGGACGGATCTCGGTGCCGTCGCCGAGCCGGAGGGACACCGTCGAGCCCACCTCGGCCGCGCCGCCGGTGTTCGCGCTGAGTGCGACCGTGTCACCGCCGCGCAGGTCGTCCAGCGACCCCGAGGTGACGGCCGGGTCCAGGTTCGACAGCGCGCCCTTGAGGCCCTGCGCGGGCAGGGACTGGAGCCGCCCGCCGACCGGCATCACCACGGTGGTCCGTTTGACGGCCGTCACGCCGCCCGTCCCCGGCGTGTCGCCGACCGCCCGGTACACGGCCCCGGGGACGCCCGGACCGTCCGCGGTCAGCACCTGGTCCGCGCGCAGACCGGCCGCCGCCTGGGCGCGGGTGGCCTCGACGAGCGTGGACTGCACGAACAACTGGCCGGCGCCGAAGGAGAGCGCGAGCGCGATCGGTGTGATCACCGATGCCAGCCGGACGGCCGAGGCGGTCGCCGTGTCCGTGGCGAGCCGTCCCGGGACCGGGAACAGCGCGCGCAGCGGCCCGGCCAGCGTGCGGATGCCGACCCGCGCGATCCAGGGTCCCAGCAGCGCCGCGGCCCAGATCAGAAAGAGCACGAGTCCGCCCATGGCGGCCGTCGCGATCTGTCCGCCGAACGCGAACGCCGTGGCCGCCGCGCCCAGGCCGACGGCCAGGAACACCAGGCCGGTGACCGTCCGCCAGCGCGGCATCCGGACCGGTTCGGCCGCCGTCTCGCCCAGCGCCTTGACCGGCCGGACCCGGGAGACGCGCCGAGCGGCCAGCCAGGCGGAGCCGACCGCGGTGAGCAGGGTCAGCAGCGCGGCGCCGGCGGCGGGCAGCGGTCCCAGTGCAAGCGCCAGGCCGGGGGGAAATACGCCCTGACCGGCCATGACCCGGTGCAGCACCGCCCCGAGCGCCAGCGACAGCGGGCCGCCGAGGAGCGCGGCGGGCGCGGCCGTCCTGAGCGTCTCGCGGACGATCACCCGGCGTACCTGCCGGGGCGTGGCCCCGATCGCCCGCAGGACCGCCAGCTCCCGGGTCCGGTCCCGTACGGACAGGTCCAGCAGCCCGGTCACGATCAGCAGGACGACCAGCAGGGCGACGCCGCCGACCGACGCGCACACGGCGATCAGGTCGAGCCTGGCCGCGGCCACGTCCGGGTCCTCGACGTCACCGCGATCCGCGCCGGTGGCGACGACGAGGCCGGGGGCCGCCGCGCGCAGCGCCGTCAGGGATGTCCGGGCGTCCCCGAGGATCACCAGGGCGTCGGCGTGGTCCGGGTGGCCGCTGAGCGCCCGCGCCGCCGGGCCGCTGAACCACGCGCTCCCGGCCGTGTCCCGGTCTTGTCCGGTGCGATCGGCCACCAGGCCGCTGACCCGGTACGGCCGCGGCCCCTGGCCGCCCGTCTGGAGGTGGACCGTGTCGCCGACCGCGCTGCCGGCGCCGGTGTGCAGCGCGACCTCGTGCGCCGACCGCGGGGCCCGGCCGGACCGCAGTTCGGCGGGCCCGAGTGCGGCGGACTCCCAGCCGTGCCCGGTGAGCACCGTCCCGGCGGCGGTGACGACGGGTACGGAGACGTCGGCGACGACCTGGTCGACTCCCGGCACCGCCCGCAGCCGCTCGGCCGCGGCGACCGGCACGCGAGCCCGTTCCACCAGGGGCCGGACCTCCGTCTGCTCGGACTCGCCGCGCTGGACGGTCTTCTCGGCGCGCTGGCTCTCCGCGACGACGGCCACGGCCCGGGTATAGCGGTCGGTCTCCCCGTGCGCCCGCAGGGCCGACTCCAGCAGGACCCCGAACGCGCCCGTCAGCACGGACGCGCAGAGCAGGGCCGCCGCCACGCCGGTGGCGATCCCGCGCCTCACAGTGTGTCCCAGCGGGCCAGCACGGTCTGGGCGGACGGCGCCGTCAGCTCGTCGGCGATCTTGCCGCCGCGCAGGAAGACGACGGTGTCGGCCCACTCCGCCGCAGCGGGGTCGTGGGTGACCAGGACGACCGTCCGCCCCATCTGGTCGACCGCCTCGCGCAGCAGCTTCAGCACCTGCCCGGCCGACCTCGGGTCGAGCGCGGCCGTCGGCTCGTCCGCGAAGACGATCTCCGGACGGGTGACGAGCGCCCGGGCCACGGCCACGCGCTGCTGCTGCCCTCCGGACAGCTGTGCCGGGAGGTGGCCGAGATGGTCCGCCATGCCGACGCGGTGGACGACCTCGGTCAGCCACCGCCGGTCGGCCTTGAGGCCGCCGAGGGTCAGCGGGAGCGTGATGTTGCGCTCGACGTCCATCGACGGCATCAGGTTGTAGCCCTGGAAGACGAACCCGATCCGTTCCCGGCGCAGCCGGGTCAGCCGGCTCTCGCTCAGCCCGCTCACATCCAGGTCGCCCAGCCGTACCGACCCGCTCGTGGGCCGGTCGAGGCCGGACGCACAGTGCAGGAAGGTGCTCTTGCCGGAGCCGGACGGGCCCATGACGGCGGTGAAACTCCCCTTGCGGAATCCCCAGCTCACCTTCTCCAGCGCGGTCACCTCGCCGTACGACTTGGAGACCTCCTCCAGGGACACGGCGAACGGTGTCGCCGGGCCCGTCGTCATCGGTCGCATGGTCCGTCCTCCGGCTGGCTGGATCGTGGGGCAGCGAGAACCGAACGTAATTCCGGCCGGCGGTCGCGCGGCAGCGGTCAGGCCCCCGCGGCGGTGGTGGAGCGCGCTCCACCACCGAAGGTGGAGCGGCCTCCTGGGACAAGGGAAAAACCGTGACGTACCGTCGTGAGCCATGGACCTGAAGGCACGGGCGCGGAGCAGCCTGCACTCCACGCGGTATCTGCTCGGCGGACTCGCCACCGCGCTGCCCGCGCTCGCCGGTTGCCTCCTGCTGCCCCTGGCCTGTGCCGTGACGGCCGTCGGGCCGGTGCGGCCCTGGGCGGTACGGCCCCTGCGGGCGCTGGCCGACGCCGAGCGGCGCCGCGCGGAGAGGGTGCTGGGCCGCCCGGTGCGCCGCCCCTGCCCGGCCGGCGGGAACGGCGCGTACGGGTGGTCCCCGGGGACCCGCCGGGACGTGCTGTGGATGCTGGTTCACGGCACGGCCGGCGTCGTCCTGCCGGTCCTGGTGTCGGCCGTCGTGTTCAGTCTGCTGCTGTCCCTGTCCATCCCGCTGTGGTGGTGGACCGTCCCCAGCGGCACTCTCACCCTCCTCGCCGCTCCGGTGACCAACTGGCTCCAGGCGATCGTGCTGTCGCTGGTGTGCGTCTGGCTCCTGGCCGCCGTGTTCTTCCGGCTCGCCCCCGCCGCCGTGCGGCTGGAGACCCGTGCGGCCGAGGCTCTGCTGGGCACCTGGACCGGTGCCGGCCGGCGGATCGAGGAGCTGACCGCCTCACGCGCCGGTGCGCTGCAGGCCCACGAGGCGGAACTCCGGCGGATCGAACGCGATCTGCACGACGGCACGCAGGCACAGCTCGTGGCGGTGGCGCTGCGGCTCGGCCTGGCCGACCGGCGGTTCGACAAAGACCCTCAGGGTGCCAGAGAACTGCTGCTCCAGGCCCGGACGACGGTGGACGAGGCACTCGTGCAGTTGCGCACCGTGATCCGTGCCATCCATCCGCCGATCCTCTCCGACCGGGGGCTGGGCGGCGCGATCCGCTCGCTCGCCGCGGGCGGCCCGGTCCCGGTCACCCTCGACCTCGCCGAGGCCGACCGCCGCCCGCCGGCGGCCGTCGAGGCCGCCGCGTACTTCGTGGTCGCCGAGGCGCTCACCAACATCGCCCGGCACAGCGACGCGAGCCGTGTGCGGGTGTCGCTGCGCTACGACGGCCCCCGCCTGCGTGTCGTGGTCCAGGACGACGGCCGCGGCGGGGCGGCCCCCGGCTCCGGCTCGGGCAGTGGGCTCGCCGGGGTGCGCCGGCGGGTCGCCGCGCTGGACGGCATGACGCGGATCGACAGTCCCGTCGGATCCGGAACGACGATCGAGGTGGTACTGCCGTGCGCATCGTGATCGCGGAGGACAACGTCCTGCTGCGTGAGGGCCTCATCCTGCTGCTGGAGGACGTCGGCCACGAGATCGCCGCGGTCGTCGGCAGCGGGCCCGAGGTCGTGCCCGCTCTGCTGGAGCACCGCCCCGACGCCGCCGTCCTGGACGTCCGGCTGCCGCCCGGCTTCCGGGACGAGGGCCTGCGGGCGGCCATCGAGGCCCGCGGACTCATCCCCGGCCTGCCCATCCTGGTGCTGTCGCAGTACGTCGAGGAGAGCTACGCGGCCGAACTGCTCGGACAGGGCGCCTCGGGCATCGGCTACCTGCTCAAAGACCGGGTCGGGCACATCGAGGAGTTCCAGCAGGCCCTGGAACGCGTCGCGGCCGGCGGCACCGCGCTGGACCCCGAGGTGGTCTCCCAGCTCATGAGCCGCCGCGACCCGCTGGACGCCCTGTCCCCGCGCGAACGCGAGGTCCTCGCCCTGATGGCCCAGGGGCTCGACAACCCCACCATCGCGACCACCCTGTTCATCACGGAACGCTCGGTCAGCAAGCACATCGGCAACATCCTCGCCAAGCTGAACCTCCCGCCCAGCGACAGCGGCCACCGCCGGGTCCTGGCCGTCCTCGCCTACCTCAAAGCCTGACCGGTCCCGCCGCGCCCGTCGCCCCCCGGGGGCGGCGGCGTCCGCCACCCCCGTCAGGTGTAGCGGGCTACACCTGACATCCGGGGGTCCGGCCCGATGCGCCGGACCAAGGACACAGGCGAAGGTGGACGACGTAAGCGATCACCACCTCGTCGGCCCCGTCCGGGTCGCCGGGGCCGGTCAGGAGGACCCCTCATGAAGCCCGCACTCTGGCTGCTGCTCATCGTCTCCACGGCCTCGGCCGTCTACGTCAGCACCTTCGCCGACTACACCGGAGCCACCAGGGCCCTGGCCGGAGTGGGGTCCGGTGTCGGCCTCGTCGGCTCGGCACTGGGGTTGTGGCTGACGGACGACAAAAAGCGGCCCTAGTACTCCAGCTGTGGATCGCGATCCTGCCGTCCGGGGCTCGTCCGGGAACAGGGGCTCTGCGGCTGCCCCCGGGGAGGTGCCGCCGGAACAACTCCCGTACCCCGTCCGGCGCCAGACGCCCGGCCACCGGCACCCAGCTAGTGACCTGAGTCGGAGATTCGTCGTTAGTTAGGCATGAGTCGTCCGGGTCCGAAGATTCCGCCGTTGTCGGTCACTGATGCCCAGCGGGCGGTGCTGGAGGGCTGGTTGCGTCGCCGCACGACGGCCCAGGCCTTGGCCCAGCGGTCGCGGATCGTGCTGGAGTGCGCCGAAGGGCACTCGATCATGGAGGTGTCGCGCCGGCTGCGGATCGCTCCGGACACCGTCCGCACCTGGCGGCGACGCTTCATCGAGCGGGGCCTGGACGGCTTGTGCGACGACCCGCGGCCCGGCGTCCCCCGGAAGATCACCGATGCGGATGTCGAGCGGGTGATCGTCAAGACGCTTGAGGAGAGGCCGAAGAACGCCACCCACTGGTCGACCAGGTCGATGGCCGCGGCGACAGGGATGTCGCAGTCGACGGTCTCGCGGATCTGGCGGGCGTTCGCCCTGGCCCCGCACCGGTCCCGGACGTTCAAGCTGTCCACCGACCCGCTGTTCATCGACAAGGTCCGCGACGTCGTCGGCCTCTACCTCGACCCGCCGGAGAAAGCCCTGGTGCTCTGCGTGGACGAGAAGTCGCAGATCCAGGCCCTGGACCGGTCCCAGCCCGTGCTGCCAATGATGCCCGGTGTCCCCGAACGCCGCAGCCACGACTACGTCCGGGCCGGCACCACGACCCTGTTCGCCGCCCTCGAGGTCGCCACCGGAAGGGTCATCGGCTCCCTCCACCGCCGCCACCGGGCCGTCGAGTTCAGGAAGTTCCTGACCAAGCTCGACAAGGAAGTCCCGGCCGATCTCCAGGTCCATCTGATCCTGGACAACTACGCGACCCACAAGACACCCGACATCAAGAAGTGGCTGCTGGCCCACCCACGCTTCCACCTGCACTTCACACCCACCAGCGCTTCCTGGCTCAACCTGGTCGAGCGGTGGTTCGCCGAACTCACCCAGAAGAAGCTCAAGCGCGGCGTCCACCGCTCCGTCCACGCCCTCGAACGCGACATCCGATCCTGGCTCACCGACTGGAACGAACACCCCAGCCCCTTCGTCTGGACCAAGACAGCCGACGAGATCCTCGACAAAGTCGCCGCATACTGCCAACGAATCTCCGACTCAGGTCACTAGCGGCGCAAGGTGGTCTCCCGCTCCAGACGCGACAGCTTCTCGGGATTCCGCACGGCGTAGAGCCCGGTGACGAGGCCGTCGTCGATGCGCATCGCCATGACGGTGTCGATCTCGCCGTCCAGCCGGACGATCAGCGCCGGGTCGCCGTTGACCTGTGCCGGCCGCAGGGACAGCGCGGCGGCGATCCCGCCCAGCACGCGGGCCACCTGGCCGGCCCCCACGACGGGCGCCAGTGCGGCCTGCACGACTCCGCCGCCGTCGGTCAGCAGGACGACGTCCGGCGCGAGGACGTCGAGCAGGCGCTGCAGGTCGCCCGTTTCGACTGCCCGCTGGAACGCCTCGACGGTGCGGCGGGTCTCGGCAGCGGAAGTGACCCCTCGCGGCCGGCGCGCGGCGACGTGGGCCCGTGCCCGGTGAGCGATCTGGCGGACCGCGGCCGGGCTCTTGCCGACGGCCTCGGCGATCTCGTCGTACCCGAGGTCGAACACCTCGCGCAGCACGAACACCGCCCGCCCGGTCGGGGCGAGCGTCTCCAGTACCAGCAGCATCGCCATCGAGACGCTGTCGGCCAGCTCGACGTCCTCGGCCACGTCGGGTGAGGTGAGCAGCGGCTCGGGCAGCCAGGGGCCGACGTAGGACTCCCTGCGCCGGCGGAGCGTGCGCAGATGGCTCAGCGCCTGCCGGGTGGTGATCCGGACCAGGTACGCACGCTGATCCCGCACGCTGCCGGGATCGACGCCCACCCACCGCAGCCAGGTCTCCTGGAGGACGTCCTCGGCGTCGGCGGCAGAGCCGAGCATCTCGTAGGCGACGGTGAACAGCAGGTTGCGGTGGGCGACGAACGCCTGGGTGACGCTGTCCACGCAGTCGCCACGAGCGACCGGCTCGGAAGGGCCGGAGGGGTCGGAGGGGTCCCTTGTCCAGTCGCTCGCCGTTCGGTCGTTCATCGCCGACTCCTGTCCGTTCGCTGCCGACTGCGCCGTACACCAGACGCCGGCCCCCACCGCTTTGTGACGCCCACGACCGGTGACGCACGCCACATCACCGCGCCGTCACAAGGACCGGGCCGCCGGCGTCTTGTGTCCGTCCAGTGCGACAGCACGCGACACCACGAGTGAGGACGACACCATGGAACCCCGTTTCAACCTGTTCGACAGCCCGACCGCCGCGAAGGTCGCCAAGCGGTTCTACAACACCTCGCTGGCCCTGGAAGGATCGACGCTGCCCAAGGCCCTGCGGGAACTGGTGGAACTGCGGGTCGGCCAGATCAACGGCTGCGGTTTCTGCGTCGACGTCCACACCAAGGAGGCCGCAGCCGCCGGTGAAACCGCCCTCCGGCTCAACCTGCTCGCCGCCTGGCGGCACAGCACAGTGTTCACCGAGGCCGAGCGGGCCGCGCTCGCGCTCGCCGAGGAAGGCACACGGCTCAGCGACCACGGCGTATCCGACGAGACCTGGGCCGAAGTACGCAAGCACTACGACGACGACCAGACCGGTGCGCTGGTCTGCCTCGTCTCCCTCATCAACGCGGCCACCCGGATGAACGTGATCGCGCACAACCCCGGGGGCTCGTACAAGCCCGGCACGTTCACCCCTACCTCGAACTGACCGCAAAGCAGAACACAGCCCGCCCCAGGACCGACCGATCCAGGCCCCGCCCACGCATCCCACAACCAGCAAGGAACCACACCACCCGCCCAGGCACCCGACCCGCACCCCCCACCCCCACAATGCGGGCACGCAGAAACCCACCCACACAACCCCCGAACCCATCACCGACCAAGCCGAGCGGCGAGGAGAACTCGCCTGTCCCCCGTGCCGCCGGCCTTCGTTCGGCTACGACAGAGCGAAGGCCGGCAGCACGGGGGTGGAGCGCGGCCCCCTGCGCCGACCGCGCTCCTCCGCCGTTCCTGCTGGACGGCGCGCGTGATGGCGCCTTGATCATTCCCGGGATCACGGGATACACCGTGAGGTGTCTGGCTACGGTCACATGATGGCGTTCACTTGGGTCGGAGGTTTCACGGACAACGTGTTCGTCACCTATGCGCGGGGGCTCGCGCTTGGTGGGCTACGGGAGCGCCTCATCTGCAGCGATCCAGCGAAGGCCCCGGTGGCCGTCGCGGTCGACTTCGCCGAGGAACTGCTCGATCTGCCGGCCACGGTGCAGTGCTCCAAGGGCGAACGCTGGGGTGAGGTACCGCCGCTGCCCGGCCGGATGGGACTCCGCGGAGAGCCAGGGCGCATCCCACCTGTCGAATACGAAGCCAACCACTACCGAGCAACCATGGAATACCAGGCCAAAGCCACCCGCTGACCCCTGAAGTCCCGCTTGTGCGGTGGCGTTAGCCTCTCACCATGACCTGGGACGAAGGACGCCTGCTGGCCCTGGAGATCGACGCGAACTACGGCCTCGCGACCGATCCGGACACCCCTCAAGCAGCCCTGAGAGATCCATCCCTGCTCGCGGTGTGGGCATGGTCCCCCCACGCACGTCTTCTGGCACTCGCTCCCGGACTCGCGCTCCCCAGCTCCATCGACGGCATGGAGCAGGAGTACAGCCCCGGCCGGCTGCCCGACGCGCTTCGCTGTCTGGTCGCATCCCTCGACGACCGGACGGTGTCCGTGGAAGGCGGCCCGTGTTTCGTCTTCCCGGACCGTCTCGCCGTCCCGGCCCCGGCCCCGCTGCCCGTCGTCCTCTCCGGCGCCGACGGCCGGCGCACCGCTCAGCACCTGATCCGGCCTGACAACTGGCAGCCCGACGAGTGGAACGAACTGATCAACGGGCGCATGGGTGAGTGGGCCATGGCCGTCCACGACCGGGAGCCGGTGTCGATCTGCTTCACCCCCGCGTCGAACGCCACCGCCGCGGAGGCAGGCGTCTGGACCCGCCCCGACTTCCGCGGCAAGCGCCTCGCACCGACCGTCGTAGCCGCCTGGTACCAGCGTGAGCACCGCGACAAGACCGTGCTCTTCTACAGCACCACCGCAGACAACCACGCCTCCCAGTCCGTCGCCCGCACCCTCGGCCTCACCCCCCTGGGCTGGATCTGGACCGCACGCTGAACAGCAAACCGAGGCACGTGACGTCGAGATGCCGGGATCACCGGACATACCCGCATGCGCGGAGGATGTCCGGGCGACGGGACGGCGCGGCGGTGCATCACACGAGTGTTCGTACGGGTTCCGGGATGCCGACGCCCCCGCCGCGGGCCGGGGCCAGGGCGCAGTGGGCGGGGTGAACGCGGAGCGCCTGCGCCCGGGGCGCCACCCGCCGCGGGGAACCGGGGTGACGGCGTATCCGGCCGTACGGAGCACTTCCGCGACAGCAGTGAGACCGGCCCGGCGGGGGCTGCGGCGCCGGAGGAGAGGCCGGTGCCCCGGGCCGGGCGGAGGAGCATCGCACGGGCGCGTGCAGGTTTGAGGGGACGGCCCCTGTGCGCACAGGCCCCAGGGCGGGTCGGCGGCGCCCCCAACCCCCGCACCTGCCCTGACACCCTGCGGCAGACCCGGCAGACCCGGCAGAACGACAGGGGGCCGCGGCGGCCCGCACCGGCCGGGCTGATGCGCCATCGGGCGCGGCGGCGGCCGGGGGGTTCCCGAAGGGTGTGGCGGCTGCCGTCCGCTGCCGGGCCGGATCGGAGCTGGCCGTCTTCCGGAACGGCGGCGCTCGCCCCGGCCCCGGGGCGTCGGCACGGGCGGTGGACGGGGCAAGCGGTGCCGCGCGAAGGGTGCGGCGGGGGAACGGGTCTGTCAATCGAATGGTGTAACGAGGTGGTTGGGGTTACTGGCGGGCTGCGGAGAGGCGGCCGTCGAAGGTGATGTCGAAGGCGTTCAAGGC